>JAFSRR010000020.1 GCA_017446025.1 Bacteroidales bacterium | reverse complement strand
TTCCATAACAAAAATACGAAAAATAACCTTCGTTTGTGACCCTCGGAATTTAAAAAAAGTTGTACCTTTGCACCCGCGAAAAGAGTCCTTTTCGCAGCTTGGCAGAGCTGCAATCTCCACTTAATTTAAGACCGTTTTATTATGAAAAAAGAGATTGCTGTACACCATTCTCTCCATCAGTTTGCTTACCGTCATGGCGGGTGCCGCCATCGCTCCGGCGCTGGGTGTTATCAGTGCCCATTTCGCAGGCCGGAATCCACTGCTTATCCAACTGATTGTAAGCCTCCCGGCACTGTTTATCATCCTCACGAACCTGGTTTTCCCCTGGCTCTGCCGATTGATGAAAACCCGTACACTGGCACTGACGGGGCTTGCCTTGTACGTACTCTCCGGATCCGGGGCGTTCTTTGTCTACAATATCTGGATGTTGCTGGAATTCCGAGCCATGATGGGCGTCAGCGTGGGAATGATAATGCCGCTCTCCACGGGTCTGCTGGCCTATTATTTCCCCACGCAGAAGTTTTTGAAGATGTTGCCGAGGACCTCGTCGGTGGTGATGTCGCCGGTGATGAGGCCCAGATAGTAGAGGCACTCGCGCAGGTCCTGGGCCAGGAAATCGCCCGACAGGCCGTCGTCCATGCCTTGGAGCACGCGGCGGATGGCCGTCAGACCTTGGCACAGGGCTTCGTAGTGACGCAGGTTGGTGACTATCACTTCACTTTGGGACACCTGGGGCAGGTGGGCTGCCTGGACCAGCAATTGCTGCAGCTCGTCGATGTGCCAGCCCTCCTTGGCCGAAATAGCCAGCGACAGGGTGTCGGCGGGCACTCCGGCGGGCGGTTCAGGCAAGGTAAATCCGGCTGAGCAGAGATCGGTCTTGTTGTAGAGCAGCACCAGCGTTTTGCCTTGGCAGCGCGGCAGGATCTGCGGGGCCAGCGCTTGCAACTGACCTTGGCCGTCGGTGGCATCGAGCAACCAAAGCACGATGGAGGCCTGATCGATTTTGTCCAGACTGCGTCCGATACCCAGCAGCTCGATGCGGTCGTCGGTATGGCGCAGACCGGCCGTGTCGATGAAGCGGAAGGTGATGCCTTGCACATTGACTGTGTCTTCGATGCTGTCGCGAGTGGTGCCGGGGATGTCCGAAACAATGGCCCGGTCTTCGTGGAGCAGGGCGTTGAGCAGGGTCGATTTGCCGGCATTGGTCTGCCCGATGATGGCTACGGGTACACCGCTTTTCAGGGCATTGCCCAGCCGGAAGGAATCGGCCAGCCGGGCGATGGCCTGCGCTATTTCCTCGGCCAGCGCCTTGAGTTGGCTACGGTCGGCAAACTCCAGGTCTTCGTGATCGGCGAAATCCAGTTCCAGTTCGAGCAGCGAGACCATGTTGAGCAGTTTTTCGCGCAGGCGTTTCAGGTCGTTGGAAAAGCCGCCGCGCATTTGCTGCATGGCCACCCGGTGCATCGCTGCCGAGGAGGAGGCAATCAGGTCGGCCACGGCTTCGGCCTGGCTCAGATCCATTTTGCCATGCAGGAAGGCACGCTCGGTAAATTCGCCGGGCCGGGCCAGCCGGCAACCCCGGCCGACGAGCAGCTGCAAGACTTTCTGCAGGATGTAGTCGCTGCCGTGGCAACTGATTTCGGTGGCGTCTTCGCCCGTGTAGGAATGGGGCGCCCGGAAAACGGAGACCAGCACCTCGTCGATGATGTCATCTCCCTGGACAATCTGTCCGAAGGCCAGGGTGTAGGCTTTTTGATCTGCGAGTTTGTGCCCGGGTTGTTTGGCTGAGGAATCGGCCGCTGCATTGTGACTGGCCGCTGTGTTGTGTCGGGCCGGTCGAAAGATGGCCTCGGTGGCCGCCAGGGCCTGGGGACCGCTGACACGGATCATCCCCAACGCTCCGCCGGGAGCGGTGGCCACGGCGCAGATGGTGTCTGCGGGCAGCGTATGGGGGAGCGTGGTGTCGGATCCTGTTTTCATCTGTGGTTGTAAGGTATTTTATTCATCAGAGGGTGTCGCAGCCTCATTTTCCGGTGAAGGGTCTTGCTTCGGCGCTGTCGTTTGGCCATACAGTTCCTTGGCCATCAAGGCCATGATCTTTTCCAGAAAATTCTTGTCGGTGTTGTTGAAGGCCCTCAGGCGGTCGCTGTCGATGTCGAGCACGGCTTTGACTTCTTCACCGGCCATCACGGGTACGACGATTTCCGAACGCGACAGTGCACTGCAGGCGATGTGCCCGGGAAACAGTTCCACATCGGGTACCACCTGTGTCTCGCGTTTCTGCCAGGCGGTGCCGCAGACGCCCTTGCCATATTTGATGGAGGAGCAGGCCACATGTCCTTGGAAGGGACCCAGCACCAGTTGGCCGTCGCGCACCAGGTAGAAGCCCACCCAGAAGAAGCCGAACACTTCACGCAGGGCGGCCGCCGTATTGGCCATGACGGCGATTTCGTCGGTCTGGCCGGCAATAAGCGGCTGGTATTGCTCCATGAACATGTAGTAACGGTCGCCCCGGGTCAGGGCATGCTTGATCTGGAAATTCGGGTCGCGCCGGAAGAGATGATAGCTCTGTTTGAAAAACTGGCGTACACCGACCACTGTCACGATGAGTCCGACAAGGCAGACGGCGGCACCCGGTGCGTCCTGCGACGACCAGATCAACATCGCCACACCGACGGCCAGCAAAGCAAGTCCGATGAGCAAAAACAACGAAAGTCTTCTGAGTTTGACAGGATGTGCCATGAGAGTGTAGGTATGATGGGTTAGATTCTTTCCAAAGCCATGCGTATCAAGTCGTCCAGAGACTGGCGATAGTCGGTGTTGGCGTCCTTGGCGAAACGGTTGGCGATGACCATGCACACAGTGGTGGCCCGATGGCCCAGGATCCTGCCCAGGCCGGCGATGGCCGAACCTTCCATCTCCAGATTGGTGACGCGCAGGCCCTGGTACTCAAACGAGCGGAGTTTCTCGTTCTGGAACGGATCGGCCAGCGGCACGCGCAGCTCGCGGCCCTGCGGCCCGTAAAAACCGTTGGCCGTGACAGTAATGCCCCGGAGCATTTCCTTGCCGGCGATGCGGGTCGACAATTCAGGATCGGCCTCAACGGCATAGAACAGCGGGGAACAGGTGTGCCCCGTCCAGCCTAGGTGTTTGAGCAGTGCCTGCTCGAGGGCGGTATCGCAGCATTTGTCGCGACCCTGGTAGAAATTGAGCAGGGCATCCAGTCCTACAAACTTGGCCGAGCAGACAAAGGTGCCGACCGGGGTGTCGGGCTGCAACCCGCCACAGGTGCCGATACGGACGATTTCCAGGCTGCGCAGTTGCTTCTTGACCTGACGGGTTTTGAAATCGATGTTGGCCAGGGCATCCAGTTCGTTGAGCACAATGTCGATGTTGTCACAGCCGATGCCTGTCGAGATGACAGAGATGCGCTTGCCGCGGAAACAGCCGGTCATGGCATGGAACTCGCGGTTGCGCACATCGCATTCGCGGCTTTCAAAATGATCGGCCACCACGGAGACCCGGTCTGGATCGCCGACCAGAATCACTTTGTCGGCCAGCTGGTCGGGACGCAAGTGCAGGTGGAAGACGCTACCATCGTCGTTGATGAGCAGTTCGGAGGCAGGAAAGAAATCAGCCATTGGGTTTATTTTTTAGAATTGCCCGAGGGTTTGGAAATGGCATCGCGCATATTGGTGTCTGCTTCGATGTTCTTCATTTTGTAATAGTCCATGATACCCAGGTTGCCGCTACGGAAGGCTTCGGCCATGGCCTTGGGCACTTCGGCCTCGGCCTCGATCACTTTGGCACGGGCTTCCTGGGCCTTGGCTTTCATCTCCTGTTCGAGGGCGACAGCCATGGCGCGGCGTTCCTCGGCCTTGGCCTGGGCGATGTTCTTGTCGGCCTGGGCCTGGTCCATCTGCAGGACGGCACCGATGTTCTTGCCAATGTCGATGTCGGCGATGTCGATAGACAGGATTTCAAAGGCCGTGCCGGCGTCCAGTCCTTTCCGCAGTACCAGTTTGGAAATGGAATCGGGATTTTCGAGCACCTGTTTGTGGCTTTCCGACGAACCGATCGACGAGACGATGCCTTCGCCCACACGGGCCAGCACGGTGTCTTCGCCGGCACCGCCGACCAGTTGTTTGATGCTGGCGCGTACCGTGACACGGGCCTTGGCAATGAGCTGGATACCATCCTTGGCCACAGCGGCTACGGGAGGAGTATCGATGACCTTGGGATTGACCGACATCTGGACAGCCTCGAACACATCACGGCCGGCCAGGTCGATGGCGGTGGCCATCTGGAAGGATAGGTCGATATTGGCCTTGGAGGCGGAAACCAGTGCGTGAACCACCTTTTCGACATGTCCGCCGGCCAGGTAGTGGGCTTCCAGTTCGTCGCGGCGCAGGTCTTTCAGACCGGCTTTGTGTCCTTCGATAAGGGCATTGCCGATGACCGTGGGAGGAATCTTACGGATGCGCATCAGGAAGAGCTGCACCAGGGAGATGTTGACCCCGGAGACCCGGGCCGACAGCCACAGGAAGAAGGGCACATAGTAGAAAAACAGAATCAGCAGGATAATCACTGCTGCCGCAATGGCCAGGGCGACGCCGAAGCTCATGACAATGGCTAGATTCATCATAGTGTGACAGTATTAACGGGTTGATAATTGCTTGACGGTGATATGGAATTTGTCCACAGCGCAGACTTCGACCGGGGCGCCCTCGTCGATCATCTCGTTCTCGGCACGGGCCTCGTAGGTTTGTCCGTTGATCAGGACCTTGCCCATGGGGACCAGTCGGGACAGGCACACGCCTTGGTCGCCGGGATGCACCTGCTGCTCCTGGCCGCCCTCGACGGTGGCGTCGATGGAGGATTGGAGCGACATGCGGTCCAGGGCCTTCGAACGGAAAAACCACCAGACACTGAGCGCGGTGGCCACCAGCGCGGCTATCAGCGTAATGATGCCGGCGGTGGCCCCGATCTTGACATAGGCAAGCACCACGGCGGCGGCAAAACAGATCAAACCGCCGATGGAGGCCAGGGAGATGCCCGGCAGGAAGAACAGTTCGAGCAGGATGAAGATGATGCCCAACACCACGAGTGAGACAATGACGGCGATATTCATAACTCCTATAGTTTTTCGAGCTCGAGGGCCCTGATTTGGTTTTCTTTATCGCGCAGCTCCTGTTGCAGGCTCCAGTATTCGACTTCCATGGATTCTATGAGCCGGGCCAGGCGCTGCTGTTGTTGCGGATTGGCCTGCTGGTAGTCGGCCCGGGCCTGTTCCAGCTGGTGTGACAGGCTTTCAAAGCGGTTTTCCAAACTCCTGTACTGGACATAGAGCTGTCGGGCCTCATTGCTTTTGAAATCCTTTTCACTGTGATAGACCAGGTCGTCGCGGACGATGAATTCCTCCTCGTGGACCTTTGGCGCGGGCACTGAAACGGAGGGTGCAAAACTTGCGGCAGCCTTTTCATAGGCCGTTTGCAAGGCAAGGCAGACAGAGTCGGCATCCAGCCCGTTCCACGTGTCGGCAATCGACCGGATCTCGGCCAGCCGGATCAGTGTCTCACGGTCTTTGCCTTGCACGGGATGGCGCACCTCGTTGGGCAGGAACACGTAGATGACGACCGAATCGGGGGCTTGCCGGCGGTCGGACACCAAGTAGCCGCGCCCCAGTTGTTCATCGACCAGATAGAGGTAGTCGTTGGCCATCGAGTTGAAGGGCAGGGGCAGGGGTTCCGGGCTGAAATATCCCTCCGTGACGGGGTTGTATCGGCTCACATACAAGTCAAGGCCGCCAATTGACTGATGTCCGTCGGATGCAAAATACAGGGTCACGCCATCGCTCATCAGATAGGGGTTGCATTCATTGCCTTCCTGGTTGAGACTGGCTCCGATGGATTCTTTTTCCCAGCCTCCGGGGATCCTGTGATAGGCCATCAGGTCGAGGCCGTCGATCCCGGCCGAGTCGGAGGCGATGATGCGGTCGCCTTTTTCGTTGGCATAGACGAACGCTTGCAGGGAATCCCGTTCTTGCAAGTTCAGTGCCTCACCCCGGCCGATGGTGCCGCAGGCCGGATGCAGTGGCAGGTGTGCCAACACGTCTCTTTTGTGGACTACCACACTGTCGATGAAAACCACCTCCTCGACCGACTGCAGCATCTGGTCGAGTTTGCGGCATTGCCGTAGCATGCGGGCGATTTCGGAGGTGTGCAGGCCGGTGCCGTAGAGCAGATAGCGGTCGATATAATTCTGGCAAGCGCGGGTATCGTAGTCGAGCAAGGCACAGTCGGCCAGCAGATAGGCGGCTTCTTTGATGCGTCCCTTGTCGCCTTTTTGCAGATAGGGAACGGCGGCCGCTTTTTCACCCGCCTGGTAGAGGCAAACCCCATACCAATAGTTGAGGCTGGCATCCTTGGGCTTCTTTTTCAGCTCTTGCTCGAATACGGGGCGGGAGGTCTCGTAGTCGCCGGCCAGAAACAGCTCGCGGGCCTCGCTCATGGTTTGGGCGAGCAGGCTGAAGGAGGCACAAAGGCAACAGATTAGAGCCGGAATCTTTTTCATAGGCGCAGGGCAACTACCAACTTGCAAAAATACATATTAATTTTGTTCCCGAAAACTGCATATCCATCGTATGGCAAAATACACGGAGGAATCCAGGCTTGTCTATCGTCTTCGGGCCAAACTGCGCAAGGCGGTACGCGACTATCGGCTCATAGACGACGGCGACCATCTGCTTATCGGTTTGTCGGGTGGAAAAGATTCGCTCGCGCTGGTCGAACTGTTGGGGGCGATGTCGCGTGTGTTCCGGCCCCGCTTCCGGGTGACGGCCCTGCATGTGGTCATGGACAACATCCCCTATGCGGCCGACCTGGATTTTCTTGAAAGCCATTGCCGGCAGGCCGGCGTGGATTTGGTGGTCAGGCATACCTGTTTCGACGCCGGCACAGACCATCGCAAGTCTCCCTGTTTCCTTTGTTCGTGGAACCGTCGCAAGGTATTGTTCGAAACGGCCCAGGCGCTGGGCTGCCAGAAGATAGCGCTGGGACACCACCGCGACGATTTTCTCGAGACATTGCTCATGAACATGTTTTTCCAGGGCAGCATCCAGGCCATGGCTCCCAGCCTGCAGATGGACAAGTTCCCCATCCGGGTTGTCCGGCCGCTGTGTCTGGTCAGTGAGTCGGAGTTGCAGGCGCTGGCCCGGTTGAGAAACTATCCGCCACAGCTGAAGAACTGTCCGTACGAGCACGATTCCAACCGGACGGCTGTCAGGCAGCTGTTGGAAGAAATGGAAGGCCGTTTTCCGGGAACCAAGGACAGCCTCTGGGCCTCGATGCAGCATATCTATCCGCAGTACCTGCCCACTTTGCCCTCCCGGGCTGAAGACTAATCCTGATTGCGATCGGTAAATCTGAGTTGCAGGCTGAGTTGCCGGCCCTGTTCATCGATCAGTGTGAGCCGGTGCCAGCCGGGCTCGGGCGAGACTCCCATCTGGTGCAGCTGGCGGGTCGTTCCCAGAAAACATTCATCCAGGTGCCAGTAAACGGTGGCCTCCGGATTGCGATGAGCCGCCTGGAAAACAACCATTTTCCGATGACCGTCGAAATCGACCGGGATGTAGATCTCGGACAGGTTTTTGGGCGAGACGATTTCCATCTGCTGGCGGTCTTCTTCCTGACAGCCGGGCATCATGGGCGGCAGGCTGCGGTATTCGGGATGGCGTTTGCGGTAGTACCATTCCATGGCCGGAGGCAGCACAAAACAGGAATCGTGGCGTATTTCCGACACGGGATAGCAGTCGGCGCGGACCTGGTATCGGCCGTCGCTGGAGAGGTGGACAATGCGATGGTAGGGACAGATGCCCGTCCTTTCCCCGTTGGCGGGAATGGGACGCATCTCGCGGTGCGGACAGCAGGCCGAGGCCTTGTAGCCGCTTTCAACACAGATTTCCGTATAGACCAGTTCTTCCAAAGGCTCCTCAAACCAGTCGTTGTCGGCTGGCAAGAGTTCGATGAGATCGAAAAGCAGGGGGGCGGCCGCCTTGATACCTGTCAGATCGGGCCGGCCTTCCCCGTCGGCATTGCCCACCCAGACGGCGATGACATAGTGGGGGTTGAAGCCCACGGCCCAGGCATCGCGGAAGCCGAAACTGGTGCCTGTCTTCCAGGCCAGCGGGCGGGCCGAATTGTAGTATTGCCAGCCGGTCCGGTCTTCGGGACGGGTGAGTTGGCGCATGGCTTCCACGGTAAACCAACAGGCAGCGGCCGAGAATGGAATGTCCGGCCGGTAGTCCGGCTGTTGATAGTGGTTCAGCCTTCGTGCCATGGCGGCATAGCAGGCGGCCAGCTCCTCCAGACGGCATTCTCCGCCGCCCAGGATCAGTGAAAGCCCATAGTGGGCGGCCGGTTGTCTGAAAGAAGTGAAGCCGCAGGCTTTCAGCACGTCCAGGAAACGGGCCTGCCCGTATTGTTGCAGCATCTCGACGGCCGGCACATTCAGGGAACGGCTCAAGGCCTGGTCGGCCGGCACGGCCCCGCTATAGTTGTGGTCGAAGTTTTGGGGCATGTAGCCGGTATAGTTGATCGGGGTGTCGCGGATGAGCGTCTGGGGCAGGATTTCGCCCTCGTTGAGCATGGCGGCGTAGAGGATGGGTTTGAGGATGCTGCCGGTGCTGCGCATCGCCCGGATCATGTCGACCTGCCCGCCGTTGTCCTTGAGATACGGCGTGTTGCCAATGTAGAGCAGTGGCGCGCCGCTTTCGACATCGATGATGAGAGCCGCCAGGTTGCGGATGCCTTGCTCTGCCAGGCGACGGTGATGTCGCAGGGCCACTTGGTTGCCCTGGCGTTGCAGTTCATGGCGCAGGGTGGTCTGCACCTGCCGGCCCGTTTGCTGGCGGTGGATGCGGTCGGTCCAGTGTACGGCCGTTTCGGGAAGAGGCAGAGGCCGCTCGGGCATGGGCTCCTGTAGGGCCAGTTCAAGGTCGATGGCTTCTATTTTTCCATGCCGGTAGAGCTCACCGAGCAAGCGGTCGCGCTTGTCTTTGAGCAAGTGGTCGCGCCGGCCGGGATAGAGCAGCGAAGGGGCGTTGGGCAGGACGGCCAGCGTGGCTGCCTCGGCCCAGGACAAATCTTCGGGAGAACAATGGAAATACCGCCACGACGCCGCTTCAAGCCCGACCACGTTGCTGCCGAAAGGCGCATGGGCGGCATACAGCGCCAGGATTTCCTGCTTGCTTTTGAGCCTTTCCAACTTGAGCGCCATAAAGCTCTCCAGCAGTTTCTCCCCCACATTGCGCCGCTGTTGGCCGCGCGACAGGCGGGCCACCTGCATGGTGAGGGTGCTGCCGCCGCTCAGATTGCGCCGGTATCGGATGTTGCGTAGCAGGGCCTGCCCCATGGATACAGGGTTGACCCCCGGATGATAGCGGAACCAGCGGTCTTCGTACTGAATCAGTGCCTGGACATATTTGTCGGGCAAGGGGCGGCCGGAGGGCGGGAAGCGCCACTGTCCGTCGGAAGCGATGCGGGCTCCGAGCAGTTCTTGCTCTGCCGAAAAAACCACCGTGCTGGCCGGCTGCCGGAACCGGACATCCGGAATGAGCAGAAACAGCACGACGAGCAGCGCAAGAACTGTCCAGAAAGCCCGTTTCATGGCCGTTTATCTGACAACCTGGACTTTTTGTCCGCCTTTGCGGGCGTAGAAACGATCCCGGTGATAGAGCGACTCGCAGGTGACAGGACTCATGACAAACTCTCCGCAATAGGCGGCATTGAGCTTGACTTGGAAGGTGCGGCTTTCGCCGGCCTTGAGATCGAAGTAGGTATAGATGCGGTCGTCGCGGACATCCCGGTAGTCGAAGTTGTTGTCGTCAACCTTTTCGCGGACAATCTCCCAGCCGGCCGGGAAGAGTTGGGTCAGTGCCAGGTGGGTGGCGTTCTCGTTGCTGGTGTTGCGTACCGTCACCAGTGCGAAGAAATCGTTGCCTTGCTTGAGGCGGTCGATGTCGATGGCACGGCCCTCCATATCCTGGTAGGCGATTTTAAGACTCAGCCCCTTGGCTCTTTCACTGCGGTCTTCCTTGGCCGGAGTCCCCTGGTTGGTGACGATGGCAAAGAGGGTGGCACTGCCCTGGTTGGTCAGGTTGAAGGAAGCCTGGTTGTCGTTGAATGCCAATGCTTGTACCGTCTGGCGGTTGCTGTGGACCGTCTCGGCTTTATGGCTGCCCTGGCTCAGACTGTATTCCATTTCTTTGCCGGCACCGGTCTTTTGACAGAAATCGGCCAGTGCTGCCAAACTCATCGACAGTCCCTGCATGGAGCACCACTCCTCGGTCGAGAGCTTTTGCGACAGTTTCATGGCCAGGGAATAGGCGCTTTCGGTTTCTCCCATCTGAGTCATGCACTCCAGCATGAGGCTTTCCTGACAGAAATCGTCGGCCTCGAAGGCTCCCATGTTGGCGTCGGTCTTCTGGTTGCGCAGGTCGATGAGCTGCAGGCCGGAGTCTTTCATGCCGGCCAGCAGATAGGCGGCGGCCAGCAGGTATTTGCTCTGGTTGTTCAGGTAGGAGGCACTGCGCAGCCGGTTCATGGCCGTGATGTTGGCCTGGCCGGCCAGCGCCAGGATATAGAGCCGGTGGCACTGCAGGTAGTTGTCCCGGTAGGAGGTTTGTGTCCGATAGGCATTGGTCTTGTTGCGCAGGTAGTTGATGCAACCGTTTTTCAATGCCGACGGTACTGAATAACCAGCCTTCTCGGCTTCGATGAGGAAGTGGGCGGCATAGGCGCTGAGCCACTCGCCCGAAGCATGGTAGCCGGGCCAGTAGGCAAAGCCCTGGTCGGCCGTCTGGAAATGGCTCAGGCGCTGGATCGACTCACTGATCTGATGGCTGATGCGGCTTTGCTCATCCTGGCTCATCTCCGAGAACATGGGTACATACAGCAGCGGGAAGGCCGACGAAATACATCCTTCGGCCGAGCGATGACCATATTGTGCCAATTCTTCCGTGAAACGCGACAAGTTGAGCGGGGGCAGCGGAGACAGGGTGATACTGGCTGTATTGCTCCCTTCGACGCCCAACGCGGGCAGGCTCTGTTGCCAACTCTCTCCGCCCTTGAGCATCTTGAAGCGGCTCTCGAAAACGGGGGTGTTGGGTTGCCGGATATCCAGCTGGGTCAAGTGGCTGCTCTTCTCCTTGCCGGCGGCGGCAGTCACCCTGATCTGGGCCACGCCGGTGCGGCTGCCCGTCTGCAACGTGAAATCGAGATCGTATTCGCCGTTTCCATTGACATCGATGGTGGTGTCCTTCTTGCCGACGACACGCATCAGGTCGACGCTTTCCAGGCTCACTTTCACTTTTTTCAGGCTGTTGTCGGAGACAAAGACACTGACGGGCAGGCTCACTTTTTCTTCAAGGCTGAGTGTGCGCGGCAGGGTGGAGAATACCATCAGCGGCTCACGTACGGACACTTCCTGCTGGGCGCAGCCGTAACGGCCGTTGTCGGCGGCAACGGCCATGACGCGTACCTGTCCGAGGTAGTCGGGCAGGGTGATTTTGTGGACGGCTTCACGACCGCCGTCCAGGTGGAAGGGACCCAACACTTTGACCACGGCTTTGAACCGTTCGGCCTTCTTCTGTGCGGCATCGATACTCTCGTCCGAACCGCCCACCGAGAACATGCTCTCCAGGCGGCTGCCAAACGCGCCGGCCACGTCTTTGTACAGATCGTAGGTCTTGGTGCCCAGGGCTTCGCGGGCATAGAAGTGGTCCCAGGGATCGGGGGTGCGAAAGCGGGTCAGGTTCAACAGCCCTTCATCGACAATGGCCAGGCTGTAATCCATCGGCCGCTTGCCCTGCTCTTTGACCTTGATGCTGAATGTCTGTCGGGGACGCACCTCCTTGGGCGCGGTGAGCACCGGATTGAGATGGGTGGTCTTGTCTTCGACCAGGATGGGGGTGACGCCGTAAAGGCGGATGGGCCGGTCGTTGACGGTCTGGGCATGCGGCTGGAGCAGATGTACGCAGGCATAGATGTTGGGAGCCATGTCACCCGTCACGCGGAAACGGTATTCGGCCATGTTGCCGCTTGGCCGGATAAACTCCTGTTTGAGCACGCCCTGGCTGTTTTCCAGGGTGACAAGGGCCAGGCTCTGGTCGGAGGCAGGAAACTGCAGGCAGGCTTCCTCTCCGGTCTGGTAGCTCTTCTTGTCGGTCATCAGGGCCAGCATCTGGGCATCGCTCTGAGCGTTTTCATCGCCCCAGGCCTGGCCCAGGTAGAAGACTTGTCCGGCGGTGTGTCCGTCGGGCAGGTGGACCAGCAGCAGATGGCTGCCGTAGCGGTCTTCCTGGGCGGGCAGGGTGAAGGTGGCCTGGCCGCCGGAGCGCGATTGCAAGGTCTGGCTCAGTACCGGCTTGTGGTAGGTCTTGCCGGCATAGGAGGCCAGATTGAGCCGGTCGCTCTGGTACCACCAGTGGTAGTCCAGGTCGTAGAGACTTACCTGGATGTTGTCCATATCGGTCCCTACGCCGTTTTCATCGACCGTGACGATCTTGATATCGTGCGATGCTTCACTGTTGAGCTTGTTCCAGGGTTTGTAGTCGTAATTGACCAGCAGGCCGGCATAGTGACGGTAGGGAGAGAAGACGCAATGCTGCACCGTGGTGCTGAAACCGCCGCTTTCGGCCACTTTGGTCGTCATTTCCACGCGGAGCAGCCCGCCGGCTTCCTCATTGTGCGTCAGCTGGACATCAAAGGAGGCTTTGCCCTCGCTGTCGAGCGTGCCTTCGAAAAGCCGGAAGCCGTCGGTGGTGTATTCCTCCGTCCAGGGTCGGGAGAAATCATATTGCGGATAAGTCTTGAAACTGGTTTTCATCGGCCGGAGCGTAGCCGTGATGTCGGCCTGAGCCCCGGAGGCCGGTGCGCCGGTGAGCCATTTGGCTTGCAGGGAGGCCGGTGTGCCCAGCCCGGAATGCAGCATGCTGTCGGAGAGGTTGAGCTCGATTTTCAGCCGGTTGGGCTTGATGGTTTCCACGCTGAGCGAGCGGCGGAATTCCAGGTTGCCTATCTTGACGACGGCCTGCCAATTGCCGGTGGGGTCGTCGGCTTCGGTCTTGAACCAGTAGGGATAGATGCTGCATTGGGTTTTCCGCGCTGTCAGCTTTTTGACCAGCTGCCCTTGCGGGTTGTGCACTTCCATGACCATGGGACAGCCTTCGGGCAAGGATTTCAGCTTGTCTTCCAGCACGAAATTCAGGTAGATGCTGTCGCCCGGGCGCCAGACACTGCGCTCGGCATAGAGAAATCCCTTGACGCCTTTCTGCTGCTGTTTGCCGGCGATGTCGAAATTACTGTACGATAAGGCGGTGCCGTTGTCCAGTTTCAAGAATCCTTTCTGGACACCTTTTTGGGCGATCAGAAGGAAGGGCGTCTGGCTGCATTTGACCGAGAACATGCCGTTTTGGTCGGTGCTGCCCTGGCCGACCGGCTGGTTCTGGAAGTCGTAAAGATCGACTTGGACGCCGCTCTCCGGTTTGGCCGTGAGCAGGTTGGTGACATAGACATAGGTCTTGCCGCCCTGGTCTGCCTTGGCGATGATGCCCAGATGGGAACTCATCACATTGCGGTTGGCAAACTTCCAGGAGGCGTAGTAGGCGTATGAACAGGGATTGTTGCGCTTGCGCCAGTCGTAGTCGAGTTTGTAGTAGGCCATGTCGTAGGAATAGCCCGGGTAGAGGTCTTCCTCTTCGATGGGCAGCAGGATGCCGTCCATGTGTTTTTCGTCTTCCGGACTGCAGTCGGCAAACAAGGAGTATTCCTTGCGGAAGCCGATCTCGACATTGTAGAGTGCGCCGGGTTCCACCTCAATGAGCGAGCCCAGGTCGAGTTTGAAGGTGTTCCAGTCCTGCAGGTTGCGGGCACCCTGGTCTTCGAGGCTGACCTTGGCCCGCTTGATGACGCGACCCACTTTTCTCAGGTAATAGCTGTAGGTCTCATTCAACTCGTTGTCTTGCAGGAACTGGTGGATGTTGTTGTTGAAGACTTGTGTGATGCGCACGTCGACGGCTTTCAGGGCCACGGCTTCGAAGGGAATGTACAGCGGCCCGCTTTCGGGAATGATGGTCTCCTTGCCGCTCATCTTGACAGCTGGTGGCGTGGAGCCGAACGACAGGGTCTGCCGGTAGGCCTTGCCGAGTTTCTGGCCCTTGGTGCTTTCCAAATCGTCGGAAATCCACAGTTCACACTCTCCGTAAATATGCTCGAGAGGATATATCTTGACGACGGGCCCCTCAAACATCGTCTTGAAACTGGCGCCGTCAAGCGAAAACAGGCCCCGGGAATCGGCGGCCCTGACAGGGTTGGAAAAGCGCAGTGTGACGAGTTGGTCGTCCCGACCGGAGACAACTGCCGAGATGAGTTCGAAACTATCGCTGCCGGGAACGGTGATCTGATAGGCTGTTTTGCCCGGGATGCCGATTTTATCGCTTTCAAGCGTGATTTCCACAACCGAGGAGGCGGGGGCCGGTTCTATGCCTTCGATGGTGAACAGATGCTGAAGACTCGAGGCCGGGTGTTCCCATTGGAGTTTGAGCGTTTTCTTGGCATGTTTGGCAACCAGCACCGATTCGATGTCCTTGGCCTCGATGAGGTCGGAGGTCTCGATGCGGCCCGAAATGCGGTATTTGCCGGTTGCCACAGTTTCCAGGACGGGTTCTTGCAGCCGGAGGGCCTTTTTGTCGGTCAAGAACGAAAAATGCAACTCGGCCAGCGAGGCAGGCACCTGTTGACATTGCGACAAGCGGAAAGTGGCTTCGTAGCGGGTGTCCCAGTCGAGCAGTTCCTTAGGCGTGAAAACCAAGGTGCTGCGATTGGTCCAACGGGCCTCGCCGGCAATGGCGGGCTGGAACTTCAAGCCGGCCGCCTGGGCACTCAGCGCTTTATCCACTTGCTCCTGGGAGACCATGTCCCGGGAAAACTTGATGATGATGGGGTCGGACCGGTGTATCAGGCCGGAGGTGTAGCCCGAGACATACTCTTGGAAAATGGCGGTGTCCTGTACGGGGGCCGCCTTGTCGGACTTCTTGCCCTGGCAACCCCAGGCCAGGAGACAGGTCAGGCTGATCAACAGATAAAAACGTGTAATCTTCATAGCTGTATGCATTTAATATCTTTGAATTATCGTCCACTGCCCAGTGTCTGGGTATAAAACTCCACTTCGACAATGCGCAACTGTCCGTCGGGAGCGTTGCCTTTGGGCGCCCGGATGCGGTCGGGCTCGGCGTAGTCTTCCAGGGCGACCACCGAGGCGGTATGCTCATCCTGGTCGCCGACAGTCTCTATGCGGACCCTGTCGATGCTCTCAGTGGCAGCCAGCGGCAGGGTGACATAGCCCAGGCTCAGGGGTGTGCGGCCCTGCCAAAGCACCACCGATTGCTCTTTTTGCTCTTCGTCGGTATAGTAGCCCGTCACGCGCAGGTGGTAGGAACTGTGACGCCAGCCGGTCAGCTTGAGGCACATTTCGCTGAGCGGAGCCCGGCGGGAGAGTTGGTATTCAATCCAGGCCGTAGCCTGTGTGCCGTCGTTGCGCCACTCGGTGTTTTCGTTGTCGTCAAAACTCCTGGCGGCTTCTTCCGGGTGGCTGCCGGCCGTGGCCCGCCGGATGGACACCGGCACGCGGGCGATGGTGAAGGAGGGTGTGTTGGGCGTGGCACCCCGCCACAGCCAGGGAGTGAGCTCGTCTTTGGGAAACCAGGTGGTCAGGCCGTTCCTGATATCGACAGCCTTGGCGTTGAAGCTGACAGTGTCGGGACGGAGACCGTCGGCCGTGGCAATCAGCGTCACTTTGCCAGCTTGCCGGGTGGCACGCAGCAGCACGCGGTTGACACCGGCTTCGACGGGCAGGTCTTTCGACAATACGTAATTGTCGTCATGGCCAATGGCGATGCCGCCACGCCACTCAGCCGGACCGTCCAGCTGGAAGTGCAGCTGGTTGTCGGCCAGCGGACAGCGCTGTCCGTCTTTGTCGATGACTTCGGCCGTGACCAGCACCATGTCGGAACCATCGGCCTTGAAGCCGCCCGGACCCTGGTGCAGGCTCAGACGGACGGCCTGGGGCTCGGCCGTGGTACGAACGACAGACTCTTCTCCGATTTCCTTGCCCCGGGCATCATAGCCCACTGCCCGGATCCGTCCCGGACTGAATTTGATATCCTTGAAGCGGAACAGGAACTGGTAGCTGCGCTCGCCGAAGCCCTGACTGATGCCGTTGACAAACAGTTCGACACGTTCGGCGTTGGACACCACATAAACATCCTTGACTGTCCCCGGGGCATAGTTCCAGTGGCCGACGATATGGGTTTTGTAGTATTTGCTTTCGGTGTTGACCCAGCCGCCCCACATGATTTCATGCGCATAGTAGGCATCCTTGGGGATACGCATGGCATCCACCTCGCCGCTGCGACGGAAGTTTTCTGCTCCCCTGAAATGGGTGTTGGTGTCGGAAAAGACAATGTTGACCGCCCCCGAACTGACGCGGCGGCCGGTGCCCGGCCGGCATTCCCAGTAGTCGTACCAGCGGCGGACGGTCTCCACGACATAGGAATCCATGTTCATGTTGTAGTCGGAGGCGTCCTGACCCCGGTAGAGCGGGCCCTGGCCGTCCTTGTGGAAGGGATGGGAATAGTCGTCCCAGTATTTCCTGACGCCTTCGTTGCGGTTGTATTCGTGGGCGAAGACGGGCTTGCCGGCGCTTTTGTTGATGTAGAGCATCTCGCCGCCATACTCGGCCACCTGGCTGTCGAGCATTTCGCGTGCGCCGATGGCCCGCCCGCCGTGCGGGTCGTAGTAGTCGCGAAGGGCCTTCATTTCGGTCATGTGCTGCTCGCTGATGCCCTTGTTGCCGCATTCATAGAAGATGATGCTGGGATTGTTGCGGTTATAGACGATGGCGTCGCGCATTAATTCAAGTCGCTGCTCCCACTGCCGGCCTTCGACATCTTTTTCGGAATCACCCGCCGGCATGGCCTGGATCAGTCCCACGCGGTCGCACGACTCGATGTCCTGTTTCCAGGGAGTGACGTGCATCCAGCGTACCAGGTTGGCATTGCCCCTTTCCATCAGGCCGTTGCTGTAGTCGCTCAGCCAGGGGGCCACCGACATGCCTACGCCCGGCCATTCGTTGCTGGTGCGCTGGGCATAGCCTTTCAACTGCAAGGCCCGGTCGTTGAGATAGAACATGCCGTTGCGGAATTCCGTCTTGCGAAAACCGGTGGTCGTCACCACAATGTCTTCGGCCGTCTTGCCCGCCACAATGGAGGTGGAGATGTGATACAGGTAGCCGTAGCCCCAACTCCAGAATCTCAGCCCTCTCAAGGGGGCCGACGCCGTCACTGTGGTTGTCTCGCCGGGTTGGAGCGTCACCTCGCCCGAATGGAACTCGCGCACCATGTTGTTGTCGTTGTCGCGGACCACCACGTTGAGATAGAAGGTGCGGGGTTTGTCGTATTCGTTGCGGACCTCCGACTCCACATGAAGTGTGGCCGTCTTGTCGCGGATGTCGATGTCATCGGCATAGACATACACGCCCGTGGTGCCCAGGTTGTTGTAGAGCGGCAGGGTCTGGTACAGCCGGTCGGTGCAGTGCAGGATGACATTCTTGGTCAGGCCGCCGTAGTTGGCGTTGAAATTGCGGTCGTTCCATTGCCAGGGTGTGCCGGTGTCGCGTTCGCGGTAGTCCCAGCTGTTGTCGATGCGCACGGCAATGACATTGTCCTTGCCGCCGGTCACGACCAGGTCGGTCAGGTCGTAGCCGAAGGCCATCACCCCGTCTTCGTGCAGGCCGACGCGCTGGCCGTTGACCCAGACCTCGGCTGCCTGACGGGCGCCTTCAAATTCGATGAATATCTTCTGTCCTTTGTGTTTGGCCGGCAACTTGAAATGCTTGCGATACCAGACCACGCGCCCCGTGTGCTGTTGGATGGGCACGGCAAAGGCTTCGTCTTCGTTGAAGGCCGAGGGCAGGCAGACCGTTTTCCAGGCCTTGTCGTCGTACTTGACGGCCGAGGCCAGGCTGTCGTCGCCCACAAGGAGCAGCCAGTCGGGATTGAAGTTGTAGCGGGCGCGCTGGGCGGCCTCCAGGGAAGGGACTGAGACCAGCAGGGCGGACAATATGAGGAAGATAGCTGTTTTTTTCATGTCGGGATGACTTGAAAAGGCGTGTTCTGCAAAAATAGTGATTGCCCGCCTAAATACAAATACCGCCCGATATTTTTTGGAGAGTCGTCGCCGGATACCTATATTTGCAGACAGTTTAAGCACATCTATGGTAAGAGAGGAACAAGACTGGTATCTGAAAATGATTCTTTGGCGCGAGAAGCATATCAAGGAATCCACCTTCATTTTGCTCCTCAGTCTGGTGGTCGGTGTGCTGACTTCCCTGGCCGCCTGGCTGCTGAAAAGCCTCATCGGCCAGTTCCACCGGCTGGTGGAACTGATCATTTCCATCGACAAGGCCTATTTCCTCTACCTGGTCTTCCCGGCCCTGGGCATTTTCCTGGCGGCCATGTTTGTGCGCTACGTGGTCCGCGACGATATCGGCCACGGCATCACCAAGATCCTGTATGCCATTTCCCGTCGTCAGGGACGCATCAAGCGGCACAACATGTGGACGTCGATCGTGGCCAGTTCGATGACCATCGGGCTGGGCGGCTCGGTCGGTGCGGAGGCCCCCATCGTGCTCACCGGTTCGGCCATCGGCTCCAACCTGGGCAGTTTCTTCAAGATGAACCATAAGACCTTGATGATCCTGATCGGTTGCGGGGCCGCCGGTGCCATCTCCGGCATCTTCAAGGCGCCTATCGCGGGCATGATTTTCGCCATCGAGGTGCTGATGCTCGACTTCACGGCGGCTTCGGTCATGCCGATGCTGGTGTCGGCTGTCACCGCGGCCACCATCACCTATCTTATATCGGGAACGGAGGCCACCTTCGCCTATGCCGACCAGGAGGTCTTCTCGCTTTCGGGCATCCCCTGGGTCATCGTGCTGGGTATCTGCTGCGGTTTTGCCTCCCTCTACCTGATCCGGGGCATGAATACCATCGAGGGCTGGTTCAAGAAGATGGCCAACCCCTGGCTCAAGATACTCTCGGGAGCCGTGTTGCTGGGTATCCTCATTTTCTTCTTCCCGCCGCTCTATGGTGAAGGCTACGAATCGATCGAGGCCCTGATCAACGACAACGCTGTGTCGCTGACCGAAAACAGCCTGTTCTTCGGGATGGGCCACAACTTCTACGTCTTGACGGGCTATTTCCTGTTCATCATCCTTTTCAAGGTCTTTGCCTCGGCGGCCACCAACGGCGCCGGCGGGGTGGGCGGTGTGTTTGCCCCCACGCTGTTCATGGGCGGTTTCGTGGGATATATCCTGGGCAGTGTGCTCAACTACTATGACCTGGCATCGGTCTCTCCGGGCCTGTTTGCCCTGATGGGCATGGCCGGCCTGATGTCGGGCGTGATGCACGCCCCCCTGACGGGCATCTTCCTGGTGGCCGAACTGACGGGCGGCTACAGCCTGTTCCTGCCGCTGATGATAGTCGCCCTGGTGGCTTTCCTCACCATCCTGATCTTCGAGAAGCACAGCATCTATTCCATGCGACTGGCCCAGAAGGGGCAACTGCTCACCCATCACAAGGACAAGGCGGTGCTCACGCTGATGAAGGTGGAAAATGTTATCGAGACCGATTTCGACCAGGTGTCGCCCGAAATGACCCTGGGCGACCTGGTGAAAATAATTTCCAAAGCCCACCGCAATGCCTTCCCCGTGGTCGATGAGGACGGCACTTTCCTGGGCTTGGTGCTGATGGACGATATCCGTAACATCATGTTCCGTCAGGAACTCTACCGACGTTTCAAGGTGCGCAAGCTCATGATCTCCCCGCCCGCCGTGCTCAAGATCGACGACACGATGGAGCAGGTGATGCGCATCTTCGACGACACGAACGCCTGGAATCTGCCGGTGACGGACGAAGACAACCATTATGTGGGCTTCGTCTCCAAATCCAGGATATTCAATTCCTACCGTAAGGTGCTGGTCCATTTTTCCGATGAATAGCATGAACAAGGAAGCGCTCAGAATCGTTTACATGGGTACCCCGGAGTTTGCCGTGGCCCCCTTGCGTGCCCTGGTCGAAAACCACTATCAGGTGGTGGCCGTAGTGACCATGCCCGACAAGCCCGTAGGCCGGGGTATGAAGATCCAGGCCTCCCCGGTCAAGCAGTATGCCGTATCGGTGGGCCTGCCCGTTTTGCAGCCCGAACGGCTCAAAGACGAGGCCTTCCTGGAGGAATTGCGCTCTTATCGTGCCGACTTGCAGATAGTGGTGGCTTTCCGCATGTTGCCCCAGGTGGTCTGGGACATGCCGCCGATGGGTACTTTCAACCTGCATGCCTCCCTGCTGCCGCAATACCGCGGTGCCGCTCCCATCCATTGGGCGGTGATCAACGGAGAGAGGGAAACGGGTGTGACCACTTTCCTTTTGCAGCATGAGATTGACACGGGCAACATCCTCCTGCAGGAACGCCTCTCCATCGCCCCCGACGAAACCACCGGCTCGGTCCACGACCGCCTGATGGCCCTGGGTGCGCAGCTGGTGCCCCGCACGGTCGATCTGCTGCTGTCGGGCAGTTGGCAGGCCGTGTCGCAACAGGACTTGCTTCCTGCGTCAGGTGAATTGCATACCGCCCCCAAACTCTTCAAGGACAATACCCGCATCGACTGGCACCAGCCCTGCGGGCGGATTTACGATTTCGTCCGGGGATTGAACCCTTACCCGGCTGCCTGGACGGAGTTGTCGATGACCATCAAGGGCCGGACCGACATGCTGCCTTTGAAAGTTTTTGCGGTTTCCTGCGAAAAAGCGGCCCACTTCGAGGCCCCCGGCAGTGTCCAAACCGACGGAAAACACTACCTGAAAGTGGCCGTTCCCGACGGTTGGGTCGTTTTGGAGCGCTTGCAGCCGGCCGGAAAGAAACCCATGACAGGGGCGGAGTATTTGCGTGGTTTCCAACAACTTCCGGAGTTTCGTCTGGATTAGGGAATAGAAAAAAGACACTCTTTTAACAAAAAAATCCGCCGAAAATTTGGCGGTTTGAAATACATGCCGTTACTTTGCGGCGTTAAACCTCTAAAAACCATTTGCCTATAAGACCACTTCTACTCTTTGTTCACAAATAAGAGAGAAAATGGAAGCTATCAACAGGATGACCGACGAACAGCTGGTCAACATGTTTGCAAATGGTAATAACCAAGCCTTCGACATATTATTGGAACGCCACAAGGACAGGGTATATAACTATATCCTTCTGATTGTGCGCAATCGCGACCTGACGGAAGACATCTTCCAAGATACCTTTGTCAAGGCCATCATGACCATCAAGCAGGGCCGCTACACCGAGACGGGCAAATTCGCTGCCTGGATCTGCCGTATCGCCCACAACCAGATCATCGACCTGTTCCGCCGCGAGCGTAACGAGAACACGGTGTCGAACGAGGAGTACGAGGATATGGACCTGTTCAACAACTGCAAACTCTGCGAAGAGAACATCGAGGACCAGCTGGTGCGCGACCAGGTCCTGAAGGATGTGAACCGGCTCATGTGCCATCTGCCCGACGTGCAGCGCGAAGTGGTCTATATGCGCTTCTACCAGGATCTCAGTTTCAAGGAGATCGCCGATATCACCGGCGTGAGCATCAACACGGCATTGGGCCGCATGCGTTATGCAGTGCTCAACATGCGTCGCATGGCCGAGGAAAACCATCTTTCGCTGGCCGTCTGATTTTTTGAGGGCAAAAGCTGATTTTTTTCTTGGCGAAGTATAATATCCGGCGGGATATTGCGTTATATAGAGGTCGAAGGGATGGTCCCCTCGGCCTCTTTTTATCGTCAATGCCTATGGATCAGACTTCTACTCCCGACAATGAAACTTTTATGGATGTAAAAAATGAGGCCAATTGCGGCCCCAAGGAGTCAACCTTGGAATTTTTGCGTATTTTTGCGCGGTTGTACACGCCAGAGCCCACCGACGCACTGTCGCTCTCATTGCTCAATTGAGCGGCCGGCCAGAGATGGAGGCTGGTGTGCACCTCCGACCGACAACTGCAAATAATACCGCCATGCGAATGATTGCTCCTTCCTTGCTTTCTGCCAATTTCAAGAACCTGCAGGCAGACATCGACATGATCAACGACAGTCAGGCCGACTGGCTGCACCTGGATGTGATGGACGGCGTGTTCGTGCCGAACATCTCTTTCGGTTTTCCGGTGCTCGAGGCTGTGGCCGGCATCTGCCGCAAGCCGCTCGACGTGCATCTGATGATTGTGGAGCCCCAGAAATTCATTCCCGAGGTCAAGCACCTGGGTGCCTACATGATGAATGTGCACTACGAAGCCTGCACCCACCTGCACCGGGTGATCTCGGAAATCCACAAGGCCGGTATGAAGGCGGGTGTCACGCTCAATCCCCATACGCCGGTGGCCCTGCTCGAAGACATCATCCAGGACCTCGACCTGGTATTGCTCATGTCGGTCAATCCCGGCTTCGGCGGCCAGACTTTCATCGAGAACACCTATCAGAAGATCCGCACTCTCAAGGAAATGATCCTTCGCCGGGGCAGCCAGGCCCTGATCGAGATCGACGGCGGTGTCTGCCTGGACAATTGCCAGGCCCTGTACGAGGCCGGTGCCGATGTGCTGGTGTCGGGCAGTTTCATCTTCAAGGCCGAAGATCCCAAGGCCATCATCGAGAAGATGAAAAAATAATTTTGAGTTCCCTTTGATTTATCTTTAATGTATTGTTATCTTCGCGGCCTGTCGAAGATAATGATACCATGAATTTGCACCAAGCCCCTTTCTTGTGGCTCAGTGGGACGTTAGCCCTTGGCATGCTCTTGCCGGAAAACTGGTCCGACCCCCTCCAATGGGCCGGCGTGGCGGCATTGTCGCTGCTTGTGCCTTTGTCGCTGGTGTCGGCTCCCGGCCGGGTGTGGCGCCTGCGTCACCTGCCGACAGCGTGCGTGATGACAGCGACACTGGCTTTGGGATCGTGGCTGATGAAGGGGCAACTGCAAGACAGCCCGGCCCTGGACGGGCCATTGCCCGTAACGGCCACTGTCCGCCTGCTGGCACCGCCCCGGCCCACCGCGCGATCTGTCCGTTGCCAGGTGGAAATCCTCTCGTGCAACACATCGGGATGGAGGGCCAAAAAGATGCTCCTGTTCCTGCCCTCCGGCCAGGAGAGCGAGCATCTGTCGGCAGGGGAGGTCCTGGATGTCGAGGTACAGCTTTCGCCCATACGCAACCTGGGCGACGACTTTGACTATGCTGCCTATATGCGGCGGCGGGGCTATCTGGCCCAGGCCTATGCATCGCGCGGCAACTGGCGCCGGAGCGCCTTCCAGGCCGGCTTTTCCATCACGGTGGCCTCGGAGCGGAGCCGGCAGCGCCTGCTGCAACGCTATCGCCGCGCCGGCCTGGAAGCAGAGCCGCTGGCTCTGGTTGCCGCCCTGACGCTGGGCGAAAAATCGCTGCTCGACAGCCAGCTCAAACAGCGCTTTGCCTCGGTCGGGGTGGCCCATGTGCTGGCCGTCAGCGGCATGCACGTGGGAATCGTCTGCGGCCTGCTCGGCTTGTTGCTGCGCCCTTTGGGTTGCCGCCGTAGGAGCGAAATCCTCCGCCAGCTCCTGTTGACGGCCCTGTTGTGGGCCTATGCCTGCCTGACGGGGCTGTCGGCCTCGGTGCTGCGGGCGGTGCTGATGTTCAGTGTCATGGCCCTGGGCCGTTGCCTGCAGCGGCGGGCCACCTCCTGGAATGCCCTGGGGTTTGCCGCTTTCGTCATGTTGGCCGTCCGGCCGTTCTTCCTTTACGATGCCGGTTTCCAGTTGAGCTTCGCTGCCGTGGCCTCCATTTTGTGGTTGCAACCCTATTTCCGGCAGCAGTTCGGCGGCGAGACCGACGGCTTGTCGCAGGAGTCCGTCGCCATGTGGGCCCTGCCGGGCGCTTCCACCTCGATAGCAAACTATTTCAGGGACCTGGTGTCTGTCTCCATGGCAGCCCAGATAGGCACAGCCCCCTTGTCGGTATGGTATTTCCACCAGTTCCCCAACTATTTTTGGCTGAGCAACCTGCTGATGGTCCCCCTGGCCCTGGCGGTGACCTGCCTGGCGGTGGCGACGCTGTCGCTGGGTTGGTTGCCCGGCCTTGGACAGGCAGTGGTCTGGCTGCTCGCTCAGGCAGCCGGCCTGTTTTGCCGCCTGGCCTCCGCCATCGACTCCCTGCCGGCCTCCGTGAGCACAGGCTTGTACCCGAAGGCTTGGGGAATAGTATTGATTTACACACTGTTAGCTTTAGTGGTTTGCATTTCCAAGAATAAGTGCTATATTTACAGCCTCAACAGAGGGCTGCGACACCTCAAGAATTTACGCTATGATTTCAAAAATTATCGATGAGAACCTGATCCAGCGTATCGACCAGATGATACAGAAATGGTCCTCCTTCGTGATTGTAGGGCATGAGAACCCCGATGGCGACGCCATCGGTTCCACCCTGGGGCTGGCCCATTTCCTGCACAGCCTGGGCAAGGAACGTGTGCAGGTCATCATGCCCAACGAGTTTCCGGCCAATCTGGCCTGGCTGCCCGGGGCAGACGAGGTATTGATCTATACCCGTGATGAAGAGGCCTGCCGGCAGTGTCTTGCCTCGGCCGATGTCATCTTTTTCCTTGACCTGAACGAACTAAGCCGCACGGGTAAAATGGCACCCTGTTTCGAAGGCTTGATGGCCTATCGCATCATGATCGACCATCACGAGCATCCCGACAATTTTGCCCACCTCACGGTGTCCCATCCCGAGATTGCCTCCACTTCGGAACTGGTTTTCCGTCTGGCCTGCCGCACCGGCCGGCTCGATATACTGTCGTACGAATCGTCGGTCTGCATCTACACGGGCATGATGACCGATACGGGCGGATTCTCATACAATTCCAACGCCAAGGACATTTATATCATCATCTACCAATTGCTGCTGAAAGGGATCGACAAGGACCAGATCTACCGCAATGTCTATTACGCCAGTTCGGAAAACCGGCTGCGCATGATCGGCTATGCCCTTTACAAGACCATGGAGATCATCCCCGAGTACCAGACGTCGATAATGACCCTCGATAGGCGGAAGATCAAAGAGTTCAAACTGGAGGCCGGCGATACCGACTCACTGGTCAACCAGCCCTTGACCATCAAGGAGGTCAACCTGTCGGTATTCCTCAAGGAAGAAGATGTCATCAGGATTTCATTCCGTTCGATCGGCAATATTCCCGTCAACCGGCTGGCCCGCGACCTTTTCGGAGGCGGCGGCCACCTGAACGCTGCCGGCGGACGCTACCGGGGCACGCTCCAGGAGGCGGTGCAGATCGTCAAGGATGCCCTGCCGGCATTTTTCGCCTCGCTGGCCGGATAAAAGAGGAAAAAGTCGTACCTTCGCGCCCGGATACGGACAATGACCCAATAGACAATGAAGACACTACGTACCACGATGCTGCTCCTGGCAGCGGTGCTGACGGGCCTGACTGCCTGCAGCAAATACAAGACTTATGCCCAGCAGCTGGAAGAAATGGAAGACAACATCGAGGCCTTTATGCTGGCCCACGATTATGTCGAGGTTTCGACCAAGCCCACTGCGGTGCCCTGGACCGACAGCGAAGGTCGTCGCCTGTTCTACAAGACCTCGTCGGGTCTCTATCTGCACGTGGCCGACACGGGCTATTCGGCCGGCCATGTCAAGAAGGGGCAGGTGGTGTATGTCCGCTACACGGAGATGAGCGTCAAGGGCGACAGCATTACCTATTCCAATATGAAAGGGGCTTCCGCTCCCATTGAAATCAGTTACGGCACGGTCAATACAGGCTTGAGCAGCAACTATTACTGGGGCGACTGCCAGGCCTGGCACGAACCCCTTCAGTATGTGGGCGACTACGGCCATGTGATGGTCATCGCCCCCACCGACCTGGGCATGCCGGTCTATAACCAGAGCCAGGCGGAGCTGCTGGCCCATTATTACGAACTCAGATACACTTTCCAGAGATAATATGAATCAGTTGATCAAGTCCATTTCCGGCATCAGGGGCGTCATCGGCGGTCCGCAGGACAACAGCCTGAACCCCTTCAACATTGTCCGGTTCACGGCGGCTTATGCCCGTTGGATCCGCTCGCACTCCACCCGTCATTCCAACACCATTGTCGTAGGACGTGATGCCCGTATCTCGGGCGAGATGGTGTCGCGCCTGGTATCGGGCACCTTGATGGGCATGGGTTTCGATGTGCTGGATATCGGCCTGGCCACCACGCCGACCACCGAAATGGCTGTCACCATGTCGGGCAGCGACGGCGGCATCATCATCACGGCCAGCCACAATCCCAAGCAGTGGAACGCTCTCAAGCTGCTCAATCAGGACGGCGAATTTTTCGACAAGGCGGCCGGCAACTATGTCATCGAGACTTCCGAAAAGGAAGATTTCCAGTTTGCCGGCGTCGATGAAATCGGTCATCTGCGTCAGGATTGCTATACGAAAAAACATATCGATGCCGTGCTGGGACTCCGTCTGGTCGATGTCGAGGCCATCCGCCGGGCCGGTTTCCGGGTAGCTGTCGATTGCGTCAACTCGGTGGGTGGCATTGTCATTCCCGAATTGTTGAAAGCCTTGGGTATCAAGGAGGAAAATATCGTCAAGCTGAACTGCACGCCCGACGGCATTTTCCCGCACAATCCCGAACCGCTGCCCCAGCATCTGACCGAGATTGCCGGTCTGCTGCGCCAGGGCAAGGCCGATGTGGGCTTTGTGGTCGATCCCGATGTGGATCGTCTGGCCATCATCTGCGAAAACGGCGACATGTTCGGTGAGGAATACACCCTGGTCTCGGTGGCCGACTATGTACTGAGCCATACGCCGGGCAACACGGTGTCCAACCTGAGCTCCACCCGTGCCTTGAAAGATGTGACGGAAGGCCATGGCGGCCACTATCAGGCAGCTGCCGTGGGCGAACTCAACGTAGTGGCCCAGATGAAGGCCAACCACTCCGTCATCGGCGGCGAAGGCAACGGCGGTGTCATTTATCCCGCCCTGCACTATGGCCGCGATGCGCTGGTGGGGATTGCCCTGTTCCTTTCGCACCTGGCCCACAAGGGTTGCCGCGTCAGTGAACTGCGCGCCCAGTATCCTGCCTATTTCATGGACAAGCAGCGTCTCGACCTGACGCCCGAAATCAAGCTGCCGGTCATTTTCGAGGCTTTGAAAAAGAAATTTGCCGGAGAAAAAATCACCGACATCGACGGTGTGAAGATCGACTTTGCCGACAAGTGGGTCCATGTGCGCGGCTCCAACACCGAGCCCATCGCCCGCATCTATACCGAGGCGCATACCCAGGCCGAGGCCCATCAGCTGGCCGAAGACATCCGTGCCTTCATCGCCAGCCTGTAGAACCTCTTGGACAAAAAATAAAGGTCGGCTCCGCGAGGAACCGACCTTTTTTAGTTTCTGTCCGGGAGAGACTTATTTCGACATGAGCTTCAGGACAATCCAGCCGCCGAAGAGCTGGACGGCCATGCCGGGCAGACCGACGCGGAAATCCTGCAGTCCGGCAGCAACGTTGCCGGCCCAAAGCGATTCAAACACACCGCCCACTACCTGGTAGAACAGGATGACAGCCAGCAGGTAGAGCAGCGACAGTTTGCCGGTTTTGTTGGCAACCCAGGCGGCGGCGATGGCCAGCAGGCCGGATTTGACCAGAATGACGGGCAGGGCGGCAAAGGCGGGCATGCCAAACAGCAGGCTGTTGCATAGCGGCGAGAGCAGGGCGGTCAGCAAACCGACCTTGGGACCGAACTTGTAGGCGGCAATCAGCGTGAAGAAGTAGATGGGCAGCCAGATGTGTCCGCCGTTGGGGATCAGGTGGCAGAGCTGGGGCAGCAGGATGTTGCCGGCCACGAACAGGACGGTGAATAAATAAGTGCGATAGTTCGCAAACGTCCAGTTGACTTGTCTGAAAGTGGTAGTAGCTTGCATATTGTCTTGTATTAAATTGTTCGGATTGGATTGACTAAGCGGCAAAGATAGTGCATGATGCCGCCATAAGCAAACAAAAGATGTTATTTTTGTCGATGAGGCTGTGAAAAAAAGAGGCCGACCCTTTGTGGATCGACCTCTGTAGGATGATGGGGAAACAGGAAGATTATTCCTGGTTCGGAACTACGGATACATACGAACGGTCGTCTTTCTTACGTCTGAACGTAACGACACCGTCGACCAAGGCGTACAAAGTATGATCTTTGCCCAAGCCCACGTTCTCACCGGGATGATGCACGGTACCGCGCTGGCGGACCAGGATGTTGCCGGCTTTTGCTACTTGGCCACCGAAGACCTTAACACCTAAACGCTTGCTTTCAGATTCGCGGCCGTTCTTCGAACTACCGACTCCTTTTTTGTGTGCCATGTTCTTCTATTTTATTAAGCCAATACAATCTCGTTGATTTTCACTTCGGTCAGATACTGACGGTGACCGTTCAGTTTTCTGTAACCTTTTCTTCTCTTCTTGTGGAA
Organism: Bacteroidales bacterium; assembly: GCA_017446025.1. Classification (GTDB taxonomy): domain Bacteria; phylum Bacteroidota; class Bacteroidia; order Bacteroidales; family UBA1402; genus UBA1757. Next base: position 31,556 of record JAFSRR010000020.1, on the reverse strand, counting down.
GACCAGAACTTTGTCATCCTTCAGGTGAGAGAGCACCTCGGCGGTGACCTTGGCACCTTCGACGGTAGGCGTACCTACGGTAACGTTGCCTTCGTTGTCAACCAACAGGACCTTGTCAAATTCCACGACAGAACCCTGTTCTGCCTCTAAGCGATGTACATACAGCTTGCGGCCTGCTTCGACCTTGAACTGCTGTCCCGCAATTTCTACAATTGCATACATTGTGCGTAAACTGTTTAAAGTTAACTCGGTAAGGTGGGATGCCCTCCGGCAGCGCCGCTTGTGGACCTTTTCCGAAACGAGCCGCAAAGGTAACGATAATTTCCTCTCCGGCAAATTTTTCGCCAGAATAATTTTACAGATTGTGCTCGGCCAGGTATTTTTCGGCTTCGAGGGCGGCCTTGCAACCCGAAGCGGCCGCGGTGACAGCCTGGCGGTAGAGCGGGTCGGCCACATCGCCCGCGGCAAAGACCCCGGCGACATTGGTCCGGGGCGTGGCGCCCTGGGTGATGATGTAACCGTTCTCGTCGGTGTCGACAAACGGTTTGAAGACTTCCGAATGGGGCTGGTGGCCGATGGCCAGGAAGAAGCCGTCGATGGCGATGTCCACCTGCTGCTCGTCGGCCTGTCCGCGACGTTTGACCAGATGGGCCCCTTCCACGCCGTTGTCGCCGAAGAGCCCCAGGGTCTCATGCTCGAACAATATGGTGATGTTGGGGGTGTTCATCACCCGCTCTTGCATGATTTTGGAGGCACGCAGGTAGTTTTTGCGGACAATCATATAGACCTGCGAGGCCAGGCCGGCCAGGTAGGAGGCCTCTTCGCAGGCCGTGTCGCCGCCGCCCACGACAGCCACTTTTTTGCGGCGGTAGAAGAATCCGTCGCAGGTGGCACAGGCCGATACGCCCATGCCGGCATATTTCTGCTCGTCGGGGAGTCCCAGGTATTTGGCGGTGGCTCCGGTGGCGATAATCACCGTGTCGGCGCTGAGGTCGGTCTGGCCGTCGATGGTCAGGCGCAGGGGGTGCTGCGAGAAATCGACAGCTGTGACAATGCCGCTGCGCATTTCGCACTGGAAGCGTTCGGCCTGGGCCCTGAGGTCGGTCATCAGCTGGTTGCCGTCAACCCCCTGGGGATAGCCCGGGAAATTCTCGATTTCGGTGGTGGTGGTCAGCTGGCCTCCCAGTTGGAGACCTTCGTACAACACGGGCCGGAGGTTGGCTCTCCCGGCATAGATGCCGGCCGTGTAGCCGGCGGGTCCTGATCCGATGATCAGGCAGCGGATATGTTCCATTGCTATCTCAAATCTATCACCGTGGCCGTCGGATACTCTTTCTGCGGAAAGACGAAGAGCTGGTCCGGATAGTCCTGGTGGGGTTGGTATTGGGTAATGTCGATGACCGATCCTGATCGGTCCTTGTTGGCAATCACGATGTGCCGCGGCTGGCAGGTGGCCTTGTCGAAATCGACTGTCAGGGACTGGATGTCGCTTTGCGTGTCTTCCGGCTCGAGGACGACTTCCCTGACGGCCTTGCCCTTGAGTGTCTTCTCTCCGGCATAGCGGCAGCGGAAACCGTGTTGCCAGAGCTGGAATACATTGACAGGGTTGATCATGAGCAGCTCCTCTTCACCGGGGTTGCTCAGGTTGACCTCCTCGGCGGCGATGATATACAGCCACTGGTTGCGTCCGTCAAACCAGGTGATCATCTCGTCGGGCACATTGAGCTTGAATTTGTTGCCCTTCAACAGGATGCTGCCGTCGATCTGGTCTCCTGCCTGTCCGCCGGGTTCCCGGGTCTGGATGTGGAAGGCGGCATTCACCCCGCCGGCCTGGGCATAAGCCTGGGAGGCCTGCTGAAGGAGATCCTTGGCCTGGTCCCGGGCCTGCGCCCGGACAGGAGCCTGCGCGGCGGCCCAGAGAGTACAAAAACAGATAGCTGTTATGTAAGATATTGTCTTCCAGTTCTTCATGAAGTCTGATGTAATGGTTCAACCAGCAAGCAAAGTAATAAAAAATAATGCAGACCACCTAATTTGGACGTCATAAATCGCCGGCCGGGAGCGTGCCATTCAAACAATTTTTTTGCCGAATACTTGTTTTTGACGAAAAAAATGTATCTTTGCGTCCCTGAGAACAATATCACACATCAGATACAATGGAAGAAAAAAAAGCCGCAAAGGTCAATCTTGAGAAGAACCGCACCACCTATTTCCTGATGGGTCTGGTGGTGGCCCTGGGCTTTGTCTTCATCGCCTTTGAACTTTCCAGCACGGAAATCAATGTCGCTGAAGCAGATGAAAGCACGGGCGTGGTCGAAGAAGAAGTGATGGTAGAAATCACCAGGCAGTACATTCCGCCACCACCACCTCCACCACAGACTGTACAGTCGGACCTGATCCAAATCGTGGAAGACAACACGCTGGACGAGGAAGTTGAATTCGAGTCCATGGAAGACGACCCCGAAGAGGCCATCATCCAGAACTATGACGGTGAATTCTCCGAAGACTACGATCCCGAAGGCGAAATCTTCGTCGTGGTTGAGGAAATGCCCTCCTTCCCCGGTGGTGAAGCCGCTTTGCAGGCCTTTATCAAGAAAAACCTGAAGTACCCACAGATCGCTCTTGAAAACGGTATCTCCGGACGTGTCATCTGCACCTTCGTCATCGACGGCAAGGGCAAGGTGACCGGTGCCGAGGTCATCCGTTCGGTGGATCCCAACCTGGACCGCGAAGCACTGCGCGTCATCAGCTTGTTCCCCGACTGGAAGGCCGGTAAGCAGCAAGGCAAGCCGGTTCGTGTCCGTTACACGCTGCCGATTGTCTTCCGTCTGCAGAACTGATATCGTTTCATTGGTAATCGGATCATACAGCACACAGGGTACACAGCAAACAGTGTATTTTGTGTGCTGTCATATTTAGGCATCTTCTTTTTATGAGAAACATACAGGAACTGATTCAACTTATCCAGGACGAGATATCCGCCCTCAAGATAGAGTCGCAGCCTGCGGGCATGTACGACCCCATTTCCTACATGATGAGCATCGGCGGCAAGCGTATCCGTCCCCTGCTCTGTGTGCTGGCCTACCGCATGTATGCCGGTGAAGAGGATTTGAGCCCGGTGATGGCTCCGGCCCTGGGTATCGAGATGTTTCACAACTTCACCCTGATGCACGACGATGTGATGGACCGTTCGTTCATGCGTCGCGGCAAGCCTTGTGTCCATGTGAAATGGGACGAGAACACCGCGATCCTGTCGGGTGACGCGCTCCAGATCATGGCCTATCAGTATGTGCAGCAGGCTCCCGAGAAAAACCTGAAGGACTGTATCGACCTGTTCAGCCGCACGGCGATGGAGCTTTGTGAAGGACAGGCACTCGATATGCTCTTTGAGACCCAGGAACGGGTCGATAAGGACGATTATCTGGAAATGATCCGCAAAAAGACCGCCGTGTTGCTGGCTTGCAGCTTGAAAATGGGTGCCATCATCGCCGGCGCTCCCCAACGCGACCAGGAATTGCTGTATCAGTACGGCATCAACATCGGCATCGCCTTCCAGATCAAGGACGACCTGCTCGACGTGTGGGGCAATCCGGCCGTGTTCGGCAAGGCCATCGGCGGCGACATCATGTGCAACAAGAAGACCTTCCTGCTGATCCATGCCATGGAGCAGGCCGACGAACACGACCGCCACTTCCTGCAGGAATACATGAAAACCAATGACATCGATCGCGGTGAGAAGGTCGAGACCGTTACAAAGATGTACAATCGGCTGGGCGTGAGAGAAGTTTGCGAAGCCCAGATGAACTATCACCAGGAAAAGGCCCTGCAGGCTTTGCGGGAACTCTCCGTGCCGGAGGAAAGTTGGAACGACTTCCGCATCCTGGCCGAGAAAATGATGAACAGACAGTGGTAGCCTATGCCTTACAGACGACTTCCCAATACCAACCAAGCTCGTATCAATTCCCTGCGAATGGCTGTCGAGCAGGCCGAAGCGGTAGGCTTCAGCAATCTGCCTTTCAGCTATAAGTTGCAGAACGATGCGGTGCAGTTGCTCTCCCAGATGGAGCGTGCCGTGCACGAGTATCAGATCGCTTTCGATCAGCAGATGCTGGCCGGCAAGGAGTATCTGAACCATCTGAAGATGGCTCGTCTGTACATTTCCCATTTCATCCAGGTATTCAATCTTTGCGTCATCCGCGGTGAAATCAAGGCGGAGATGAAGGATCTCTACCAGTTGCCGATGGACAGTTCGGCGGTACCCGATCTGAGCACCGAGGCGGCGCTGGTCAAATGGGGCAGGAACATCATCGACGGCGAACAGGCCCGTATCAAGCGGGGCGGGGCGCCGGTCTACAATCCTTCGATAGGCAAGGTGAAGGTGTTCTACGACATCTTCATGGAGGCTCAGAATTCCAAGGTGATCAATCAGAATAACACCCGTCGGGCCATGAACCGGCTCGAACAGTTGCACGAAAGCGTCGATGCCCTCATCGTGGACATTTGGGACCAGGTGGAGAATTTCTACAAAGACCTGCCTCCCCGCGAGCGTCGCCTCCAGTGCCAGAAGTTCGGTGTACTCTATTATTTCCGCAAGGGAGAAAAGGAGGAAGAATGATTGATACCCACACCCATGTCTATCTTCCCGAATTTGCTGAGGATGTCGACGAGGTGATTGCCCGGGCCAGGGAGGCCGGGGTGAACACTTGTTGGCTGCCGGGTATCGACAATGGCAGCTTAGACTCCATGTTGGCGCTCAAGGCCCGGTATGGAGATTATTTTGAGTTGTTCGCCGGCCTGCATCCCACGGAGGTGGGGGCCGACTACCGCAGCCGGCTCGACAGTATCGGCTGCGCGCTGTCCGATCATATATATAAAGGTATAGGGGAAATCGGGCTCGACCTGTATTGGGACGCAACCTACCGGCGCGAGCAGGAAGACGCCCTCCGCGTACAGCTCGACTGGGCCGTGGCACAGGACCGGCCGGTGCTCTTGCACGTGCGCCAGGCTTACGACGAAATCATGTCCATCGTCAGGTCTTATTACGACCGGGGGCTGAGAGGGATTTTCCATTGTTTTGCCGGCACACTGGAGCAGGCCCGTGAGTTGACCGGGGCAGGTTTCCTGTTGGGCATCAACGGCAGTATCACCTACAAGAACACGCCCCAGCGTGAATTTATTCGCCAGATTCCTTTGCAATATATTGTGACAGAGACAGATGCGCCCTACCTGAGCCCGGTGCCACTGCGCGGGCGACGCAACGAACCGGCCAACATTCCGCTGGTAGTCGCCTGTCTGGCCTCCCTCTATGGGATGACGGCAGAGGAGGTGGCCCGACAGACGGAAATGAACGCCCGTGGCCTATAAAAATAAAAAATCATGGCTCGAAAGGCTTGTATATGATATTTTTTTTGTAATTTGCGCCGTTTTTGAGAGTGCTCGGAAACTTGTTCTTTGGAGAGATGCTCGAGTGGCTGAAGAGGCACGCCTGGAAAGCGTGTGACCGCCTAAAGCGGTTCGCGAGTTCGAATCTCGCTCTCTCCGCGATTTTTATTATTTATCATCATTAAATCAATTGACAATGAAAAAGTTTATTGCTCTTTTCACCCTGTTGAGCTTCCTGAGCTTCGGTATCTTTGCTCAAGAAGCTGTTGTCCCCGCTCAGGGACAGGAAGAAACAGTTGTTGCCGATTCTGCAGCTGTTGCCGAAGACGTTGTAGCCGAAGAAGCTGTGGCTGAGGAAGGCCCCGTCGGTGGCATCTACAAATCTCTTAAAATCAAATTTATCGAAGGTTCTGCCGGCTTTATGAGCTGCGTTGCCCTGGCATTGGTCCTGGGTCTGGCATTCTGCATCGAACGTATTCTTTATCTGAATATGTCTTCCATCGATGTCAAGGCTTTGCTTGCCAAGGTTGAGAAAGCTCTCCTGGAAGAAAAGGATGTAGAGAAGGCAATGAACATCTGTAAGAATACCCGCGGCCCGGTAGCCTCGATCTTCTATCAGGGTATCAGCCGTCTGGATCAGGGCGTCGAAGTGGCCGAAAAGTCGATCATCTCCTACGGTGGTGTCCAGACTGGTCTGATGGAACGCAACTTCCCGTGGATTTCGCTGTTTATCGCCATCTCCCCGTCTTTGGGTTTCTTGGGAACGGTTATCGGTATGATCCAGGCCTTCGATAAGATCCAGCAGGTAGGTGATATCAGCCCGATGGTTGTTGCCGGCGGTATGAAGGTGGCCCTGATCACGACCGTGTTCGGTTTGATCTCCGCCATGATTCTGCAGATCTTCTTCAACTACATCATGTCGAAGGTTGACGCTATCGTCGGTGACATGGAAGATTCTTCGATCTCCCTGCTCGACATCTTCGCCAAGATGGAAGTCTCCAAGTAAACATCATTTTTTACCAACTTGAAATCTCAAAACTATGTCTAAATTTTCAAGCCTCCTTCCCAAGGTCGTGCTGTGGATTCTCATGGTAGTTTCCGTGGCCGCTTTCGCGATGGTCTTTGCCGGAGGTAGCGTGGATCCGACAGCCGAATACCTCGAACCGGTCTATACCGATGTCCTGTTGTATTGGATTGCCGCCATCGTTGCCATCGCATTGGTTATCACGCTGGGGTTTGCCTTGGTTCAGCTGGTAAAGAATTTTGTCAAGAGCCCGCTGGCCACCCTCGAATCGCTCGTGGGTCCGCTGTTGCTGGTCGCTCTCCTGTTGTTCGGCTATTTCGGCCTGACCAACTTCAACTTCCTTACCAACGATGATATCCCTGCGTTTGACGGTGTCGTTTCGCAGAGCATCAACCAGCTGTCTAACATGTGCATGCTTGGCATCGGCGCCCTGGCTCTGGTTGCCATCCTGCTCATCATTTTCTCCGGTTTGTTCAAAGCCAAAGTAAAAGACGCTTAATCAATCATCTGAACTATGGGAAAGAAAAAATTACCACAACCGAATACCAGTTCTACAGCGGACATTGCGTTTCTGTTGTTGATTTTCTTCCTGCTGACCACCACGATGGACACCGACACGGGTATCACGCGTCGTCTGCCGCCGCCCGTGGATGAGGATGTGGAACAGAAGGTCGAGGAACGCAACACTTTGGTTGTTTTGGTAAGCTACGATAACCGTATCATGTGCGAAGGCCGCGAGATCGAACTCTGGGAGCTGAAGGACATTGCCAAGGAATTCATCGAGAATCCCAACAACAGTGCCAAGCTGCCCAAGAAGGTGCCCGTGACCATCGACTTCTTCGGTGAAGTGGAGGTTACCAAGCCCCATGTGATATCCCTGCAGAACGACCGTGCGACCAAGTACTGGCGATATATGGATGTGCAGAACGAACTGATTGCCGCCTACAACGAGCTGCGTGACGAGCTGTCGCTGCGCACCTTCGGCAAGACCTATGCCGAGTTGGACGAGCCGCATCAGAAAGCCGTTGCCGCCTATTATCCCCAGAAGATCTCCGAAGCAGAACCCAAGACTTATTAAACTGGAAAGCTATGTCTAAATTCAAGAAATCCAAGAATGACGGTGTTCCTGAGTTGAACATGTCTTCCCTGTCTGATATTGTCTTCATGTTCCTGTTCTTCTTCATGTCGGTCACGACCATGAAGGAAGTGGATCTGAAGGTGGTCGTGGACGTGCCGCACGCCACGGAGCTCACCAAGTTGGAAAAGAAGTCTCTGGTCACCTATATCTACATTGGCCAGCCCAACCAGCACAACCGTGCCAGAATGGGTTCGGAGACCCGTATCCAGCTCAACGACCGCTTCGCTGAAGTGGACGAGATCCAGGACTACATCGCTCAGGAAAAGGGTAGCATGAAGGAAGAAGACCAGCCCTTTATGACTGTCTCGCTGAAGATCGACAAGGACACCCAGATGGGTATCGTCAACGACGTGAAGCAAGCCCTGCGTAAGGCCTATGCCTTGAAGATCAACTATTCTTCGAAAAGACGCGACAATTCGGAAATGCCCCGATAAAAGTCGCCCGATATGATAGGAGCGGCGGCAGTTGAAACCAACTGCCGCCGCTTTATTTTGTCTTGGCCGGATGCTTGAAAAATCGTAAATTCGCGGTCGTTAGCCGGCAGTCCGGCGGCATGGGTTTTTGTCTATGGTCTCTGTCGAAAACATCACGGTAGAATTCGGAGGATTCCGTCTGTTGGACGGGGTTTCCTTCGTAATCAACCCTCGTGACCGTATCGCTTTGACCGGCCGCAACGGCGCCGGTAAATCCACGTTGCTCAAGATCATTGCCGGCCGGCAGAAACCAACTTCCGGCACGGTGGGCACGCCCCGGGGTTTTACCATCGGCTATCTGCCCCAGATTTTGGAGACAACCGACCGCTACACGGTCTATGAGGAAGCAGAGCAGGCTTTTGCCCATTTGTTCGAACTGCAGGCGCAGATCAAGCAGACCGAGCAGGCCTTGGCATCGCGCAGCGACTACGACTCCCCGGCCTATCAGGACCTGATCGAGCGGCTCAACCACATGAACGACCTGCTGCTCATGTCGGGCATCAACGACTACCAGGCCGAGATCGAGAAGACATTGCTGGGCCTGGGCTTCGAGCGCAGCGATTTTGGACGGCCCACCTCGGAGTTCAGCGGGGGTTGGCGCATGCGTATCGAGCTGGCCAAGGTATTGCTACGTCGGCCCGACATCCTGCTGCTCGACGAGCCGACCAACCACCTGGACATCGAATCGATCCAGTGGTTCGAGAACTTCCTCATCCAAAATGCCCGGGCGGTGCTGCTGGTTTCCCACGACAAGGCCTTCCTGGACAATGTCTGCCCGCGCACGGTCGAGCTGTCGCTGGGCAAGCTCTACGACTACAAGGTGCCTTATTCGCAGTTTGTGATCTTGCGCCGCGAGCGCCGCGAGCAGCAACAGCGTACCTACGACAACCAGCAGAAGATGATCCAGGATACGGAGGCTTTCATCGAGCGTTTCCGCTACAAGGCCACCAAGGCCGTGCAGGTGCAGTCGCGTATCAAGCAACTCGAAAAGCTCGAACGCATCGAGGTGGACGAGGAGGATACCGCCGTGATGAACCTGCGTTTTCCCAAGGCGCCGCATTCGGGTTCCTATCCTGTGATTATCGAGGATCTCGAAAAAGCCTACGGCGAGCACGTGGTGCTCCGCGGGGTGAACATGACCATCCGCCGGGGCGAAAAGGTGGCCTTCGTGGGCCGCAACGGCGAGGGTAAATCGACGCTGGTCAAGTGTATATTGGGTGAGATCCCTTTCCAGGGCAAGCTGCAGCTGGGCCATCAGGTCAAGATCGCCTACTATGCCCAGAACCAGCCCCTGCTGCTCGATGAAAACCTGACAGTGTTCGATACCATCGACCGGGTGGCTGTGGGCGATATCCGCACCAAGATCCGCGACATCCTGGGGGCTTTCATGTTTGGAGGCGAGGCCTCCGACAAGAAGGTGAAGGTGTTGTCGGGCGGTGAGCGCAGCCGTCTGGCCATGATCCGGCTGTTGTTGGAACCGGCCAACCTGCTCATCCTGGACGAGCCGACCAACCACCTGGACATCCGTTCCAAGGAAGTGCTCAAGCAGGCTATCCAGGAATTTGACGGCACGGTCATCGTTGTGTCGCACGACCGTGATTTTCTCGATGGATTGGTCGAAAAGGTCTATGAGTTTGGCCATCAGCGGGTGCGTGAGCATCTGGGCGGCATCAGGGAATTCCTGGAGAAAAAAAGGCTGGACAGCCTCCGCGAGATAGAGCGTAGCGCCAAACCTGCAGCCGCCGTGAAGACGTCCACGGACAAGGATCCGTCTGCCGGCAAAGATAAATCCCAGCCGACGGTGGTTGCCAAAGAGAAGGAGACACTGCCGTCTACGCCCCTGACTTATCAGGAGCGGAAGGAGATCCAAAAGCAGCTGCGCAAACTCCAGCAGCAAGTCGCCAAGTGCGAGGAGGAAGTGGCGGCCTGCGAGGCGGCCCTGGCCGAGACGGAGGCGCAGCTGGGTACCCCCGAGGGTGCGGCCGATACATCGCTTCACGAGCAGTACGGCGTTCGGCGCAAGGCCCTGGACACGGCCATGAGCTATTGGGAACAGGCGGCCTGCGAGTTGGAGGAGTTTTCCCAGACGCATCGGCTGACTTAGATTATTATCAGTAACTATCATAAAATCAGTAAAATGAAAAAGTATTTATTGCTTAGTTTAGTTCTTCTCATCACAATGAGTGCATGTAACAAGAAAATGGCCCCCGTCACGGAGAATGGTTTGAACCGGGAATGGATGGACGAAACGGCCGATCCCCGGCAGGACTTCTATCAGTACGCCACCGGCGGTTGGCAGAAACTTTTCCCGCTGCCTGCCGAATACGGCCGCTATGCCGCTTTCGACCAACTCGGCGAAGCAGTGCAGAAACAACTCAGGGCACTGGTCGATACCCTGGCCGTAGCCACCTACGAGGCCGGCAGTGTCGAACAGAAAATCTCCGACCTCTACAAACAGGTCATGGACAGCGCCCGCCTCAATGCCGAGGGGGTGACTCCGATTGTCAAGGATCTGGCCGCCATCAATGCTCTGCGCGACAAAAAGGAGGCCATGATGTGCATGGTCGAGATGAACAAGCATGCCAACGATCCCTTGTTCTCGCTCTATGTCGGTGCCGACGACATGAATTCCGAGATGAACATCCTGCAGACCTATCAGGGTGGCCTGGGCATGGGCGACCGCGACTATTATCTCAAGGACGATGCCCGCAATCGCGAAATCCGCGCCAAGTATGCCGAGCACATCGTCAAGATGTTCTGCCTGGCAGGCTATCCGAAGGCTGCCGCCCAGAAGGCTTCGGCCGATGTCATGGCACTGGAGACCCGGCTGGCCAAGGCTTCCTTCTCACGCGTCGAGTTGCGTGACCCCTACAAGAACTACCACAAGATGAGTATGCAGCAACTCGCTGAGATGGCTCCCGAATTTGACTGGATGGGCTATTTCGAGGCTTTGGGCGTGCAAACCGACTCGATCAACGTGTCGCAAGACGGTTTCATCCGCGAGGCCGCCAAGGCTTTTGCCGAGACACCGATGCCTGCCATGCGCAACTATCTGGCCTGGAACCTGATCAACGGCGGTGCCGATTGTCTGGGCGACGAGATGGCCGAGCAGAATTTCGACTTCTTCGGTCGCACCATGTCGGGTCGCGAACAGATGCAGCCCCGCTGGAAACGCGCCGTCAACACGCTGAACGGTTCGCTGGGCGAAGCCCTGGGTATCGCCTATGTCAACCAGTACTTCCCCCCGGAGGCCAAACAGCGCATGCTTGAGCTGGTAGGCAATTTGCAGCTGAGCCTGGGCGAGCGCATCGACCAGCTCACATGGATGAGCGACGAGACGAAGGCCCGTGCTCACGAGAAGCTGGCTGCCTTCCGCGTCAAGATCGGCTATCCCGACAAGTGGAAAGACTATTCGTCGCTGGCCATCGATCCTTCCCTGCCGCTGTATGAGAACATGAAGCAGGTGGGCGCTTTCTATTTCCGCGACAATATCGCCAAGATCGGCCAGCCTGTCGATCGCGACGAATGGCTCATGCGTCCGCAGACGGTCAATGCCTATTACAATCCTACCACCAACGAGATCTGCTTCCCGGCCGGTATCCTGCAGCCGCCTTTCTTCTACAAGGGAGGTGACGATGCTGTGAACTACGGTGCCATCGGTGTGGTGATCGGCCACGAGATGACCCACGGTTTCGACGACCAGGGCTGCCAGTACGACAGCCGCGGCAACCTGTCCAACTGGTGGACCGAGCAGGATGCCAGTCAGTTTGCCGAGCGCACCGACGTGCTGCGCAAGTATTTCGACAACATCGAAGTCTTGCCTGGTGTCCATGCCAACGGCTCGCTCACCCTGGGTGAGAACATCGCCGACCACGGTGGGTTGCAGGTGGCCTTCAACGCCCTGCAGAAGACGCCTCAGTTCAAGCAGCAGGTGGCCATCGACGGCTTTACCCCGGCCCAGCGCTTCTTCATCGCCTATGCCCATGTCTGGGCCGGCAACATCCGCGAGCAGGAAATCATGCGCCGTACCAACGAAGATCCCCATGCCCTGGGTGAGTATCGTGTCAACGGCACGCTGCCCCATATCAATGCTTTTGCCGAAGCCTTCAACCTGCAGCCGGGCGATGCCATGTACCTGCCTGTCGAAGAGCGTGTATCCATTTGGTAATCTTTGAAGATGAGCCTGCTTTCCCAAGTAAAGGAAATCTCAATCAACGACTATTCCTACGATCTGCCGGATGAGCGCATTGCCAAGTATCCGGCAGATCCCAGGGATAGTTCCCGGTTGTTGCTTTATCGTGGCGGCGAGATCTCGGACACGCGCTTCAGTCGCCTGGCCGACTGCCTGGCCGACGATACCATGCTCGTTTACAACAACACCCGGGTCATCCATGCCCGGCTGTTTTTCCATAAGGAGAGCGGCGCCCGTATCGAGATTTTCTGCCTCGAACCCCTGTCGCCGGCCGACTATGCCCGCAATTTCCAGTCCCGTGGCAGTTGCGAGTGGGAGTGCCTGGTAGGCAACCTCAAGAAATGGAAGGGCGGGGCATTGTCACAGCAGATTCTTGTCAGCGGTCAGCCCTGCACCTTGCGGGCCGAGCACCTGGGTACCCACGACAAAGCCCAGCGCATCCGTTTCAGCTGGGAACCGGCCGATATGGCCTTCGGCGATTTGCTGGAGGCGGCCGGTCAGATTCCCATTCCGCCCTATCTGAACCGCGAGTCGGAAAAAAGCGACGAGACCACCTACCAGACGGTCTATTCCCGCATTGAGGGCTCGGTGGCCGCTCCGACGGCCGGCCTGCACTTCACCCCGGCCGTGCTCTCGTCGGTCGATGAGAAGGGCATCCCCCGTCTGGAAGTGACCCTGCATGTGAGTGCTTCCACTTTCCAGCCCGTCAAATCGGCCCGGATGGAAGGCCATCCCATGCACATCGAGTTCATCTCGGTGGAGCGCTCACTTATCGAAGCTCTGCTCCGCAGCGGCCGGACGGTGACGGCGGTGGGCACCACTTCGGTGCGCACGCTGGAAAGCCTCTACTGGTTTGGGGTGCATCTGCTCGAGACGGGCCGCCACGACGACTGGGTGCTCGACCAGTGGTATCCTTACGAAAACCATCGGGAATATACGGCCCATGAGGCTTTGCAGGCTTTGTACGACTGGATGCTGGCCGAAGGGCAGGACACCCTGCATGCCTGTACCCGTCTGCTGATTGCCCCGGGCTACCGTTTCCAAATTGTCAGGGCCATGCTCACCAATTTCCATCAGCCCAACAGCACCCTTCTACTGCTGGTGTCGGCTTTTGTGGGCGAGGATTGGCGACGCATCTACCGCTATGCCCTGGACAAGGGTTTCCGCTTCCTCAGCTACGGCGACAGCTCGCTGCTGCAACCATGATGTCTCTCTGACAATAAAACCTCTTTTCGGCCGTTATTACCTTCATGAAACACCTGCTCAGATATTTGGCGTTGTTGTGCCTGGCCATGCTCATGTCATGTTCGGTGGCGAAGGATATCCGCAAGGCCGACAAGCACTACAGCTACGGCGAGTACACCGAGGCGGCCGGCATCTATGCCAAGGCCTACCGGCGCATCCAGTCGTCCGACAAGGACCTGCGTGCCCAGGTGGCCTACCGGCAGGCTGAGTGCTACCGTCGCTGCAACCAGCCCATCAAGGCCGAGAATGCCTATATCAAGGCCATTCGCTACAAGTATCCGAGCGATACGGTCTATCTACGCTATGCCGAAACCTTGCACAAGAACGGCAAATACAAACCGGCCATCACCAACTACGGGCTCTACCTGGATGCCCATCCCGATGATGTCCAGGCCTTGAATGGGTTGTTTGCCTGCCTCAAGATCGAGGAGTGGAAAGCCTCCCTGCCGCCTTATCAGGTGCGCAAGTCGGATAGGCTCAACCTCAAGCGGGGCAATTTCTGCCCCATCCTGCTGCCTCAGGAATACCAGACGGTGTTTTTCTCCTCTTCGGCCACGCTCAAGGAGGGCACCAAGATAAGCAAGATCACCGGCCTGCCCGACAACGACTTCTATGTGTCCAAACTGGACCAGTTCGGTGTCTGGGAAAAACCTTTGGCGGTCGAAGGACCGATCAATTCGGAGTTTGACGAAGGTGCCGGCTGCCTTGATGCCGAAGGCAAGGTGCTCTATTTCACCCGCTGTGTCACCAAGACGGGCGAGGAAGGGGCTTCTTCGCAGGCCAACATTTTCCGCTCGATACGTTCTGGCGAGCAGTGGAGCGAGCCCGAACTGATGCGCCTGAGCCTGGATACGACCATCCTGTTTGCCCATCCGGCCGTGTCGCCCGACGGACGCTACCTCTATTATGTCTCAGACATGGAGGGCGGATACGGCGGCAAGGACATCTGGCGCTCGGAAATGTCGGGCAGGACCTTCGGCCCTCCTGAAAATTTAGGGCCCGAGATCAACACCCCCGGTGACGAGATGTTTCCCTATTTCCGGCCCAACGACGAACTGTATTTTTCTTCGACGGGACTGCCCGGACTGGGCGGCCTGGACATTTTCAAGGCAGTCTGGTCGGCGGAGGACTCCACGTGGAATGTGGTCAACATGCTGGGCTTGAACTCCAATGCCGACGATTTCGGCATCGCTTTCTATGGCAAGGAGGAGCGCGGCCTGTTCTCGTCCAACCGCAAGGAGGCCAAGGGGATCGACAAGATCTATGAATTCGGCCAGGCGGGCCGCACGGTCGAGGTGAGCGGTTATGTGGTCGATCGTCAGGGCGATCCCGTGCCCGATGCCGTGATCCGCATAGTCAACGACAACGGGGTCAACACCAAGATCAAGGCCCACAAGGACGGCAGCTACAGCCACGAAGTGGAGAAGGGGACCCAGTATGTGATGCTGGGCACCTGCCGGGGCTACCTGAACTATTCCAACCAGTTTTATTCCAAGGACAAGGATACTTCCTATGTGATGGATTTCATCCTCACCTCCTTGCACCTGCCCGTGCGTATCGAAAACATCTTTTTCGAGTTCGACCGCTGGACGCTGATGCCCGAATCGGCGCCGGCCCTGGAAGAACTGGTCAAACTGCTCAACGACAACCCCCACGTGACCATCGAGATCGGTGCCCATACCGACCGCAAGGGCAGCGACGAGTACAACGAAGTCTTGTCATCGCGCCGGGCCCAGTCGGTGGTGGACTACCTCATTGGCATGGGCATCGAGAAAGACCGCCTCAAAGCCCAGGGTTACGGCAAGTCGAAGCCGACCAAGGTCACCCAGGAAATGGTCGAGCATTATCCCTTCTTAAAAGAGGGCGATATTTTGGATGAAAAATATATAGAATCATTACCTTTGCAAAGACAGGAGATTTGCGATCAGATCAACCGTCGCTGTGAATTCAAAGTATTGAAAACCACCTATAAACTGTTCTAGATAAGTATGCGACAATATCTCGACCTGCTGCAACGGGTGCTGGACGAAGGCCATGTCAAGCATGACCGTACCGGCACGGGCACCATCAGCGTCTTCGGTCACCAGATGCGTTTCCGGCTCGACGACGGTTTCCCGCTGCTCACCACCAAGAAGCTCCATCTGAAATCCATCATCTACGAGCTGTTGTGGTTCCTGCAGGGCAACACCAATGCCCAATGGCTGCAGGAGCGGGGTGTGCGTATCTGGAACGAATGGGCCGATCCCGACGGCAACCTGGGCCATATCTACGGCTACCAGTGGCGCTCCTGGCCCGACTATGAGGGCGGTTTCATCGACCAGATCTCCGAGGCGGTCGACCAGATCAAGCACAATCCCGATTCGCGCCGCATCATCGTCAGCTCGTGGAACGTGGCCGATCTCAAGAACATGAACCTGCCGCCCTGCCATGCTTTCTTCCAGTTCTATGTCTGCGACGGCCGGCTCAGCCTGCAGCTTTACCAGCGCAGCGCCGACATTTTCCTGGGCGTGCCCTTCAACATTGCTTCCTATGCCTTGCTGTTGAAGATGATGGCTCAGGTTTGCGGCCTGCAGGCCGGCGATTTTGTCCACACCCTGGGCGATGCCCACATCTACCTGAACCACCTCGATCAGGTCAAGCTGCAACTGACCCGCGATCCGCGCCCCCTGCCCGAGATGCGCATCAACCCCGAGGTGCACAGCATCTTCGATTTCCAGTACGAAGATTTCGAGCTGCAGGGCTACGACCCGCATCCCCACATCAAAGGCGAAGTGTCGGTATAGTTTTCCCTTCGAAAGCGACAAATAAAAACGCTCCGGACCTTGCGGCTCGGAGCGTTTGTTGTATGGAATCCGTGTAGGAGGGACGGATTAGTTTTTCTTGCGGTTGCCGTAGCGGCTCATGAACTTGTCGACGCGACCGGCGGTATCGACCAGCTTGGACTTACCCGTGTAGAAGGGGTGGGAAGTGGAAGAGATTTCCAGCTTTACCAGCGGCAGGGTCTGTCCTTCATATTCGATGGTTTCCTTCGTGGCGATGGTGGAGCGGGATACGAACATGTCACCGTTCGACATGTCTTTGAAAACGACCGGACGATATTCGGCGGGATGCAAATCTTTTTTCATAATGTGTTTGTTTCGTTATTGACGCAGGCTGGGCTTTGCCGGGGAAAACCGCCCTTGGCTGGGCTTGTACTGCATCGCTGTTTCTAATGAATTTATTTCAAGTACAAACTGGTAATTCGTAATGGCCTGCAAAAGTAGAGATTTTTCGGCAAATACAAAAAAATAGTCTCCATTTTTATGTGCATACGCATAAATGCACTAATTTTGTACTCGCTAATAACACTAACAACTATGGTAAACTACAAAGATTTAGGCCTGGTGAACACCAGAGAAATGTTCAAGAAGGCCATTGCCGGAAAGTACGCCATCGCTGCTTTCAATTTCAATAACATGGAACAGTTGCAGGCCATCATCCAGGCAGCTGCCGAGACCAAGTCTCCGGTCATCCTGCAGGTGTCCAACGGTGCCCGAAACTATGCCAACTCCACCTTGCTGCGCTATATGTCGCAGGGTGCTGTGGCCTATGCCAAGGAACTGGGCCTGGCTCATCCCGAGATTGTTATCCATCTGGATCACGGTGATTCTTTCGAACTCTGCAAGTCTTGCATCGACAACGGTTTCTCCTCTGTCATGATTGACGGTTCGAAGTATTCTTTCGAAGAGAATATCGCCCTGACCAAGAAGGTCGTTGAATATGCCCATCAGTTTGATGTCACCGTCGAAGGTGAACTGGGTGTGCTGGCCGGTGTCGAAGACGAAGTCTCTTCCGAAAAGAGCCACTATACCCGTCCCGAGGATGTCATCGAATTCGTTACCCGCACGGGTGTCGATTCTCTGGCCATCTCGATCGGCACTTCCCATGGTGCCAACAAGTTCACCCCTGCCCAGTGCACTCGCGACAAGAACGGCATCCTGATTCCGCCGCCACTCCGCTTCGACATCCTCGAAGAGATCGAAAAGAAGATCCCCGGCTTCCCCATCGTGCTGCACGGTTCTTCGTCCGTTCCTCAGGACCTGGTTGCCATCATCAACAAGTATGGCGGTGCCATGAAGGATTCCATCGGTATTCCCGAAGAGCAGCTCCGTCGCGCTGCCAAGTCGGCTGTCTGCAAGATCAACATCGACTCCGATGCCCGTATCGCCATGACCGCCGCTGTCCGCGAAGTGCTGGCCACCAAGCCTGCCGAGTTCGACCCGCGCAAATACCTGGGTCCGGCCCGCGACCTGATGAAGAAGCTCTACGTCCACAAGATTGTCGATGTAGTCGGCTCGGCCAATCAGATCGACTAAGTTGCAATCGATATAAAACGAAAGCCCGTTGCGTATGGCAACGGGCTTTTTTTGTCTGGTCGGCGAGGGGCCGCTTCCGGCTATCGCTTCAGGATGGCTCCGGTGGCCGGATCGAGTTCGACCTTGATGTCACTGGCCGCTTCCAGGAACAGCAAATCGCCTTCCTGGGCAAAACAGCATTGGCCTTCGAGGTAGGTCTTCTTTTCAGCGTCGACGATACTGAAGGCGGTCTGGACGGGATGATAGTAATAGAGGCCCACGGGCAGGGCTTCCATGCGGGCCGGGGTTTTCTTGGTGGGCCTTTCCACCATGAAACTGTCGCGCACCTGGGTCAGGGGTGCGTCGTGGCGCGGGCTGAGGCTCAGATAGACGGGGCGGCCGCTCAGGTCGTCCTTGTCGATGACGCCTTTCTGGGTGGAAAAGCGGAACACCACCTGGCGATGGCGCCCTTTTTCGGGAATGATGTCGTATTGGAGCACTTGGCAGCTTTCGCAGCGGGTGCCGGTAAAGAGCTCGGTATAGGCTTTTTCGGTCTCGTCCAGCTGCTGGAGCATCAGGGCCAGTCCGGCACCGTCGGAAGGCATGTTCTCTATCTCGCCTTGGATCAGGGCCAGGCGGGTTTCACGCAAGCTGAATATCTGTTTGGCGGCCAGTTCGGCCATGCGCAGTGTGGAACTGGCCAGCTGCATTTCCTGGGTGAGGGGGGCGCTGACGGGGGCTTTCTCGCAGCAAGCATCCTGTATCTCAGGGCAGGGCTTTGCCTCGTGACAAGGTGGGGTTTGCGGGGCGGCCGTGGGTTCCATGTTGACAGCCTGTAACAGTCCTTCGGGCGTAGTGACTACTTTCAGGGCAGGCATCGGCGGGATGCTCTTGGCTTTTTCGCTGAAGGCAGGACGCAGGGCCTGGATGCAGTAGCGCTGAGACGGGTCGGGCCGGGTGAAGGCAGTGGCCTGCACGGAGGCAATCTCGCAGCGGGTGCTTTCCTGGGTGATGACCTCCTTGAGGCCCAGGCAATGCTGGGCGTAGCGGGCAAACTGGCCCGGGGTCTCGACGATGGTGCGCTGTGTCACGGTGACATGCAGGCCGGTTTGGGGCAGATAGTACACGATACTACCTTTGGGCAGGTCGCCCTCGAGCGGTGCGGTGATGATCTGGGCCGCGAGTGTCAGGGGCAGGACGGCAGCCAGTAGAAGGGTGAGTCTTTTCATTGTATGTCGTTTTTTAATGATTCGAATGCCAGGCCCAAGTGACGGGGCAAATCGCCGGCAGTGAGGCTTTCCGTTGATTGCCGGCAGAGATCAGGCTCATCGGCGATGCCTTGTCTTGTGGGCTGCTGCAGGGCCAGGTCTCCGCTCAGGCCGTGTAGCCAGACGCCCAGTCGGGCGGCCTCGCCGGGTTGGTAGCCTTGGGCGAGCAAAGATAGTAAAATCCCGCTTAACACATCACCGCTGCCGCCAGTGGCCATGCCCGGATTGCCGGTGGCGTTGAAGCAGACCCGGCCATCGGAAGCGATGACGGCGGTGTAGGCGCCCTTCAGGACGATGTGGATGTGATGCTCCGTGGCTATTTGCCGGGCCCGCTGCAGGCGCTCGTAGCCCGAATCGGCCCGTTGGCCGGCCAGGCGGTCCAATTCGCCGGGATGCGGGGTGAGAATGGTCTCGGGCGGTATCAGTGCCCAGAGGGCAGGATGGTCGGCCAGCAGGTTCAAGGCATCGGCATCGAGCAACAGGGCAGGAACCGGTTTACGATGGTTTTGCCGGGATTCGATGGCTTGTAACAGGGCTTCCAGTCCTTGCTTTTGGGCCGGTCCTTTGCCCAGGGCAGGCCCGATGGCGATGGCCTGGTATTTGTCCAGGGGCAGGCCTTCGAGTGAGTTGAAGCAGCGCTTGTCACCCTCGTTGCGTCGGACCATGGCTTCGGGCAGGGCGGTCTGCACAGTTGGATAGACACTCTCCGGCACACAGAGGTCGAGCAGTCCGATACCGCTGCGCAAGGCTCCCTGGCCGGCCAGGATGGCACCGCCGCACATCTCGTGGCAACCGGCGATGAGCAGGCCGTGGCCGAAACTGCCCTTGTTGGCAAAAGTGCCGCGAGGATGGAGCAACGCCCTGATTTCGGATTTCTCACTTAGACAATAAGGTGTGTCCACCTGGGCTTCGGCCTCGGTGGGGATATTGAGCGGTGCCAGTTGCCAATGGGCCACATAGGGCGCATTCTCCGGCAGCAGGAAGGCCAGGCGGGGGTAGTGCAGACCCAGCACGTGGTCGGCCCGCACAATGGTGTCGGGCGTGTTGTTCCCGTTGTCTTCGCCCATCAGGCCCGATGGCAGGTCGATGGAAACGACTTCGGCTTCTTGGGCGTTGATCCACATGACTGCTTGGGCAAAACAGCCGGTCAGGGGGCGGCTCAGTCCGCTGCCGAAAAGGCCGTCGACAATGAGGTTGGGTAGGGGATCGAGCAACTCGCTTTGCCAGCGGCCGCTATCGTTGACAACGAGTGCATCGGGCGCCATGGCCTGCAGACGCTCGGCATTGAGCCGGCAGTCGGGAGAAAGGGTTTTGCCGCCGCTCAACAGCAGGCAACGGCATGGGTGGCCGGCTTGCAGCAGCATCCGGGCCATCGACAGCGCATCTCCGCCGTTGTTGCCGGGACCGGCCAATAACCAGATTTGTCGCGGCTTGCATTGTCCGTTTCGCAAAGGGCGGTCCAGCGTTTCGAGCAGCAGGGTGGTCAAGCCCCGGGCTGCTTCCTGCATCAAGTCGTCGGATGTGATGTTGCGCAGACGGATGGTCTCGCTGTCGAGAAAACGGATCTCTTTGGTCGGATAGATCTTCATTGCATAAAACCCTTGAGGCAAAGGTAGGACATATTTTTATTTTTCGTACCTTCGCCAATGATTTTCAAGCTAAGGAATATGATACAGGTACTCGACAAAAAGTTCCTTCCGCTCATCAAGGAAGCGGAAATCCAGAAAGAAATCAAGCGTGTGGCAGCCGAGATCAAGCAAGACCTCGGAGACAAGAATCCGCTTTTCCTGGGTGTGTTGAACGGAGTGTTTATGTTTGCAGGCGATTTGATGAAAGAAATCGATTTCCCCTGCGAAATTTCCTTCGTCAAATGCTCTTCCTATGCCGGGCTGATCAGCACCGGCGGTGTCAAGACCCTCATCGGCATCGATCGTGACCTGACGGGGCGTCATGTGGTGATACTGGAAGATATCGTCGATACCGGCTTGACAATGAAGAATATGATTGCCACGCTGCAACAGGCCAATCCGGCCTCGGTCCGCGTGGTGACCTGCACTTTCAAACCCGAATCGCTGCAGTGCGACCTCCATCTGGACTATGTAGGCATCAACGTGCCCAGCAAGTTCCTGGTGGGTTATGGTCTGGACTACAACGGCTACGGGCGCAACTACCGTGATATCTACGTGCTGGCAGAGTAGGCCGGCGTAAACAATTGGATGATTATACCTTAATATTGAAGAGATGCTGAATGTTGTTATTTTTGGTGGCCCCGGCTCGGGCAAGGGGACGCAAAGCGCTGTCATTACTGAAAAATACAGTTTGAAACACCTTTCCACCGGCGATTTGCTGCGCGCTGAGATGGCCGCAGGTACTGAACTGGGCAAGATCGCCAAGTCCTATACCGATGCCGGTAATCTGGTACCTGACGAAATGATTGTCCGTATCCTGGCCAAGGCTATGGACGGGATTGGACAGGCCAAGGGTGTCATTTTCGACGGTTTTCCCCGCAATGTAGCCCAAGCTGCCATATTGGACGAGATGCTGGCCCAGCGTGGCGAGAAGGTCTCCGTGCTGCTCGACCTCGTGGTCCCCGACGAGACCCTGGTGGAGCGTATGCTGTTCCGGGCCCAGATATCCGGTCGTGCCGACGACAATCCAGAAACCATCAAGAACCGTGTCAAAGTCTATCACCAGGTTACCTCCCCTGTGGTCGATTATTACGTGGCCAAGGGTGTCTGTGTCAAGATCGACGGCACGGGCAGCATCGAGGAGACTTCGGCCCTGGTGGAGGCCGCTTTGGACAAACTTGTCTGATCCTGTCGGCCGAAAGGCCGTCAGACCTATCATAACCGTATATGGCAGAGAGCAATTTTGTGGATTATGTGAAGATACACTGCCGCTCGGGCAAGGGCGGGGCAGGCTCGACGCATTTCCACCGGGAAAAGTACATTGCCAAAGGCGGTCCGGACGGCGGTGACGGCGGCCGGGGCGGCCATGTCATCTTGCGTGGCAACCGCAATTACTGGACCCTGTTGCATCTGCGTTACGAACGTCATGTCTTTGCCGGGGCCGGAGGTTCGGGCAGTGGCAATCGCTCGTCGGGAGCGGCCGGCGCCGACAAATACATCGAAGTGCCGGTCGGTACGGTGGCCTACGATGCCAATACCGGTGAATTCCTTTGCGACATCAACGAGGATGGCCAGGAGGTGATCCTGCTCAAGGGCGGCCGTGGCGGTCTGGGCAACTGGAACTTCCGCACGGCTGTCAACCAGACACCCCGTTTCTCCCAGCCCGGCGAGCCGATGGAGGAGCGTGACATCATCCTCGAACTCAAGCTCCTGGCCGATGTCGGCCTGGTGGGTTTCCCCAATGCCGGCAAATCTACCCTGTTGTCGGTTCTTTCAGCTGCCAAGCCCGAAATCGCCGATTATCCCTTTACTACCCTGGTGCCCAATCTGGGCATTGTGCCTTGGCGCGAGGGCAAGTCTTTTGTCATGGCCGACATCCCCGGTATCATCGAGGGCGCCTCTGAAGGCAAAGGACTGGGTTTGCGCTTCCTGCGTCATATCGAGCGCAATTCGCTGCTGCTGTTCATGGTGCCGGCCGACAGCGACGATATAGCGGCGGCCTATCGGGTGCTGCTTCGGGAGCTGGAACAGTACAACCCTGAGTTGCTCGACAAGCAGCGGGTATTGGCCGTGAGCAAATCCGACATGCTCGACGATGAATTGATCGAGGGTTTGCGTCCCTCTCTGCCCGATATCCCGACAGTCTTTATCTCCTCGCTCGCCCATCAGGGCTTGGACGAACTGAAAGACCTGTTGTGGCTGCAATTGCAACAACCCTCTCCCGGTAGCACGGAGATTTCCCACAAACCCTTGGATTTAGCGCACGAGGATCTGGATATGGCCGACGAATCGGATCCTTCCGATTCTTTTGCCGGCTGATTTAATCTTCTTCCGGGGTGTTTTCATCCTCTATCCCGGGTATTTTTCGAAAATAACGACGATTTGAGGCGATGCCGCGACAGGTTTTCGCATTTCCCTCTTTTCTTTAACTGATTGATTTTTAGTACTCATCCTCTTCATGAAATGTTATAAATCAGTTTTCGTAAAAAAAATAATAGGAGAATGATTTGTGAACGGAATATTAATAATATCTTTGCCTCCGACAATTAGCTGCAGTTGATGTGTGTCTCATCTCAGCATGAATCACCTTAAATCTTTTACCATGAAAAAACGTTTCTACAAGCGTCTGCAAGTGAGCCTGATGGGCTCGCTTGCTTTTTTGTTGTTCCCGGCCGGCCTTCGGGCCGACCGAGTGATGGATCTTCCCAATGCCGGTTTGGAACTGTGGCAAGACAGTCTGCCGCTTTATTGGACGGGTTCTACGTCCAGTATTCCCGATGAAGGCATTTCCCCTTCCAGTGATGCCCATTCAGGTTTGTGGGCCTGCCAGTTGGTCAGAACCCAGAAGCAGCACGTGCGATGGTCTTCCTGCCCGTTGGCACTGCCTTCAGGCACCTATCGGCTCGACTATTATGTCAAAGGTCATGGATGTCTTCGCAACAGCTATTACAGCGGTACATCCTATGCGCCCTATGCCCCCTACGATACGCTTTCTGCCGACGACTGGCAACTGAAATCCTATGCTTTCGAGTTAAAGCGTGATATGGATTCGTTGCAATTGATTTTTTCGCTCTGCCAGACCGACAAGGCCGGCCTGCTCATCGATGACGTGGCATTGATTCGCGTGTTGCCCGATTCCTTTACTCCTTTTCATTACGATGAGTACCGGATTCAGTCACTCTCGGGCGGTTTCAGGCTCAGTCTGGCCTCCCCGGCCCAGGTCGAGGTCTATGACCTCTCCGGACATCGCCTCCTTGACGAGCGGGTCGAAGGCATCAAGTCCTTCTCCCTGCCCCGCGGCTTCTATCTCCTTCATTTTCCCGCCTCCCGCCACACCGTCAAGCTGATGATCCTGTAAAACATTGTCTTTCTTGATGTTTCTGATTAATCATGTAATAATATCACTTTTAAATTTGGATATATCCAAAATATGAAGCTTTTTTGCACAAAGAACGGACAAGATGTTGTACGTCCTGCTTTAAGTTACAGGTCGACTTAGATTATATGAAGTTTATTTTCATGATGCTGTTATTCTTTTGGGATCAGGTGGCTATAAGCCGTTAGGTGTAAAGCTTATGAAGATTATCCTCCTCTGAATGAGAAGGCTCAATTGATGGAAGGAATTGCCAAAGCAATCAATGAGATGATTAAGCGTAGAGAATTGACGGTAAACGAAGACGGAACACTAGAAGTTTTAGTATGAAAGTGAAGAAGAAGGTTGCAACGGGAGTTTTAGCTGAACTCCTGGCAAATATGGATGATATAGAATTGGCGAAGGAGCGTAAGCGAATGATGTTGGCTGCCAAGATTGAGGACGCGATGAAAAAGAGCGGTTACAATCAGATGCAGTTTGCCCATTTGATGAAGAGGTCTCCTACGGTTATATCGGAATGGCTGTCTGGGAACAGAAATTTTACGACCGATACCCTGACAGAAATAGAAAATGCGCTCAAGATAACGCTTCTCAATGTGTCTTGTGGAGACGGAGGGAGTCGAACCCTCGTCCAAACGGAGAACCAATAAGTTTTCTACATGCTTATCTTCGCTTAGGTTTTCGACGCCATGCAAAACCGAAGCTATCCACATGACGCTTATCCCTTAAGGTTTCGGACCAGGCTCAGGGCCTTCCTCGTCCTATTTCCGATATTTCTGCACCACCTGATCCGGCCGCTTCGGAACCACAGCACCGGGGTGATGTCCCGTCCCCGCCACTGTGACGGGGATGAAGCGTGAACTTACTGATCTTCAGTTACGCAGCGAGAGCAAAATTGTTTTCGCCAGTTATGGTCTTGACGCAAAGATTTGAGTGTGTTGCGTCCGTACACTGCATGCTTGCTTACCTGTCCTGGCCGCTGTCAAAACCAGTCGTCCCCAACAGATTATTTGGCATAGCTCACCGCACGGGTTTCGCGGATGACGGTGATCTTCACCTGACCGGGATAGGTCATCTCATCTTGGATCCGCTTGGCGATTTCAGCCGACAATTGTTCGGTATCCTTGTCGTCCACCTTCTCGGCGCCGACAATGACACGCAGTTCGCGTCCGGCCTGGATGGCATAGGTCTTGACCACGCCGGGATAGGACATGGCCAGCTGCTCCAGGTCGTTCAGACGCTTGATGTAGGCCTCGGCAATCTCGCGACGGGCACCCGGACGGGCACCGGAGATGGCATCGCAGACCTGTACGATAGGCGCCAAAAGTGTCTGCATCTCCACTTCGTCGTGGTGGGCACCGATGGCGTTGCAGATATCGGGTTTCTCCTTGTACTTCTCGGCCAGTTTCATACCCAGCAGAGCGTGCGGCAGTTCGGGCTCGTCTTCGGGCACCTTGCCGATATCGTGCAGCAGGCCGGCACGGCGGGCCTTCTTGGGGTTCAGCCCCAGTTCGGAGGCCATGACGGCGCAGAGATTGGCTGTTTCACGGGCGTGCTGCAGCAGGTTCTGACCGTAGGAGGAACGGTATTTCATGCGGCCTACCATGCGCACCAGCTCGGGATGCAGGCCATGGATGCCCAGGTCGATGGTGGTGCGCTTGCCCGTCTCGATGATTTCTTCTTCGATCTGCTTGCTCACTTTGGCCACCACTTCCTCGATGCGGGCCGGGTGGATACGGCCGTCCGACACCAGCTGGTGCAGGGCCAGGCGGGCGATTTCGCGTCGCACGGGGTCGAAAGCCGACAGGACGATGGCTTCTGGGGTGTCATCGACGATGATTTCCACGCCGGTGGCAGCTTCCAGGGCCCGGATGTTGCGTCCTTCGCGGCCGATGATGCGGCCCTTGATCTCGTCAGAGTCGATGTGGAACACTGTCACAGCATTCTCGATGGCGGTTTCTGTGGCCACGCGCTGGATGGACTGGACCACGATGCGTTTGGCCTCCTTGTTGGCCGTCATCTTGGCTTCGTCCATGATCTCGTTGATATACGAGGCGGCAGCGGTCTGGGCTTCTTCCTTGAGCGATTCGACCAGGCGGTTCTTGGCTTCCTCGGCCGACAGGCCCGACAGGGCTTCAAGGCGTTCTACCTCCAGGCGGTGCTGCTTTTCGAGGTCTTGTTTCTTCTTTTCGATGACTTCCATCTGGGCATCCAGATTTTCACGGATGATGTCCAGATCGCCTTTCTTGCGCAGCAGTTCCTCGTTGCGCTGGTTGAGCTGCATCTCGCGTTGCTTGATGCGTGCTTCGGCTCCCTGCAGCTTGGCGTTGCGTTGCGTGATCTGTTTGTCTAGGTCGTTCTTCAGGTTGTAAAACTTATCCTTGACTTCCTGCATCTTGGCCTTCTTGACAGATTCGGCTTCCAGCTCGGCCTGTTTCAGCTTGAACTGATAGCGGGCATTGAGGACATAGCGGAAGATGAGCCAGCCCAGCAACACACCCACCAACAGGGCTGCCACAGGAATAATGATTGATAGTAAGCTACTCATTTTTTAATTAGTTGTATATATAAAAACAAAACGCACCACCTCCCTTCCTTGAAAAGGGCAGTAGTGCGGTATTTCCTCTTAGCTGCGGACCTAGTTCTTCAAATAGTTCTTGAGTTCCTCGTCCAGTTGTCTTACCACTGTAAGGCAATGACTGTCGTCAGTATTGGCTTCCACATCCAGGTTCTTCTTGGCCAGATGCAGGGCGGTCATGGCCAGCAGCCTCTTGGTGTCCAGTTCGGCTGCTCCTTCGCCGTGAAACTTGTCTCTGTAGGCATTGACGAGCCGGGCTATTTCCCGGGCCGCCTGCCGGTAGAGAGATTCTTGTTGCTCGTCGTTGCGTTTGAGCTCAACAAAAAAGTCTTCGTCGGCTATGTATAGGTGAATCTTGAAAGTTTCGTCTTCCATTTTTACTCGTTGACAAGTGCAATGCAAGCGTTTATTTCCCGCACCATCCTCGATATCCTCTGCTTGGCCGCCCGTAGGTCTCCGCCTTCGCCGGCAAGACTTTTGGCCAGTCGGAGTTTATCGTAGCTGTCGGTGAGTGCACGAAGGTCCTCGCGTAGCTGTCGGCCAGTCTCCTGCTGGTCGGCCAGCGCCTGTCGGAGCGCTTCGTTTTCCTTTTTCAATGACTCGCATAGCAGCAACAACTGTCTGACCCTGGTTTCAAAGTCTTTCAATAGGCTGTCCTGGTCTGCTGTCATATCGTTTTCACCAAATAGTCTTGCGCACATCGACACAAAGCCTATGTCCGCATTTTGGTGCAAATGTAGTGATTGTTTCTCCAGAATCAAATAGGAGTGCGGACATTTTTTTGAACAAAAAAAAAGAAGCCCGGTCAAATCGACCGGGCTTCCTTATCGGGAGCTGAGATAGAAACTCAGCCTTGGTTCAAGATTAGAGGACAATCTTAACTACATCGCTTTCGGTGCGGATAATGTAGATCTGACCAGCATTCAGGCCTTCTACAGTATTCAGACCAGCCTTGGCGTTGAAGTTCTTGACAGTCTTACCCAGAACATCGAATACTCTGACATTGGAGGCCTCGTTCATGTTCATGTAGAGGGTTCCGTTGTTAGCGTAAACCTTGTTCAGGATCTTGCCGTTGATAATGCCGCTCGGAGGAGTGACAGGAGCAATGTACGGCATGATAACCAACTGAGTGATGAACAGGTTGGTACCGGCATCCTTGCGAGTGATATCGAGGACCTTGCCGCTGGCACCTTCCGGTACAACCACCTTGACAATGCTGGGAACATCGCCGTCGTTGTCGTAGTCGGCATTGTTCTCGTCGGCCAGGATGTTGGTGTAAGCCAGACCATCGGTACCGTCGTTCCAGGTGAATTCACCGGTTCTGAACAGAGCGCTGGCCTTCTTGCCATTGTCGTTCTTGTTACGATAGCCCGTTACGATGATGGTATCACCGGCAGCGATTTCTTCGTCCAGAGCGATGCTGACATACTTAGCCCAGTCGTTCTTGCCGTTCAGGCAGAGTGAGTAGTAACCGGCATTCGGATAGTTGGCACGTGCAGGTTCGGCAGCTACAGCAGCCAGACCACCCATCTCGATAACCAGACCTTCGGGAGATTCCCAGAAGTACTTGGCACCTTCGGGGATTTCAACACCCTTGGTGTAGCATACCTTGGCACCCAGATAGGTTCCGTCGATACCGGCCGTGAAGGCGGCGGTGTTGTCGAAGATCTTCAGCAGTTCTTCGCTGGCCCAGAAGGTGGTCGTATCGGCTGCCAGGTCGGCCAGGTAGATGTGCTTGAAGTTCGGGGTGATGTTACCGCCGTTAATCGGGAAGTTGGCAACAGTGCCGTCTACATAGTCAGGATCAAACATGTTGGTCATGACAGTTTCCGGATAGAGCAGGTTGTTCAGGACGTTGACTTCAACTTCCTGACCTTCCTTGGCGTTGAACAAAGCCAGGTCGCAGTTCAGTGCGCCGTCCAGGCTGTAGTTCTCCCAGAAGATGTTGTTGTTGAAGTTCATCGTGACCTTCTTGAAGTTGTTGTCCTTGTTGCACTCGATGAAGTGACGTACCTGAGTAGCCATACCACCGATCTTGTAGAAGGTGTTGTGTTCTACAGTCATGGTGTAGATGGAGTCGCTCAGAGCGGAAGGATTGACAGACAGCGGAGTGTTGAAGAACTGGGCGCTCGGGGACTTGTAGTTTTTGACCACGTTCTCGGTGAAGGAGAAACTCGTTACACCGAAGTCCTTGCCACCGGCAAACTGGAAGAAGTGGTGGTTGATACCGTCGAAGGTATTGTTGTGAACATTGACAGCATGTACATAGTTCTCGTTGCCATTGGCATTGATACGGATGATGCAAGCCTTCATTTCAGTGAAGGTGCTGTTCTTAACTTCCAGCGTACCCATGACGGAGTCTTTAGCACCCTTGTTGATGAAGATCGGGCTGGAATCGGCGTTGGCGCCGGAAGTGGCGGTAACGAAGTTCAGACCGTCGAATACATAGTTGTTGACCTTCATGCCACCTCTGGAGCGGAAGCTACCGCCTACCTTCGGCGAGAACTTGTCAGCAGCCTTGATGGTCAGATTGCCACCGAAGGTGGGCATCTGACGACCTACGCGTTCACCCAGGCTGAAGCTGTCGGCAGCCAGTTCGATGGAGACATTCTTGATACCAGCGAAGTTGGCGGCCAGAGCATCATAGAGTTCCTGGTCGTTGTAAACGGTGACGATCAGTTCTTCGGCATCGCCAGCGGCCTTGAACGGATAGTACATATCGGAGGTACCAACATAAGCACCTTCGACACCGGCGGTGTAGAGCGGGCTGTTGGTGAATACCTTCTGACCGAGCGTGTAGGTCAGGTCTTCCATAACGATGGCAGGATCGTTGTCGACAGAGTAGATGTCCTTCATGTCAACGAGAACACCGTCCCAGTTGTTATAGACGTTGCCTTCCAGCTTCAGGTTGTAAGCCTTGTAGGTACCACCGGGGTTAACCTGCAGAGGAATTGACCATGTGGCAGGAATGCTGTCATACCAGAAGAAGTTGTTGTTGACGTTGATGTTCAAGTAAGCTGTCTTGGCACCTTCAATGAAGTTCTTGGCGTTGGAGCCGTCACCACTCTTGAAGTTGTAGAACAGGTTGTTCTTGACATTGACGTTCAAGGTCGAGTCTGCAGAGTTCTTGACATTGGCGAACTGCATGAACTGCTTGCCACCGTAGTTGATGATCTTGTTCTCGATCAGAGAGAAGTTCTTCAGAATCTGGTTGCCGTTGTTGCAGATGAAGACATGGTTGTTGCCAAGCAGGTCTTGGATGACATTGTTTTCAAATGCCAGAGTATCCACATAAGAACCGGAACGCAGGCGTACCAGCGGAGCACCCATTTCCTTGAAGGTGTTGTTGCGGAAGATGATGGCACTGATGGTGTCGTTGCCCTGAGTGCAGAACGGAGCGGCGGTCTCGGCCGTGGCGCCTGTGAAGGTGATGCCTTCGACAAGGATCTTATCCAGTTTGGCGCTGCCGGAAGAGATCAGGGCACCGTTGATCTTAGGAGCATTGCCGTTGAAAGCTTTGACGGTCAAAGTCTTCTTGGCAGTCAGTCTGTTGACGCTGGTACCCATGTTGTAGTAACCTTCGGGATCGACATTGTTCTTGACTTCAATCAAGACATTGTCGCCGGCGCCCTTATAGGTCAGAGCCTGCTTCAGAGCGGTCAGGTTGTCAACAATGAAGTGATCTTCGGCTTCTACGTCGAAATCGTAGTACATGCTCTTCAGACCGATGTAGCTGCCGGTCGTGCTGGCAGTGTAGAGCGGGCTGCTCTTCAGAATCAGTTCGCCGGGGATGTATTCGAAACCAGGAGCCAGGGAATCAACATAGAGATCCTGCTGGTTGGGAACAATGTTACCACTGATAACCGGGAAGTTGGCAATCTGGCCGTCTTCGAGGTTGGCATCCCAAACGTTGGTCATCATATCGTCCGGATAGATGAGGTTGTTCAGGATGTTGAACTCAACCTTCTGAGTGGAGTCGGCAGTGAACAACTTCAGGTCGGTGTTGCGGAACAGGGTATCCTTGTAGAGCTCCCAGAAGATGTTGTTGTTGATATTGAAGGAGACTTCTTTATACTTGTTGACCTTGTCGCATTCAATAAAGTTACGGGCATTGGCAGCCATCCCACCGATCTTGTAGAAGATGTTGTTTTCAACTACCATGTGGAAGGTGGAGTCGGTGTAGGCGGCAGGATTTTCCGGCAACTGGATGTTGAAGAACTGACCGCCGGTAGCGACGTAGTTCTTGACAAGGTTCTCCTTGAAGATGAAACCTTCTCTCTGGTGACCGTTCTGCAGCTGTACAAAGTGGTGGCCATTGCCGTCGAAGGTATTGTTCGTCAGAACATACTCGTGAACGTGACCGGATTTTGCACGGATGATGGAAGCGGGCAGGTTGGTGAAGGTACAGTTGTTGATGATCATCTGACCCGTTACATCGTCACCGCCGCTGTTGAAGTAGAAGGCGGAGGATTCGGTGGAGGCATTGTCCTGAGCTACGAAGTTCAGGTTTTCGAAACGATAGTCCTTAACCTTGATACCATTGCTGGAGCGGAAACCACCCTTGATGGTGACGTTGCCGTTACCAACGAAGGCTACATTACCGTGGTGAGTGGGCAACGTCTGGCTACCGTTGGTACCCAGGTCGTAGGTGCCGGCATTCAGATTGATGGTGACATCAGCACCTTCGGGATAGGACATCTTGAAGACATCGGCGAAGGCTTCAGCGCTGTTGACGGTGACAACGACAGTGTTGGCAACGGTGTCGACAACGGAGGCAGCCCAAGATTCGAAGTTGACATATTCGAGCTTGAAGTTGCTGAAGGCAATGATGTTGTTACGATCGGCGGTGGAAGCCAGCTTGATGGTCAGGGTGTTGTTGGAAACACGTACTTTGACCTTGGTGGTGGCAGGACCTTCTGCC
>JAFSRR010000019.1 GCA_017446025.1 Bacteroidales bacterium | reverse complement strand
GACGACCAGAAGGCCCTGGAATTCGCCGTGGCCGCTTCCTGTCTGAAGCACACCATCTACGGCGACTTCAACATGGTCAGCGTCGAGGAAGTCGAAAAACTCATGGGCGGAGACGCTTCCGGACGTGTTTCCCGTTAATTTGAACTATTATGGCAAGATTTACCAAACTGCAGGTACTCAATACCATCAGCGCGACGGGTATGATACCTGTGTTCTATCACAAGGACACCGAAGTGGCCCGTCAGGTGGTCAAAGCCTGTTACGAGGGCGGTGTGCGCGCTTTTGAGTTTACCAACCGCGGCGATTTTGCCCAGGAAGTCTTCAGCGACTTGGTCAAGTTTGCCGCCAAAGAATGTCCCGACATGATCATGGGTATCGGTTCGATCGTTGATGCCGGCACGGCTGCGATGTATCTGCAGCTGGGTGCCAACTTCGTGGTCGGCCCGCTGTTCAACCCCGAGGTGGCCAAGGTCTGCAACCGCCGGCTGGTACCCTACTCGCCGGGCTGCGGCAGTGTCAGCGAGATCGGTTTTGCCCAGGAGGCCGGCTGCGATCTGACGAAAGTCTTTCCGGCCGGCAATGTGGGCGGCCCGTCCTTTGTCAAGAATGTCAAGGCTCCGATGCCCTGGTCGATGATCATGGTGACCGGTGCCGTCGAGCCCACCGAGGAGAACCTCAGTGCCTGGTTCAAGGCCGGTGTGACGGCTGTGGGCATGGGCAGCAAGCTCTTCCCCAAGGAAGTCATCGCCGGAAAGAACTGGCAGGCCATCAGCGACAAGTGCCGTGAGGCGCTGGGCTACATCCAGGCAGCCCGTTAAAGGTCTGTTCAATCATTTATCAATAACTAACTAATTAACTATGTCACAGTTAACTACCACTCAGAAACTGATGTCCAACTGGCGTTGGTGGATGTGTTCGCTGCTGTTTGTGGCCACGACCGTCAACTACCTGGACCGTCAGGTGCTCTCCCTCACCTACGAGGAGTTCATCAAACCCGAGTTTCACTGGACAGATGCCGACTATGGCGTCATTACCAGCTTCTTCTCCATCTTCTATGCCATCGCATGCCTGTTTGCCGGCAAGTTTGTCGATTGGATGGGCACCAAGAAAGGCTACCTGATTGCCATCGGTGTCTGGTCGGCCGGTGCCTGCATGCATGCTGCCTGCGGCTGGGCCACCGCCCACCTGGTCGGCGGTATCGACAGTGTCGCTGCCCTTCGTGCCGTAGAGGCCGGCAGCAATGTCGCCCTGGCCATCTCGACCACCAGTGTCTATCTCTTCCTGCTCTGCCGGGGCATCCTGGCCCTTGGTGAAGCCGGCAACTTCCCCGCAGCCATCAAGGTGACGGCCGAATATTTCCCCAAGAAGGACCGTGCTTTCGCTACTTCGATCTTCAATGCCGGTGCTTCGGTCGGTGCCCTGGCCGCTCCGCTCTGCATTCCGCCGCTGGCTGTCAAGTTCGGCTGGGAAATGGCATTCATCATCATCGGCGGTCTGGGCTTCATCTGGATGTTCTTCTGGGCCTTCATGTACGACAAGCCCGAAAAGAGCAAACACGTCAACGAAGGTGAGTTGGAATACATTCATCAGGACGATGCCGCCGAGGCTGCCGAAAAGGCCGCCATCGCCGAGCAGAAGACCATCCCCTTCATCAAGTGCTTCGGCTACAAGCAAACCTGGTCGTTCATCGTGGGCAAGTTCTTCACCGACGGTGTATGGTGGTTCTTCCTGTTCTGGGCGCCTTCCTACTTCAGCAACCAGTTCCATGCGCCCGCCACTTCCGGCTTAGGCCAGGGCTTGATCTTCACGCTCTATGCCATTGTGACGGTCATCTCCATTTTCGGTGGCTACCTGCCCAAGATCTTTGTTGACAAGAAAGGCATGAATCCGTATGCCGGCCGTATGCTGTCGATGCTGATTTTCGCCTTCTTCCCGCTCTGCGCCCTGCTGGCACAGCCGCTGGGCATACATTTCAACAGTCCGTGGTGGCCCGCCGTACTGATCGGTCTGGCCGGAGCCGGACACCAGGCATGGAGCGCCAACATCTTCTCCACCACGGGTGACATGTTCCCCAAGAGCACTATCGCTACCATCACCGGTATCGGTGCCATGGCCGGCGGTATAGGCTCGATGATCATCCAGTATGTGGCAGGCAAGCTCTTCACTCATGCCGAAGAAATGGGTTCCGCCTTCACCTTCCTTGGTTTCGAAGGTAAGCCGGCCGGCTATTTCATCATGTTCTGCTTCTGCGGTGTGGCCTACCTCATCGCCTGGACGATCATGAAGAGCCTGGTTCCGAAGTACAAACCCATCGTTTACGAAGGATAATCCTGAAGGCTCCCAGCACTGGACGCTTTACTGACAACAAGCCGGCACAATGCAGTGTCGGCTTGTTTTGTTTCCGCCCCGACCGTTCCTGCAAAAAAGCAGAGATACAGAAGCTGATTTATGGAGACATGTTCGTATATTTGCGGTGAACCATCTTCATAATTATGAAAAAGTTATTGCTGATTGCCATGTTGCTGGCCGCGACAGTACCGGCACCGCTCATCGCCCAAGGAACCATCGCAGGACAACAGTTGCCTGAAAATACGGGCTTGCCTCCGGAAGCCCTCTGGCCCGAAATCAACGACCTGAACCGGCTGGACATGCACACAGCCTTTTTTGCCTATGGATCCGAGGAGGCTGCCAGGACAGCCCGTCCGCAGGAGTCTGACAACTATCTGAGTCTGAACGGACTGTGGAAATTTCATTGGGTCAGGAATGTCCAGGACAGGCCGCAGGACTTCTACCGTAAAGACTACGACGACAGCGGCTGGGACCTCATGCCCGTGCCTGGGATGTGGGAGAAACAGGGCTACGGCGACCCCGTCTATACCAGTTCCGGCTATGCCTGGAAAGGGCATTTTCGCAACAATCCGCCCCTGGTGCCCGAAGAGAACAACCATGTGGGCTCCTACCGGAGGGAAATCACCATTCCTGCCACCTGGAAAAACCGGCGTATCGTCGCCCATTTCGGCTCGGTCACATCGAACATAAAGCTCTATGTGAACGGAGAGTCTGTGGGCTACAGCGAAGACAGCAAACTGGAAGCCGAATTCGACCTGACCCCCTATGTCAAGCCCGGCAAGAAGAATCTGATAGCCTTCCAGGTGTTCCGCTGGTCGGACGGCAGCTACCTGGAAGACCAGGATTTCTTACACTTCTGCGGGGTGGCCCGCGACTGCTATCTGTATTCAACAGGTTATCAGTATATCGAGGATATACGCGTCACCCCCGATTTGGTCAATGACTATCATGACGGCCGGCTGGACATCCGTCTTCGTTGCCAGGCCGTTAAAGGGACCAGGGTTGAGCTGAGCTTGAACAGCCCTGAGGGGGAGGCTCTTGCCTCCGCCAGGCAGACCGTCAACAAGACCCAGCCGATGGGAACAGACATTGCCCTGAGCATGGAGGTGCCACGGCCACGTCTCTGGTCGGCCGAAACTCCGACGCTCTACACACTGACGGCCACCTTGAAAAATGCGGCCGGCAAGACGCTCGAAGTCATACCCCTGAAGGTGGGATTCAGGAAGGTGGAGATCCGCGATGCCCAATTGCTGGTCAACGGGCAGCCCGTACTCATCAAGGGGGTGAACCGACATGAAATCGATCCTGACGGCGGCTATATCCTCTCTCGCGAGCGGATGATCCAGGACATCACCGCCATGAAGCAGATGAATGTGAATGCCGTGCGCACCTGCCACTATCCCGACGACAACCTATGGTATGATCTCTGCGACCAGTACGGTTTGTATGTGGTGGCCGAGGCCAACCTTGAAAGCCACGGCATGGGCTACGGCGCCGCCACCCTGGCACGGCGCGAGGATTTTGCCCGGGCTCATCTGGAGCGCAACCAGCGCAATGTGCAGCGCAATTTCAACCATTCCTCGGTCATCGTCTGGTCGATGGGCAACGAGGCCGGCTTCGGTCCGAATTTCGAAGCCTGCTACCGCTGGATCAAGGCCGAAGATCCCTCCCGGCCCGTACAGTACGAACAGGCCGGACAGAACGACTATACCGACATTTTCTGCCCCATGTACTACGGCTACGACAACTGCCGCCACTATGCCGAGGACGAATCCAAGACCAAACCGCTCATCCAGTGTGAATATGCCCATGCCATGGGCAACTCGGAGGGTGGTTTCAAGGAATACTGGGACTTGATACGCCGTTACCGGAAATACCAGGGCGGCTTTATCTGGGATTTCGTCGATCAGAGCCAGCGGGCCTATGATGACAAGGGGCGCATGTTCTATGCCTACGGAGGCGACTACAACACCTACGATCCCAGCGACAAGAACTTCTGCGACAACGGTCTGGTGGGGCCCGACCGCGTGTGGAACCCCCATGCCTACGAGGTGCAGTATTTCTATCAGGATGTCTGGGCCCGTGCACTGGATCTGAACCAGGGACAGGTGAGCCTTTTCAATGAGTTTTTCTTCAAAGAGCTGAATCACTGCTCGCTCGATTGGACGCTGCTCTGCGACGGACTGCCCGTGCAACGCGGCAACCTGCCGCTCAATCTCGGGCCGCAGGAGGAAAAGCCCCTGGTGCTGCCCTACAACTTGGCCGGCTTGCCCACTGAAGCCGAACTGCTGCTCAATCTGGAGGTCCGTCTCGACCAGGCCGAAGCCCTGCTCCCCGCCGGTCATTGTCTCGCCCGACAGCAACTGTGTATCCGTGAAGCCGCCCCGGGGCATTTCTTCACCTCCTTGATGGATGACGAGCCGGTACGAGCTGTCACCAGGAAGGCCGCAGTTTCCGGAAAAGCCGCGGTTTCCGATAAGACCGCTGCCGGCCTGCAATGCGAGCAGTCCAATGAGATTGGCATCATCATTGAAGGCACCGACTTCAAGTTGATTTTCGGCAAAGACGGCTTCCTGAAATCCTGGCAGTACAAAGGCCGCGCCCTGCTGGCCGACCACGGCAGTCTGAGACCCAATTTCTGGCGGGCTCCTACCGACAACGACTACGGAGCCAACATTCCCCGCCAGCTGGCCGCCTGGAAGCATCCGGAGCTTCAGCTCAAGGATATGCGCATTGAAAAACCGGGCGACAAGGTCCGTCTGGAAGCCTCCTACCATCTGGAAGACCTGCAGGCCGACCTGATACTGGACTATGTCATCGACAAAAAAGGACGCATTGAGGTTTGCCAGAACCTACGGACCACCGAAGGTGCCAAGGTTCCGGAGTTGTTCCGTTTCGGCCTCAGACTGCCCCTGGTCAAGGAAATAAACCAGGTCAACTACTACGGGCGCGGTCCAATGGAAAACTACGCCGACCGCAACCATGCCAGTTTCCTGGGGATCTACCGCCAG
>JAFSRR010000018.1 GCA_017446025.1 Bacteroidales bacterium | reverse complement strand
TGGCACAGCCAGGCGTTGCTGGTGGGCCAGGGTCCGCAGTAGGCGCGATCGACGGCGCCGGTCATGCGCCACAGGTCGGTGTTGTGGTGCAGGCACCAGCCCCGGCTGCGGTACATTTCACGGGCGGTGGCCCGACCGGCCTCAGACAGTTCGCGGACCATCTGCACCAGGGGTTCGTGGGTCTCGCTGAGGTTGCAGATCTCGGCCGGCCAGTAGTTCATTTCGGTATTGATGTTGACCGTATAGCGGCACGACCAGGCCGGGTTGAGGCTGGCATTCCACTTGCCCTGCAAGTTGGCCGGCTGGCAGCCGGGCATCGAACAGCTGATGAGCAGATAGCGTCCAAATTGGAAATACAGCTCGACCAGTTGCGGATCGAAACTGGTGGCAAACTCTTTGACCCGTACATTGGTGGGCTTGTCGGCCTGGGCGGTGCGTCCCAGGTCCAGACTGACCCGGCCGAACAGCCGGCGATAAGCCTCTGTGTGCTGGGCCAGTGCTTTGGCATAGGGTTTGCCGGCATTTTTCAGACTGGCCTGGTTGCGTGGAACGGGGTCGGCCGAAATGTCCTTGTAGTTGACAAAATTGGTGGCCATGGCCACATAGATGATGGCTTCCGTGGCGCCTTTGACCACCAGGGAGGAGTCTGTGTGGACGGCGCTGCCGGCCTTGGTCTTGAGCTGCAGGTCGGCGCGGAAACGCAGTCGGGGCTCTTGCCCGTCACTGTCGCCCTTGCCGCTGCCGCGGGTCATGCCCTCCATGCTCAGGTGACGGCTGTCGGGGACTTCGCGCTGCACTTGCTGGGGGCAGGTGAGGCGGGCCGAGAAGTTGAGGCTGCCCGGCCGGGAGGCGGTCAGGCGCACGATGATGAGCTGGTCGGCAAAGGAGGCGAAGGCTTCACGTTTGTAGGTGACGCCATCGACCGTATAGGTGGTGGTGGCCACGGCCTGGTTCAGGTCGAGTGTACGCTGGAAATCCTGGTAGTTCTCATGCCCGTCGAAATGCAGCCGGAGGCTGCCGACGGTCTGGTAGGGCTTGCCGAAACCGTTTTTCGACAATATTTTTTCACCGGCCAGGTTCTGGGCCTCGGCATAGCTGCCGGTAAAGATCAGGCGACGGATTTCGTCCAGGGCGTCTTTGGCCTCGGGGTTGTGATTTTCGTAGGGGGCACCGGCCGAAACGGTCTCTTCGTTGAGCTGTATCTCTTCGTCGGCGGGTTGGCCGTAAACCATGCCGGCGATGCGGCCGTTGCCGATGGGCAGCGCCTCTTCCCAATAGACGGCCGGGTGGTCGTAACGCAGTTGCAAGTCGTTTGCCTGGGCCGCAAAAGACAGGAGAGAAATGGTTAGCGCGCTAAGTGTCAGTTTTTTGAAATGTGAAATTCTCATTTTTGGAGCGTGTTTGTTTGCTGTGATGATACTGGATGTGCAAAAATACAAATAAAACACTACCTTTGCTTCAAAATTTTGAAGATGAACAGAAAAACATCCATACTGCTGCTTTCAGGCCTTTTGGCCCTGTTGCTCTCCTCCTGTCTGGAAAACGGTGAGTCGCGTCGCTGGCGGCAGGACAACGAAAAATTCATGGCATCCCTGAAAGATTCCGCCAATATCGTTCCCCTGGAAATCAACGACGAGCAACTGGCCGCCGACAGAGGGGTCGACTATCAGGCCCAGCCGGCCACCGGCATCTATTATCAGGAATTGAGCCGCGGCAACGGGCCGATCCCGGTCATCGGACAGACGGTCACGGTGTCTTACACCGGATGGTTCTACGACGGCAGCCAGTTTGATGAAGGGAGTCTTTCCTTTGCCTTGGGCACTACCACCATCGAGGGTTTCACCCATGTATTGCAGCGCATGCCGGTGGGTTCGGTGTGGAAAGTGTACATACCCTATTACCTGGGCTACGGTTCGATGGACTATATCTATTCCACGCCCACGATACCGGCCTATTCAACCTTGGTATTTAAAATTGAGCTCAAGTCGGCCACCGACTGAGTGAGGGCGTCAAGCCTGTTTGACGAGGTATTCGGCAATCTGGACGGCGTTCAGGGCGGCACCTTTTTTGATCTGGTCGCCGACCAACCAGAATGTCAGGCCGTTGGGATTGCTCAGGTCTTTGCGGATACGACCCACATACACAGGATCCTGGCCCGAAAGGAACAAGGGCATAGGATAGGCCTTTTCGGCCGGATTGTCCTGCAGGACCAATCCTTCCCCTTGCGAGAATGCTTGCCGGGCCTCTTCGACAGACACGGGACGCTCGGTTTCAATCCAGACGCTTTCACTATGGGCGCGCAGTACGGGCACGCGCACGCAGGTGGCACTGACCTGTACGTCGGAGTGCATGATCTTGCGAGTCTCGTTGTACATCTTCATTTCCTCTTTGGTGTAGCCGTTTTCGGTGAAAACGTCCACCTGGGGGATCAAGTTGTAGGCCAGCTGATAGAAGAACTTCTCGACGGTGGGCTGCTCGCCGCGCAGGAGTTGGGCATATTGCTCGGTGAGTTCTTTCATGGCTGAAGCACCGGCGCCGCTGGCTGCCTGGTAAGTGGCCACATGCACCCGTTTGATATGGCTCAGGTTTTCGATGGCTTTCAAGGCCACGACCATCTGGATGGTGGTGCAGTTGGGGTTGGCGATGATACCCCTGGGGCGGACCAGGGCATCCTGGGGATTCACTTCGGGCACCACCAGGGGCACGTCGTTGTCCATGCGGAAGGCACTGGAGTTGTCGATCATGACGGCTCCGTATTTGGTAATGGTTTCGGCAAACTCCTTGGAAGTGCCGGCCCCCGCTGAGGTGAAAGCTATGTCGATGCCTTTGAAGT
Organism: Bacteroidales bacterium; assembly: GCA_017446025.1. Taxonomy (GTDB): domain Bacteria; phylum Bacteroidota; class Bacteroidia; order Bacteroidales; family UBA1402; genus UBA1757. Next base: position 31,981 of record JAFSRR010000018.1, on the reverse strand, counting down.
CGTCGTTGTGCCGGAGTTCTTTGACGGTATAGTCTTTGCCTTTAAAAGAATAGGTGCGTCCTGCACTGCGCGAAGAGCCGAACAGTACCAGGTCGTCGATGGGAAAGTTTCTCTCTGCTAATACTTTCAGGAATTCCTGACCTACGGCGCCGCTGACGCCGACAATGGCGATTTTCATGTTAGGATAATATTAATATTTTGTTCTCATTATAACAATTCCAGAAGTTACTTTTGTGGCCTGGAATGTTGCTGCAAAATTAGAAAAAATCGGAATACCATGAGAACAATAATGAAAATGTTATGCATAATGTGGCTTTTATGCATTTCATGTGCCCCTTGGGTTGATGATAATTATGTTGATAATCAATCTAATGATGTAGATTCAACAAGGGTCGGTGAATTTGATAAAAATACATTCCCGAGCCTTCTGAGCATCAATGAGCTGCTGTTCGACCCCCTGGGCGACGGAGCGGATTACGTGGAAATCGTGAATGTTTCCCGGCAGGCGGTCGACCTATCCGGGATTTTTCTGGCCAATCGCAGTGCGGCCGGCGTACTGGGGACAGGCAAACGGCTGAGCACCGCGGCCTGTTTTCTCAGTCCGGGCGGCTATTGCCTGCTCAGCGGCGATACGGCACGGGTGGCCGCCGATTACGGTTCCCCATCCGACAGCCTCCGCTTGCAAATCAAAAGTTTCCCGTCCTATCCCAATGAATCGGGTTGTGTGGTGCTGACCGATCAGGCGGGGCTAATCATCGATGAATTCCCTTACACCAAATACCTGCATCATCCGCTGGTAGCGGTCAGGGAGGGCATCGCGCTGGAGAAACTGCATCCCCGCCTTCCCTCGGCCGATCCGGCCTGCTGGACTTCGGCGGCGGCCGATGCCGGCTTCGGCAGTCCGGGCCGGCAAAACACGCAATACCGTCCCTGGCCTGTCTTCCCCGAGGCTGCCGAAAACTGCTTCCATGCTTCATCTGAGGTGTTTTTTCCTCATCGTCTGGGCACCGACAGCCAGTGGCGGCTCTACTACCGATTCGCCGTCGGCTGTGTGGCCAATGTGACGGTCTATGACCAGGCGTCGGTGCCCCTTTGCACGCTGGCCGACAATCGGCTGCTGGGCCGAGAGGGCGTTGTCTGCTGGTCGGGCCTCGACGACGAAGGCCGCGCGGTCCCTTTTGGACGCTATCTGGTGAGGGCGCAATGTCATACGGCCGGTGGGCAGGTGTTCAGACAGTATTTTGTGGTGGCTGTACAGCCCTGAAAATTTGCTGTTTTACCGCCTTTGCATTACTTTTGCACCCACAATTCAGGGGCATGGATTCATTACTCGGCATCACCTTTCCTATCGTCAATCCGATAGCCGTTTTCCTGACGGTTTTGCTGATTATCCTGCTGGCGCCGATGTTGATGCGACGCCTGCATATCCCCCATATCGTCGGCATGATCGTAGCCGGCCTGCTGCTGGGTCCCTATGCCTTGAACATCCTGCCCTTCGACCGCAGCATCGATGTCTTCGGCCAGGTGGGCCTTTATTACATCATGTTCCTGGCCGGCTTGGAAATCGACATCCGGGATTTGCGCAAAAACCTGGGTCGTAGCCTGGTTTTCGGTCTCATCACTTTTTCGTTGCCGGCCCTGCTGGGCTTGGCCTCTTCGCTCTGGCTGATGCATTTCAGTCTGATGTCGGCTGTGCTGCTGATGAGTGTCTTTGCTTCGCATACACTGGTTTCGTTTCCCATCATCAGTCGTTATGGCCTGGCCAACCGCTCGGCGGTGAACATCGCTGTGGGCGGCACGGTGGTCGCCGTGACGCTGGCCATGTTCCTGCTGGCCGGGGTGGACTGTCATTTCCAGGACAACGCATCGAGCGAGCGGTGGCTGGGTATGGTGCTCAAACTGGCCGCTACCTTGGGCATTATCTTCTATGTGCTGCCCCGGCTGTGTCGCTGGTTCTTGAACCGCTATGCCGACGGGGTGCTGCGATTTGTCATGGTGCTGGCCATGGCTTTCCTGGGGGCGTTGCTGACCGAGATAGCCGGCTTCCAGGGCATCCTGGGCGCCTTCTTCGTGGGCCTGGCCTTGAACACCCAGATACCGAAGCTGTCGAGTTTGATGAACCGGGTCAGTTTTGTGGGCAATGCGCTGTTTTTCCCCTATTTCCTCATCAGCGTGGGCATGATGATCAACCTGCGCTCCTTTGTGCAGAGCTGGGAGGGTATTATGGTGGCCGTAGTGATGACCACCGTGGTGCTGGCGGGCAAATGGATGGCGGCCAAATGTTCGCAATGGCTGTTCAAGATGCGCGCCAGCGAAGGTTCGTTGCTTTTCGGCCTGACCAGCGGTCGGGCGGCCGTCACGCTGGCCGTGGTGACGGTCGGCTATCATATCATTGTCGGCTACCAGGACGATGGTACGCCCGTCCGCCTGCTCAGTGAATCGGTCTTGAACGGCAGTGTCATCATGATTTTGATCAGCTGCCTGGTGAGCCCTGTGGTGACCGAGCGGGCCGCCCGCCGGATGATGCTCGAAAAGGACGAGAAGGAAGTGGACCGGCAGGATGCGGCGCATATCCTTATCCCCGTGGCCAATCCGAAAATCATCGAGTATCTGGTCCAGACGGCCGCTTTCTGTCGCAATCCCCAGGACGAGCTCTACGCCCTGAGCGTGGTGGAGGACGACACGGGCGCCGACCGCAAACAATGCAGCAACCTGCTCAACATGAGCGCCCAGTATGCCGCTTCGATGGAGGCGGATTTCCACCAGATCATGCGTTTCGACTCGGATGTGACGGCCGGTATCAAACAGGCGGTGCGCGAATATGCCATATCGGATGTCATCTTGTATATGAGCCACTTTGCCACCAGTGCCGACTCTCCGTTCAGCAACCGGCTGCACCGGCTCATCGGGCAGGTGCATACCAATCTGTATATTTTCCGCTTCAAGTCGCGTCCGGCTTCCTGGCGCTCGGTGGTGCTCTTCCTGCCCGAGAAATCGGAATATGAGCATGGTTTCGGCTCGCTCATCAAGCGTTGTTCGCTGCTGTGCCGCAACCTGGGCTGTCCGCTCATCCTGTACGGCCATCCGGCCACCCTCCAGCATGTTCGCCGTTTGAAGACCCGTCATTATCCCGACCTGACGGTCGAATACAACGACTGGCACAACTGGCAGAACATTCCCATGCTGGTGGACAATCTCTCTGCAGACAGCCTGTTGATGTTTGTCCTCTCCCGTCGTGACGGTGTCTCCTACGATGCTTCGCTGGAAAACATGCCCACGATGATAGCCTCCACCTTCCCCGACCGTACGGTGGCTTTTGTCTTCCCCGAACAGCGGCTGTATACGCAGAACATGACCACCTATTCGGGTCCTATTGAATTGAAAACCAAGAAAAAGAGCATATGATTATCGAAGCAACGGATATCCACAAGAGTTTCGGCAACTTGCATGTGTTGCGCGGACTCAGTGTCAGTGTCGAAAAGGGAGAGGTGGTCTCCATCGTCGGCCCCAGCGGGGCGGGCAAGACCACGCTGCTCCAGATTTTGGGCACCCTGGACCGGGCCGATCGCGGCCGGGTGGTCATCGACGGACAGGAGGTATCCCGGCTGGGCGACAAAGCCCGGGCTGCTTTCCGCAACCGCCATATCGGCTTTGTCTTTCAGTTCCACCAGTTGTTGCCTGAGTTCACCGCTTTGGAAAATGTCTGTCTCCCGGCCCTGATTGCCGGTCGCAGCAAAAAGGAGGCTGAGCGGCAGGCCCGGGAAATCCTCGACTACATGCACCTGACCGACCGTTGTCAGCATAAACCTTCCGAGCTTTCGGGCGGTGAGCGTCAGAGAGTGGCTGTGGCCCGTTCGCTGGTGAACCGGCCCAAAGTGGTCTTTGCCGACGAACCCTCCGGCAGTCTCGATTCGGCCAACAAAGCTTCCCTGCATCGTCTGTTTTTTGACTTGCGCGATCAGTTTGGCCAGACTTTTGTCATAGTCACCCACGACCGGGAGATGGCCGCCCTCACCAACCGCATCATCGAAATGAAGGACGGCATGATAGTATAGTCAGGATCGGGGAAAAAAGCAGACAGGGCGACTCAAGACCGAGCCGCCCTGTCTTCATATAGGGGTATGGGGTTTATTTGCGCAGCTTTTCGCCAATGAGGAAGATGATGGCGGCGGTGACCATGCCGTTGATGGAGGGGATGCCCCATTTGACAAGGTTGGCCACAACAGCTCCCAGTACGACGCCGATGACAGCCCACCAGTTGACCTGAACAATTTTCATCTCGTCGTTGAGATAGGCCTTGCGGTTCATGAAATAGCTGAGTACCAAGATGATGCCGACGGGAGGCAGGGTGCAGTTGAGCACGTTGAGCCAGCCGCAGAAATTCCAATAGAGCCATACGGCTGCCACAGTGCCCAGGATACCGGAAATCAGCACCATGGTCTTTTTGCTCAGACCGAAGATATTGGACAGTCCCAAGCCGCCGGAATACAGGGCATTGTCGTTGGTGGTCCAGATGTTCAGGCCCAGTACCAGGATGGCGATGTAGAACAGGTTGAGGTTGAGCATGACTTCGAAGATATCGTTACCGCCCACGTAGATGCTCGAAACGGCTCCGAAGAAGAACATCAGGCTGTTGCCCAGGAAGAAGGCCACCACAGTGACCCACAGGCCCACCTTGCCGTTTTTGGCAAAACGGGTGAAGTTGGGTGTGGCCGTACCGCCCGAGACAAAGCTGCCGATGACCAAACCGGCGCCGGCGATGACCGACATGTCCTTGACACCGCGCGAGAACTGTTCTACCAGACCGGCGTCACCGCGGTTTACAGCCATGATCATGGCCACGGTGCCGAGAATGGCCACCAGGGGCACGGCGATATAGCTGATCAGGGTCAGGCTCTTGATGCCGAAATAAGCCGTCGAAGTCATCAGGATACCGGCCACGACCACCAGGGCGTAACCCTGCCAGGGCATGGAGTCGGGCGTGACATCCAGGTGCATGATCTCCTTGGCGACGGGGATGGCAAACATGGCCAGGCCGACGCCGAACCAGCCGATCTGTGTGAAACTGATCATGGCGCTGGGCAGCCAGCTGCCTTTTTTGCCGAAACTGCGCTGGGCCAGCATGTCAAGCGTCAGACCGCTCTCAGCACCGATATAACCCAGAGAGCCGGTGTAGGCTCCCAGGATGGCGCCACCCAGCAACAGGGCGGCACAGAAGCCCCAGAAGTCCAGCCCGCCGGCCAGCGTCTGCCCGGCCCACATACTGGCCGAGAAGAAGGTGAAACCCAGCATGATCATAAACATGCTCAAATTGCTTTTGCGGCCCGTCGACGCAACCTTGCCGGTTGTATAGTCCGCATCGTTGGTTTTAGTCGTATTCATAAAATAAGAGATTAGATGATGTATTTTCTTCCGAGAGTTCTCTTGACTTCCCTGATGCGCTGTCGGCAAATATCCTTCAGCTTGCGCCGGGAAGCGCGTGCCACAAAGGCGCGCTCCTGCAGGTAGAGCGGACGCAGGTTGTTCAGGCCGTTGAAATAGGTCACGTTGAGCCAGTCTTCGTAGGAGATGTTTCTTTCATAACCTATCTTCTCGGCGACGAAGGCTTGGAAATCGGCCTTGTCGGCAACGGCCAGCAAGTCTTTCCAATAGCCGATCACTTCTTCGTAGTGCACCGGGATTTCGTAGCGCCGGGCCCCGCCGTCGTAGATGATGCATTTCTCGTACAGGGCGTTTTCGCTGTAGGAAAGCATATAGTGGCGGAACTCGGGCGAAATGACGCCACCCTTCCAGCCGAAGTCGATTTCGGGGACGTTGACCCCCGTCACGCCTTTGTCTTGGTAGATGGTGAAGATGCCTTCGTAGAAGACACACTGGAAGCACTCGAATTCGGGGAAGCGCTCCCTGAGGTGTCCGGCCAGGTCTTCCATCACCTCGATGGCCTTGGTGCCGCCGATGGTGAAGAAGATGATGCGCTTGATGGAGCCGCCGTGCTGGTAGAAGAAATCGACGACTTCGTGCAGGCACATGCGCAGGGTGTCGCCCGTGGCGATGATATCACCGATCATCATGGTGACGCCTTTGGCAATGTGCAGCTTTTCGTATTTGATGTCCAGGCCGGTGATGACCCCGTCCTTGATGGTCCGCTCGCAGGAGATGAAGTTCATGTTGGGGACCTTCAGGCCGGCTTTGTAACAGCATTCTTCCAAGGGGTAGTTCAGTCCGCCGCGCAGGATGGTGAGGATGTCCACCTTTTCCTGTTTCTGTTTGCGGAACAGGGAGCGCAGGGCAGCAGTGGTGGAACTCTGCATGGCCAGGTAGGATTCGTATCCGACCACTTCGGGAGAGGACATCAGCCGACGGGTTCCTTCACTGCTGATGATGTAGTATTCGTTGTGCAGGCCTTCGGTCTGTAACCGGTAGAAAGAGGCATGGCGTTCGGAGGGGACGCGCTTGAGTCGGGTGTTTGCCGATAGTTCTGTCATAATACAGAGGGATACAAGGGTAGATGGATCGGGAGCGTCAGAAAAAAGCCCGAACGTTGTTCATTCGGGCTTTTCGTTACTGACACTTCAATTATTTGACAATTGAGAGAACGGCTTGGTCGGTGGCGTATTTGGCAAACTCGACATCCTTCAGGACTTTCTCCTTGAGGCTGGGATCGAGCGTGACAGCTTCCTTGAGACCGGCAATGACTTCGTCCTTGTTGTTGGTCTTGGCACCGACAAGGGCCATCAGGTAATAGGTCTCGGCGTCCTTGGGATCGACCTGGTCGAGGATGGATTTGGCCTTGGTGTAGTTCTTGGCCAGGATCTGGGCCAGGGCGGCGTTGTTGCTGGCCGTCTCGCCATAAGCCTTGGCAGCTTCGGCATACTGGCCTTTCTTGATATTGTACAGACCCATGGCCTGTTCGTAGCCTTCTGCACCGGCAGCCTGGCTCAAGTATTTCTCGATGACGGCATTGTCGGCATTCTCAGCCATGGCGCAGAGAGCCAGGTTGACGCAAACTTCGGGAGCCTGCTCCTTGGCATAGGCTTGTTCGTACCAATCCTTGGCTTCTTCGACCTTGCCGGCGGCGTAGGCCAGGTTGCCCAGGTTGTTGTAGGCGCGGTAGTCGTCGGGATACAGCTTGACAGCCTCGCGATAGACGGCTTCCTTGCGGTCGGCCGGATTGAACAGGGTGGCAGCGTAGAGCAGTTCGTCGATGCTCAGCTTGGAGGCATCGGCAAAGAACGACTCGATGATTTCCTCGTCGGAGCGGCCGATGACATTGACCGTGACGGTCATCTTGGAACGGCGCAGCTGGGGCAGGATCTCATCGGCCAGGGCCTTGTAGGCGGAGGCCAGGTTCTTGATCTCGGTCTCCCGGCGTTCGGGATCGGAATACATGGAGAGCACTCTCAAGATGAGGTCTTTGTCCTGGATGTTGGAGTTCTTCAGCAGTTCCTGGAAACCAGCCCAGTCTTCGGCCGTGAAATCGGCTTCGACCTCAGCGGCGGTTTTGGCTTTCTTCAGTTCGCGGTTGATGTAGCTGGTGGTGTTCTTCTCACGCTGGGCGGCCAGTTTCTCGTTCAGATCGACGGCACCGTCGGGAGAAGCATAGGAGGAAATCTTCACGCCTGCCACTTCCTTGTTCTCGGTCTTGGCAGCGGCGGCGATGGCATCGGCCAGGGCTTTTACCTCCTCGCTCTTGAGCTCGCTGTTGCGGATATTGGACTGCTGGATAAGGAACATGATGTTGGCCTGGGTTTCTTCCTGGATGATGCGCTGGAACTTGTCCTGGGCATTGGCAGGCGTAGCGGTCTTGGCATTGGCCAGGGCTTCGGTGGCGATGACACCGTCGGCCAGTTTGATTTCGGGGTGGTTGACCGTCTTTTTGCCCTTGGCGATGGAAACGCGCGCATAGAGCTCGGAACGCTGCATCTCGGGAATGTATTCAAAGGACGGTTTCATCTTGAAGGCACCGCCGGCCTTGGTCGGGATTACCTGATCGTTGCCTTTGACTTTTTCGCCCTGCAGGGTGAGCGGAGTGCCTTCCACTTCGCCGCCTTCATATTTGAGCACCGGGGTAATGGTGACAACCGCTTTGGCGGGGAACATTTTTTCGGGGACGACACCGTCGATGGTGGCATCGACCTGGCCGCCTACGCTTTCAAGCACTTCGGGAGTGACGGTAAAGTGTTCACGCATCAGTGCCAGCTTGGGGCCGCAGGCAGTGAGCATCAAGGCAATAGCCATCATCAGGGAAAACTTGACTGATTTGTTCATAGCTTTGGTTTTTAAAAATTGATTAATCCTCTATTTGTTGCGAAAATACGAATTTTTGAGCGAGCCGGGAGGACTTTAACATTTTTTTTGTCTCGCACAATCCGACTTGTCCGGGGGTTAGAAGAAAATCTTCTGTGAATGAGAATGATAGGCATCGCTGAGGCGCAGCAGGTACAGGCCGCTGCGCAGGTAAACCGGCACATAAAAAGGCGACTGGGATGTATAGCTGGTCTGGTGATAGACGCTTTTGCCGTTGACATCCAGGATTTCGATATTGACTGTGCGATGCCAGTCGGACGGCAGTTGGAAATACAGCAGCCGCGAAGAGGGCGAGTAGGCCGTCTTGATTTCCGTCACCGGCAAAGGCATCGGCGCCGACCCGTCGCGGGAGGTGGAAACGACGGGCTCCACCCAGAGTGACATGGCCCTGGGATAGGCTGTCGAGCGGGTGAAGGGCCGCCATTCCTCGTCGAAGAACCAGGCCCGGTTGCGCGGGGTGGCCGAACCATACAGGGCAAAAGTGTCGGCTTCGGCCGATGATCCCGGGGTCGGGTAGAACAGGCGGCAGGCCACCATCCAGTGGGTGCCTACGGCCACGGCCGTGTCCAGGCGTAGATAGTTTTCCTTGCCGGCAAAATCATTTTTCTCCAAATAGTTGAATTGACGATTGTGGTAGTCCACCGACGAGAGTTTCAGTGTTTTTTCGGCCAGGACGGTTTCGGGATGGTCGCCATCGAGTATCTGCACCACGATGGGCTGCCGGTTGGTGCCCCGCACAGGCATCAGGTAGATGCCGTGCACGACGACGTTGCTGTCGGTAAAGAAACTTTCGGCGTAGTATGACCGGCGTTCGCTGTTGTGTCCCATCAGGTAGCCGTAGCCGGGCAGTTTGAAACTTCCGATGGAATCCTCGTCACCGATGTGGCTCAGGCGGACGGCGTGTCGTGCGGCCCAGGGATCGAGGCCTTCAATTTCTGTCTGTTGGGTGTTGCCCGGATCGAGCCAGTATTTGAGTTGCTTGTTGGGCGTGGGATAATGGTCCCAGGCTTGGTCGAACCGCGAAAAATAGTCACCGGCCGTATATTCGGCACAACCGGTGCTGCCTCCCGAATCTCCGCCCGTGAGCGTGCCGACGACCTGACGGTCCTTGTTGAAAAGCGGCGCACCCGACGACCCGATCCAGGTGTGTCCCGTCTCCCAGTGCCGCACGCGCCAGTGGTTGCCCGGCTCAATGTCGTCGGGCCATGCCCAGTCGCTTTTTTCGATGCTGTCCAGTTCCAGGCAGTAGCGTTTGCCTTCGCCATAGGGGTGATGGATGCAGCAGAAAGGGGCATCGGCCAGCGAATCGGGCGACAGTTTCCAGCCGGCCAGCCAGGGACGGAAATCGGCCGGGGGCAGGTGGTCGAGTTCCAACAGGGCGAAGTCTATCTCTTCGGACAGGGCCCGGGTGGTGCCTCCCGCCAGGGAAAACTCTTCCGATCCGCGGATCTGCTCCATGCAACGGGGATTCTGGTAGTTCATATAGACCAGGGTGCGTCTGCCCAGACTGGGATTGCCATCCAGGCAATGGGAGGCGGTCAACAGGTAGGGACGTCCGTCTTGCAGGGTGTTGTTGAGCAGGACCCCCGTGCAGTAGGTGTCTCCGTTGACGATGAGCAGACAGATGCTTCTGGAGATGGTTTCAAGCTCTTTCTCGCAGGAGACATGGGGCAGGCAGGGCAGGTCGAGATAGTCGAAGCGCGGGCCGGCCCTGAGGCCGCGGTAGTCGTGGTTGACCTCATAGATCTGCAGTTCCCCTTCAAATTCGCAACGGGGCGGCTGCTGGTATTCAATGACCAGTTCATCGCCTTCGACGGGCGAGGTGGGAAAGTCTTCCCCCTGGGGACAGTTTTCGGCCGTGTAGGCACCGAGTATCCGGCTGCGGTCGGGATTGTACAGAAAGACCTTGGCACCGGGCGGCAGCCTGAAGCGGTCGAAGATCACATTCAGGGAAAAGGCCCCTTTCGAGCGGATCTTCACCCGCCAGACCTTGGTGCCGTCGGCCAGGTATTGCGTCTCGCCGGCGTTGTCGGGATTGATGTTGACCGGAATCTTGTGGGCGAAGTGCAGCGGGCCATGGGAATTGGCATAGAGGGAATCCTCATATAGGACGGAATCCACGTTGAAAGCGGGCAGCTCTATGCCGTAGGGGTCGATGCAACGAGTCGTGACACCCTGCAGCCGGGTGGGCAGGGGTTGTCCGCCCCGGGAAGGTTGGGCCTGCAAAGGCAGGGGAAGCAGCAGACCGAGCAGGAGCCATATGTCAAGACTCCGACGGCTCATTTCCAGAGAAAATATAGTGGACGGGCCACCAGACCGACGGCAGGCTGACAGTGAGCACGGTGACCAGGACGAGCAGCAGGTCGCCCGGCTTGAGAGCGACGGGATAGGCCGATACTATGAAGTTGCCGTCGCCCAGCTTGAGCCAGCCGTAGCGCTGTTGCAACAGGCACAGCGCCGCCCCCAGGACGATGCCCAGCACGGCGCCGCTCAGGGCGATGAGCCAGCCTTCGTAGAGGAACACCCGTCGGATGAGCCGCCCGTCGGCACCCAGTTTGGCCAGGATGCCGGCATCCTCCTTCTTTTCCAGTATGAGCATCGACAGCGAGCCGATGACATTGAACAGGGCGATGATCAGGATAAAACAGAGCATCAGGTAGGTGATCCATTTTTCCATCCGGTTGATGCGGTAGAATTCGGCTTTCTGCTCGTGCAGGTCTTCCACCCGGTAGCCTTGGCCCAGGATCTCGCGTATCTGTTTCTTGACGGTTTTCAATTCGGCTTTGCGGGCCACCTTGATCTCGACGCAGCTGACTTCGTCATCGCTGTATTCAAGCAGTTGCCGGGCGAAGGCCAGGGGCACGATCATGCGCTGGTCGTCGTATTCGGGCTGGCCGATGGCGAAAGCCCCCGTGAGCAGAATCGGGACGGCTTTGAACGAGGCGGCCGGATTAATCAGGCTCACCGTGCCTTTGCGCCTTGGCGCGTAGATCATGATGGGATCGATGAAGGAGTAGCCTGTGCCCAGCGTGGCGGCCAGTCCGGCCCCAATGGTGGCGAAATCGATCCCTTCGTCATTGAGTTTGAACGAACCGGCCCGCAGGCAGTCACGGATGCTGGTCAGGCTGTCGAAGGAGGCCGCAACACCTTTCAACACGGCGCTGGTCTGGCTGTCCTTGTAGCGGACCAGCACGTTTTCCTCGATGCTTTCGCAGCATACGGCCACTCCTGGCAACTGTCTGACACGGTCGAAGGCCTGGGTGCCGGTGTGGAAACTCTTGCCCTGGACCGCGCTGATCTTGAGGTCGGGGTCGAAATTGCCGTAGAGGGTGCCGATCAGTCCCTGGAAGCCGTTGAAGGCCGACAGGGTGCAGACCAGGGCCAGGGTGGCGGCGGCCACTCCCAATACCGATACCAGCGAGACCAGGTTGATGGCGTTGTGCGATTTCTTCGACAGCAGGTAGCGGCCGGCAATATGCAGGGGAAGGTTCATTGTTTGAGCAGGGAGTCGATGCGTTCGGCGTAGTCGAGGGAGTCGTCGATGAAAAAGCTCAGCTCGGGCATTTTGCGCAGCTGGAAGCGGACCCGCTGGGCCATCTCATAGCGGATGGCCTTGGCATTGTCCTGGATGTTCTTGAGGATCTCTTCAGCCCGGGCGGTGGGGAAGATGCTCAGGTAGGCCCGGGCGATGCTCAGATCGGAACTGACGCGGACCACGCTGACGCTGACCATGACCCCCGGCATTTTCCGGGTCTCCGACAGGAACACTTCGCTGAGTTCTTTCTGCAGCAGGCGGCTTATTTTGTTTTGTCTGGTGGTTTCCATAGGGCGGTTATTTTTTTCTGATGATGGTGAGGCCGTCCCGGACAGGGAGGATGAACTTCTCGACCCGGGGATCGGCGGCAAGATAGTCGTTAAAATCGGAAACTGCAAGGGCCTGGCAATCGGCCGGCTCGATCTGTTCGAGCATTTTCCCGTTCCAAAGGGTGTTGTCGGCCAGCATGAAACCGCCGGCGGGCATCTTGTCCAAAGCCAGCTCGTAGCAGGCTTTGTAATGGCGTTTGTCCACATCGAGGAACACCAGGTCGAAGCTGCCCTCCATTTGGGGAATCAGGGTCTCGGCCTCGCCGAAATGCATCCGGATCTTGTGGCCGTAGGGCGAGCGGGCGAACCATTTCTTGAGGTGGTCTTCCAACTCGTCGTTGTGCTCGATGGAATGGATTTCCGCCTCTTCTGCGGTGCCTTCGGCCAGGCAGAGGGTGGCGTAGCCCGTGAAAGTGCCCAGTTCCAGCACCCGCCGGGGATGCAGCATGCGGCAGAGCATCACCAGCAGGCGGCCTTGCAGATGGCCCGATACCATGCGCGGGTTGAGAAAATGGACGTAGGTATCGCGCCGAAGCTCTTGCAGGAGCTCGGGTTCCGGCTCGCAATGCCGGCAGAGGTAGGCTTCGAGGGCTTCGTCCATGAGTGGTCAGAAATCGTGATGGAGAATGGCTTCGATGCCCCGGCGGTAGGAATCCAGCCCATGGCCGACGATGCTTTTGACGCAGGCCTCCTTGATCATGGACACATGACGGAAGGATTCCCGCTGGTAGATATCGGAAATATGCACTTCGATGACCGGTGCCGTGACGGCCCGGATGGCATCGCCCAGGGCAATGGAGGTGTGGGTGTAGCCCCCGGCATTCAACAGGATGCCGTCGCATTCGAAGCCATATTGCTGGATCCAATCGATGAGCGTCCCTTCGTGGTTGGACTGGCGGTATTCGAGCTCTACGGCCGGGTATTCCTTTCGGAGGGTGTCGAAGAAGTCTTCGAACGGAGTGCTTCCATAGATGCCGGGCTCCCTTTTGCCCAGCAGGTTCAGATTGGGTCCGTTGATGATGACAATTTTCATGAAAATGCTTATTTTTGCCTCTACATAATAATAGACAAAGGTATAACAAAAATGGCTGAGAGCAAACAGTGGATGAAAAAATACACCAACTACCTGAGGTTGGAGAAATCCCTGTCGGAGAACACCGTGGCGGCCTATCTGGAGGATTTGCACAAACTCTCCGATTACGCCGGCGACCGCCCTTTGGCCGATTTGACGCGTGAGGAAATCGAAGCGTTCCTCTGCGATTTGCGCGACATCGGCATCAGTGCCCGCTCACAGGCCCGCATCATCTCCGGCCTGCGCTCGTTCTACGGTTTCCTGGTGATGGACGGCTACCTGAAAGTCAGCCCGATGAGCCTTGTCGAAACGCCCCGGCTGGGAAGGCATCTGCCCGAGGTGCTGTCGGTCCGGGAAATCGACGCCATCATCGGCTGCATCGACCGCAGCCGCCCCGAAGGCCAGCGCAACCGGGCCATGCTGGAGACACTGTACAGTTGCGGTCTGCGGGTGTCGGAACTGGTGTCGCTCAAACTGTCGCGCTGTTATTTCGACGAGGAATATATCCTGGTCGAGGGCAAGGGCAGCAAGCAGCGACTGGTGCCTATCGCCGCTTCGGCCATCCATGAAATCGGGCTGTGGATGCACGATCGCAGCAAACTCGATATCAAACGGGGGCAAGAAGACTACGTTTTCCTCAACCGGCGCGGGGCTGCCCTGACCCGGTCGATGGTGTTCAAAATCATCAAACAGCTGGCCGCCGAGGCCGGCATACAGAAAAACATCAGCCCGCACACTTTCCGGCACAGTTTTGCCACCCATCTGCTCGAAGGCGGGGCCAACTTGCGGGTCATCCAGCAGGTGCTGGGCCACGAGAGCATCCAGACCACCGAAATCTACACCCACATCGACAAACACTTCCTCAAGCAGCAGATCCTGGATTATCTGCCGCGAAATCGCAAGCACCAATAAAAAAAGGAGGGATTATTTCCGGCCGAAGTCGGCAGGGATCTCACCCCAGTTGGACGTATCCCATTTGTGCAGGGGGATGGCACTGTAGTCGTGCGTTTCGAGCCACCTTTCGGCCCGGGCGATCATGTCGAAGAGCTGTTCGTTGCGGCCGGTGTGGGCCAGCCGGGTGCCGCACTTCTTTTTCCTGACCCACAGCAGGGCGTTGGCGCTGTCTGAATAGACAGGCAGGCGGGTGCCTTTTTCGGTCTGCAGGGCCAGGACATGGACGATGGCCAGGAACTCGCCGATGTTGTTGGTGCCGTCTGTCCAGGGACCGCGGTGGAAGACCACGTTGCCGGCCGGCAGATAGACACCCCGGTATTCCATCAGCCCGGGATTGCCGCTGCAGGCGGCATCCACGGCCAGAAACTCGCCGGTGGGACGGGGCGACGCACTCTTCGACGGGCTGGCTTGGCCCTGGGCCTGCCGATGGGCTGCATAGGCTTGCTGCCAGCCGCCGGCATAAGCTTCCTGGGCGGCCTCCCGGGTGGGAAATCCCATATAGCGGGCGCCTTCAAACTGGTCGACCTGCGCGTGGCAACTGTCCCAGGAGGGGTAGATGCCTGGCTGGCGTCCAACCCAGACCACATAGAACTGGTTTTTCTTTGCCATCTGCTCAGTCGTTGCGGTGTCGGGATTTGTAACCATCCATCTTGCCGCTGAAAATCTCGTATTTGCGGAATTCACATTCAAGGTTGCCGTTCATCAGCGGAATGCGGGCCGAATGGCGCAGGCCGATGTGGTCGAAACACTCGCGCCTTTGGCTCAGCACCCAGGCCGTATAGCCCGTGAACACGTGTTTGAGCCGCTCGCCCAGGTCTTCGTAGAGCTGGTAGAGGTTTTCGGGGCGGAGGCGCTCCCCATAGGGCGGATTGGTCACCAGCAGGCCGCCCGGGCCGACGGTGGTGACGATCTCTTGGATGGGTTTGGCCTTCAGATGGATATATTTGGTGAGTCCGGCGCTGCGGACATTCCTCTCGGCAATGGCGATGGCCTGCTTGGAAATGTCCGAGCCGTAGATCTTGTATTTGAACTCGCGCTGGGTGTCCTCGTCGTAGAGTTCGTCGAACAGCTCCCGGTCGTAGTCTTTCCATTTCTGGAAGGCAAACTCCTTGCGGTAGATGCCCGGCGGGATGTTCAGGGCGATCAGGGCAGCCTCGATGGGCAGGGTGCCGCTGCCGCACATGGGGTCGATAAAATTGGTCTGCCCGTCCCAGCCGGCCAGCAGCAGCATGCCGGCGGCCAACACTTCGCTGAGCGGGGCTTCGGTCTGCTCGTCGCGGTAGCCGCGCTTGTGGAGCGACTCGCCGGAACTGTCCATGCACAGGGTGCAATGGTTGTGCGACACATGCAGGTGGATGTAGATGTCGGGCCGGGTGAGCCTGACCGAGGGGCGCCGGCCGTATTTTTCGTTGAAACTGTCGGCGATGGCGTCCTTGACCCGGTAGGTGAGGAACTGCGAGTGGTGGAAATGTTCGGAATACACCACCGTATCGACCGTGAAGGTCTGCTCCAGGCCGAAATAGCCCTTCCAGTCGAAACGACGCAGGTGCTCATAGATTTCGTCGGCGTTTTTGGCATCGAAGGCGGCCACGGGTTTGAGGATGCGCAGGGCGGTGCGAAGGTGCAGGTTGGCCTTGTACATGAGTCGCTGGTCGCCGCGGAAAAACACCGAGCGGCGGCCGATTTCCACGTCGTCTCCGCCCAGCTCCACAATTTCCCTGGCCAGGACTTCTTCCAAGCCTTGCAGGGTCTTGGCGATCATCTCGAAGGTTTCGGCTTGCATGGGAGGAAAGATTTACAGGGATTTCTTTTTCGATTGCATCACCCGGGCGCCGGCCGGGACATCTTCTGTCACCCAGACGTTGCCGCCGATGATGGCGCCGCGACCGATGGTGACCCGGCCCAGGATGGTGGAGTTGGCATAGATGATGACATCGTCCTCCAGGATGGGATGGCGCAGGATGCCTTTGATGGGATGTCCGTTCTCGTCGAGCGGGAAGCTCTTGGCCCCGAGGGTGACGCCCTGGTACAGTTTGACCCGGTCGCCGATGATGGTCGTGGCTCCGATGACGACGCCCGTGCCGTGGTCGATGGCGAAGGAAGTGCCGATGCGGGCGGCAGGATGGATGTCTATGCCGGTCTCGGAATGGGCCATTTCGGTGATCATCCGGGGAATGATCGGCACATTGAGCTCGTAGAGGGCATGGGCGATACGGTAGCTGCTCACCGCCCGGATGCCGGGATAGCAGGCGATGACTTCGGCCGGGCTTTCGGCGGCCGGATCGCCGTTGTAGGAGGCTATCACATCCTGTTCCAGTTGCTCACGCAGCCGGGGCAGCATCGACATGAAGGTCCGGGCCTTTTCTTCGGCCTGCTGTTGCAGGGTCTTTCCGTCGTGCGGGCATTTGTCGGGTTGGAAGCAGAGACCGGCGGTTATCTGCCGGCACAGCAGCAAAAACAGCTTTTCCGCCACCTGGCCGATATACTCCCCCAGGTTGTCGCGGCGCTCGAGGACCGGGCCGAAAAAGCCGGGAAACAACAGGGAACGGCAGAGCGTGACGATTTCGTGCAACTCTCCTTCGGCGGGCAGCGCTTCGGCATGACACTGGTCATAGCGCATGATTTTCAAGGTTTTGTAATCTGCCAACTGCTCGACAATCTTGTCAGTTTTTGAGGGAATACCGCTTGTCATAGGACATCTGAAAAAGGTCCGTAAAGGTAAGGCAAAGCGAGGGGAAAACCAAACAGACGCATTACAGAATTATTTCTTTAATGCCCTTGTGCAGTCCGCAAAAAAGGATTACTTTTGCCGCTCATACACTGAATTTAATAACGTAAAAACTATGGGCGTATTTATTGTCAATTCTTCTATCGGAAGAAAACTTGTCATGAGTATCACCGGCGCTGCCCTGGTGCTGTTTCTGACGTTCCACAGCATCATGAACATCTTCGTGATCATCTCGCCGGAGGTCTATGATGCCATTTGTCATTTCCTTGGAGCCAACTGGTACGCATTGGTCGGCACGCTGGGCCTGGCCCTGCTGGTCGTCATCCACATCTGCTATGCCTTGTGGCTGACCATCCAGAACAAAATGGCCAGAGGCGCCAATGCCTACCGGGTGAAAGCACGTCCCGGCGGCGTGGAATGGGCCTCTCAGAACATGCTGGTCCTGGGTATCGTCGTCTGTGGCTTCCTTTGCCTGCACCTCTACAATTTCTGGGCCAAGATGCAGCTCGTCGAGCTGATGGGCATCATCGACGGCGAGGAAATCCACGTGGCTGGAGCCGCCGTCGTGCAGCACCTGTTCCAGAGTCCGGTCTATTGCATCCTGTATATCGTCTGGCTGGTGGCCTTGTGGCTGCACCTGACCCACGGTATCTGGAGTTCGCTGCAGACGCTGGGCTGGAGCAACAACACGTGGCTGCCCCGCATCAAGTGCATCTCCAACGTTTATGCCACCATCATCATGTTGCTCTTTATGGCAATTCCCGTCTATTATCTGATTGTCAATTTAATCTCCTAAGCATATGGCAACTTCCAAAAAAATCGTGATCGACTCGAAGATCCCCGAAGGTGCTTTGAGTGAAAAATGGACCAACTACAAGGCTCACCAGAAGTTGGTCAATCCGTCGAACAAGCGTCGTCTGGACATTATTGTGGTCGGTACCGGCCTGGCCGGCGCCTCCGCTGCCGCCTCCTTGGGAGAACTTGGTTTCAACGTACTGAATTTCTGTATCCAGGATTCTCCGCGCCGGGCCCACTCCATCGCTGCCCAGGGCGGCATCAACGCAGCCAAGAACTATCAGAACGACGGTGACTCGGTCTATCGTCTCTATTACGACACCATCAAGGGCGGTGACTACCGTGCCCGCGAGGCCAACGTCTATCGTCTGGCCGAAGTGTCGAACAACATCATCGACCAGTGCGTGGCCCAGGGTGTGCCTTTCGCCCGTGAATACGGCGGCACGCTGGCCAACCGCTCGTTTGGCGGTGCCCAGGTGTCACGTACGTTCTATGCCAAAGGCCAGACCGGCCAGCAGTTGCTGCTGGGCGCCTATTCGGCCCTGAGCCGCCAGGTCAAGAAGGGCAGTGTCAAGCTCTTCACCCGCCGCGAGATGCTCGACCTGGTCATCATCGACGGCAAGGCCCGCGGTATCATTGTCCGCAACCTCATCACCGGCAAGATCGAACGCTATGCCGCCCACGCTGTGGTGATCGGCACCGGCGGTTACGGCAACACCTTCTTCCTTTCGACTAACGCCATGGGCTCCAACGGTTCGGCTGCCTGGCAGGCCTACAAGAAGGGTGCCTATTTCGCCAATCCCTGCTATGCCCAGATCCATCCGACCTGTATCCCCGTGCACGGCACCAACCAGTCGAAACTGACACTGATGTCCGAGTCGCTGCGTAACGACGGCCGTATCTGGGTGCCCAAGAAGTTGGAGGATGCCAAGGCCCTGCAGGCCGGCAAGCTCAAAGGCCGCGACATCCCCGAGGAAGACCGCGACTACTATCTCGAACGCCGTTATCCTGCCTTCGGCAACCTGGTGCCTCGTGACGTGGCCTCCCGTGCCGCCAAGGAACGCTGCGATGCCGGCTACGGTGTCAACAACACCGGCCTGGCTGTGTTCCTGGATTTCAGCGAAGCCATCAACCGCCTGGGCAAGGACGTGGTCGAGGCCCGCTACGGCAACCTGTTCCAGATGTACGAAAAGATCACCGACTCCAATCCTTATGAGGAGCCGATGATGATTTTCCCGGCCATCCACTACACCATGGGTGGCATCTGGGTCGACTACGAACTGCAGACTTCCATCCCCGGCCTGTTCTGTATCGGTGAAGCCAACTTCTCGGACCACGGTGCCAACCGTCTGGGTGCCTCGGCTTTGATGCAGGGTCTGGCCGACGGTTATTTCGTACTGCCCTATACCATCCAGAACTATCTGGCCGACGAGATCCGCACCCCGCGCTTCTCGACCGAGCTGCCCGAATTCCTCGAAGCCGAAAAGGCCATCAACGAGCGTATCGACAAGCTGATGTCCATCCAGGGCCAGCGGTCGGTCGATTCCATCCACAAGGAACTGGGTCTCATCATGTGGGACTTCGTCGGCATGGGTCGCAACGCCGAAGGCTTGAAAAAGGCGCTGGTCGAACTCAAGCGCATCAAACAGGAATTCTGGACCAATGTATTCATCCCCGGCGAAGCCAAGGATCAGAATGTCGAACTGGAGAAGGCCCTGCGTCTGGCCGATTTCATTGAGATCGGACAGTTGATGGCCACCGACGCCCTGCACCGCGAGGAATCTTGCGGCGGCCACTTCCGCGAAGAGTATCAGACACCCGAAGGCGAAGCCCTTCGTCAGGACGACAAGTTCTCCTATGTAGGCTGCTGGAAGTACATGGGCGAAGATCAGGAACCTCAGCTCATCAAGGAAGAGTTGAACTATGAGTTTACCAAAGTACAACAACGCAATTACAAATAAGTCATGGAAAAAAGTATCAATATCACGTTGAAAGTTTGGCGCCAGAGAGGTCCCAAGGCCCCCGGCAAGTTCGAAACTTATCAATTGAGCAATGTCTCGACAGACAGTTCTTTCCTGGAGATGATGGACCAGCTCAACGAGCAGCTCATCGCCGAAAGAAAGGAACCGGTGGTCTTCGACCATGACTGCCGTGAAGGTATTTGCGGTATGTGCTCGCTGTATATCAACGGTCATCCCCACGGACCCGACGAAGACATCACCACCTGCCAGCTGCATATGCGCAAGTTCAAGGACGGCGATGTCATCACCATCGAGCCCTGGCGTTCCCACGGCTTCCCGGTGATCCGCGACCTGATGGTGGACCGTTCGGCGTTTGACAAGATCATCCAGGCCGGTGGCTATGTGTCGGTCAATACCGGCGGTGCCCCCGATGCCAATGCCACGCCTATCGCCAAGCCCATCGCCGATCTGGCCATGGACGCTGCCTCCTGCATCGGTTGCGGTGCCTGTGTGGCCGCCTGCAAAAACGGCTCGGCCATGTTGTTTGTATCGGCCAAGGTAAGCCAGCTGGCTCTGCTGCCCCAGGGCAAGGTGGAGGCTGCTGCCCGTGCCAAGGCCATGGTGGCCAAGATGGACGAACTGGGATTTGGCAACTGCACCAACACGGGTGCATGCGAAGCCGAATGTCCCAAGAATGTCTCCATCTCCAACATCGCCCGTTTGAATCGCGAATTCCTGTCGGCCAAGTTCAAAGACTAGGATCCGACCGAATCCATCAACGATGTATCCTCAGATGTATGCACAGGGCGCCTGGACAACTCCGGGCGCAGACACGCTCCAGGTTGTGTCGGCTGCATCTGGGGATACATCTTTTGTTTGCACTGTCCAATCCTTGGCCTACGAAGGACATGCCCGCTCGCACGATGTGTCTGACGGGCTGAAATCATACGGGTTGATTGTGCTGTGCCTTCTTTTGCTGGCCTACCTGTTTGCCAGCCGCGGACAATTGAAGGACCTGCTGCGCCAGGTGCTCCTGCCGGGTAGCCGGTTGGGGGCCTCCGACGAAGGCGATGTCCGGCTGAGCAACTTCCAGACCTTGTTTTTTGTGGTGTCCTGTATCATCTGGGTGCTGGTCACCTCCCTGATGCTGCAGCAAAACCCTTACCCCAGGCTTTACGATACGGATTGGCCACATCTCTATATGGCCTTTCTGCTCACCATGGGCTACGTGTTTCTCCGCTTCTTCGGCACCAGCCTGTTTGCCTGGCTGCATCTGCCCGACACTGTCAAGGCCGTTGTGCACAGCCTTTATGTGACGCCTTTCTGCTTTGTAGCGCTGTTTCTGGCTTTTCTGCTGCTGTTCAACGAGATCATCTCTTTCCCGGCCATGACGCTGCTGGTGGCCTCGCTATCCATGTGGGTGATATCGGCGCTATTGAAGTTGTTGACAGTCTTGCGCTTTTTTTCTATTCAAAGAGTATCGTCCTTTCATTTTATTTTGTACTTTTGCGGCGCGGAAATTCTCCCAATCTGCCTTTTGTGCAAGGGTGTGTTTTTGCTGAGCTAAAGTATTAATCTTAAATTGAATAGGACGTGAAGATCAAGAATATTCTCGTATCGCAGCCCAAGCCTGCTTCCGAAAAATCTCCCTACTATGATCTGGAAAAGAAGTACGGAGTCAAGATTAATTTCCGTCCTTTCATAAAGGTTGAAGGCATCACGGCTAAGGAATTCCGCCATCAGCGGATATCCATCCTGGACCATACGGCGGTTGTCTTTACCGCCCGGACGGCCATCAACCATTTCTTCCGTCTTTGCGAGGAAACCCGGGTCGAGGTGCCCGAGGATATGAAGTATTTCTGCATCAACGAGACCGTGGCCCTGTACCTGCAGAAGTATATCCAGTACCGCAAGCGCAAGATCTTCTATCCTGCCAGCGGCAAAATCGATGGCTTGGTGACCCTGATTTTGAAACACCCCTCGGAAAAATACCTGGTTTCGGTATCGGATGTGAACAACGACGATCTCTGCTCCCTGCTCGAGGAAAAGAAGATTTTCCACACCAAGTCGATTATGTATCGGACCATCAGCAACGATTTCACCCCCGAGGAGGAATTCAACTACGACATGCTTGTCTTCTTCAGCCCCAACGGTATCGCTTCGCTGATGAAGAATTTCCCCGATTTCCAGCAGGGCGAAATCTGTATCGCCACCCTGGGCAAATCAACCGCCCAAGCTGTGAAAGATGCCGGCCTTCGGCTCGACATCGAGGCTCCCACGCCTCAGGCACCCTCCATTACGGCTGCCATCGAGGCATACTTGAAGGAATCCAACAAAAAGAAATAGTCAAAACGGTGCCGTGGCTGCCGAAACGCTGAGAAATACTTTTCGAAAAGAAGAGCGTTTATGCGGCGAATTACGCATTGATGCATTGTTCCGTGAAGGAGAGACCGCGATGTCTTTCCCTCTTCGGGCTTGTTGGCGTTGTCTTCCTGCCGAAGATTCCACGGACGGCTATCCGGTTAAGGTGCTCATCAGCGCCCCCAAGAAAAAACTGCACCGGGCCTTCCAGCGCAATCGCGCCAAACGCCTGATGCGCGAAGCCTACCGGCTGCAGAAACACAGTCTGCTGGCCCTGGTCCGTGAGCAAGGCTGCGAGTTGCAGCTGGCCATTGTCTGGCAGCAGGACAGTCTCTCGGACTATGCCACCGTTTATGCCAAGATGGGTAAATTGCTGGCCAAGATCCAGGCCGGTCTGGAAAAAGCCCGGGCCCTGCAGTCATGAAGACAATGTGGAAGTATACAAAACAGGTGCTGGGCTGGTTGCTGTTGCTGCCGGTCTATTTCTACCGTGCCTGCATTTCCCCGCTGACGCCCGCCTCCTGCCGCTTTACACCCACCTGCTCGCAGTATGCCATCGAGGCCATCAAGAAGTACGGCCCCTTCAAGGGAGGGTGGCTGGCCATCAAACGCATTTCGCGCTGCCATCCCTGGGGTGGCCACGGTTATGACCCGGTGCCATGATGACAGACGCCCATACTCATATTGCATCGCGAAGGGGAGACGATTCCCGGCTGCTTTGTCTTTCGGCCGTCCGCCTGCGGGCGCTGTCGGACGATCCTTCCCAAGCCTTGCAACTCATGACAATCGAGTTGGGCGTGGCAAAAATGCCCGGCTGCCTGCTGGGTGCCGGCTTGCATCCTTTCGATGTCGGAGAGGCTCCCGAAGAGGAATGGCTCGAAGCCTTGCTGGCACTGCCCGAACTGCGTTTCGTCGGTGAAATCGGCCTGCATCGTTTCGGCGATACTTCATGGAATCTTCAGACACAGTGGCTCGATTTCCAACTCGAAGTGGCCGATAGACTGCGTACACCCGTGGTCTTGCACTGTGTCCATGCGATGGCCGACCTCCTGGCCTGCCGCCGGAAATACCCTTCCATCCCGGCCTGGATGATCCATGGTTTCCGGGGCAAACCACAACAGACCCGGCAATGGACGGCCCAGGGATTCTACCTTTCTTTCGGCTCCCGTTTCAACAGTGAGTCGCTGAAAGCTTGTCCGCCCGACAGGCTGCTCCTTGAAACAGACGCAGAGACCCCCGGCCAGGGGCCGGAAATCTCTGCGGTCTATCAGCAGGCTGCTGCCGTGTTGTCGGTATCGCTGCCCCAGCTGGAACGGCAGGTGGCAGACAATGTGCGTGCCTTTACAGGCTTAGCATGATGCCGGCCATGAAATTGGCCCCCGGCATGGGGTAGCCGGCCATGATGCTGTAATCCTGATCCAGCAGATTTTCCCCTCTGACCCAGCATTTCAAGAACTTGGTCACCTGATAGCCCAGGGTGGCGTTGAGCAGGCAGAAGCTTTCTTTCTGAGGCGTGTCTCCGACGGCTGTGTAGAGGTTGTCGATGTACTGCAGCCCCAACTGGGCGCTGAAGGGATGGATCTGGTAGCGGGCGCCCACAAAGCCGACATACTCCGGTGCGGAGATGACGGGATGCTCCATGTGCAGGTAAGCATGGTTGGTGCGCAGGCTCAAAGAGTTGTTGATCTGCCAGGCTGCCTCGAATTCGGCACCGTAGTTCTCAATTTGGCCGGTGTTTACGTTCTTCTTGGGAACCGTGGCTGTCGTAATGATGAGGTTGTCTCCTTTCACGTAGTAGAGGTTCACACCATAGCTCAGGCGGTCGTCGAGCAGGTAATGCTTCCAGGAGAGTTCGTAGTTGAAGGTGCGCTCGGGCTCCAACTCCTCGGTGGAGGGAGGATAGAGATACATTTCACGCATGGTGGGGTTGCGGAAGCCCTTGCCGGCCATAGCCTTGAGGGTGCCGTCCTCGATGAGGCGGAACACCAGGCCGGCCTGAGGGATCCACTCGGTGCCGACCACCGAGTGATGATCGACGCGGATGCCGGCATCCAGCGTCATCCAGCTGAGCAGGTCCTGACGGACATCCACATAGGCGGCGATTTCGTTGCGGTGCGACTCGCCGCTCTGCTTGGAAGCGGCGGGTGTATCCATCACGTCTCCCGTGGCTTTGGACGTGTAGTAGGCATGGCCGTAGATGTGCTGGTAGTCGATGCCGGCCGTCAGGCGGTTGCCTTCCATCAGCTGCATGCTCTGGTAGAGGGAGACACCGGCCAGATAATCCTTCGACTGGAAGTAGCGTACGGTGGGAGCCGCCGGATCGTTGGTACCGTCATCGATCTTGTGCCGTCCGAAGCTGGTATAGACGCTTACGGCGCCAGTGCTGCTGCCATAGTGGTTGTCGAGGGCCAGGGACGCAAAACCGCGCGTGATCCATTGGTCGGCATCATACAGCGCGCTGCTGACGGGGCCGGGGTTCGAGGCGTTGAAATGATTGAGGTTGGCATCGGCCGAAAGGTTCCAATGGCTGCTCAGCTGATAGCCTCCTTTCAGGTAGCCGCCGTATTGCTCGAATCCCATGCGGGGGCGATGGTTGTCGGAGCGGTTATACAGGGCGGAGGCCGTACCTGTGAACTTACCTTGTTTTATCTGGTAATCCAGTTCGCTTTGTACTGTGCCGTAGCTGCCGGCACCGGCCGTGACATGGGTATGCGAACCGTCTTCGGCCGGCTGGCGGGTGACAATGTTGATGACACCGCCCATGGCGTTGCTGCCGTAGAGCACGGAGGCCGGGCCGCGGAGCACTTCAACTCTTTCGGCGATGGCTGCCTGGTAGCTGTCGGCAATGGGATGGCCGTAGATGCCCTGGTATTGTGGATGGCCGTCGATAAGGACCATCAACTGACCTCCGCCACCGCTCAGGCCGCGCATGTTGATGCCGCCGGCAGCGTTGGTACTCACCCCGTAGCCCATCATGCCGCGGCTGGTGAGCATCAGGCCGGGAATCTCCTGCATCAGGGTGGGCAGGATGGAAGGTTGTGCACTCTCTGTGAGCACGTCGCGGCCCACTACGCTTACGGTCATCGGCAGATGCCGGATATCGGCCACCTGACGGGCACCGGTCACTACCTGGTCTTTCAAAGGAATGACGCTGTCGGTTTGCGCAAAGGCATTGAAAGCCATGCCCCCCAGCATCAATACGGCAAAACAAAACTTTTTCATGTGGAATCGTGTTACGAATTAAATAATTTGTGTTACTTTTGCGTGAGACAAAGGTAATGCACAGATTTGGCATGACAAATCCATTTATAATAAAATAACAGTAAGAGAGATGGCGTTGAAAAGATTTGGGGTTTCCCTGGACGAAGAAGTACTCACGGCTTTGGACGAATACGTCTTGTCGAGCGGTTTCAGCAATCGTTCCCAAGCTTTGCGTTTCCTGATCGAGAAGAATATCGCCGAGCAGAAGTGGCAGTGCAACCATGTGGTGGCCGGCACGGTCATCATCATGTACGACCGCAGCCGCACGGACATCGCCTCCAAGATAGAGAGTATCCAACAGCAATACAGCGACCTGATCCTGTCTTCTTCGCAGTACTACCTGAACCGTAACTTCTGCCTGCACACGGCCACCATCACGGGCGAAGCCTATCGCCTGACGGCCTTGTCCGACCGCTTGACGGCCATCAAGGGCATACGCCACGGCAAGTTGGTGATGGGGCGGGCCGACTGAAAACAAACAGCCCGGCCTTGCGGGACCGGGCTGTGGCAATCTTCCAATGGAGGATTATCTCTTGACGCGGGCGTTGCCGGCGTAGATGCTCCAGATCTGGTCTTCGTCGGCGGGCTGACCGTAGTCGGTCAGGAAGGTGGTGGCCAAAGCGCCGCTGGCCCAACCGAACTGGATCCATTTTTCGGGCTCCCAGCCCTTGAGGATGGCATAGAGCATACCGCCTACATAGCCGTCGCCGCCGCCGATACGGTCCAACACGTGGATTTCTCTCGGCATCTCGACAAACCATTCGTCACCGGCCAGCATGATGGCACCCCAGTTGTGGCTGTTGGTGTTGTTGACCTGACGCAGGGTGGTGGCGAAAACAGAAGCATTGGGATAAGCGGCTTTGACGCGCTTGATCATTTCCTTGAAGCTTTCGATTTTGGCTGCAATGTCCTTGCCGCCGGCTTCCGGACCTTCGATGTCGAGGCAGAGCTGGAAGTCTTCTTCGTTGCCGATGAGGATGTCCGACAGGCTGGCGATTTCACTGAAAATGTCGTGCAGCTCTTTTTCGCGGCCTACCCAGAAGGAAGCGCGGTAGTTCAGGTCGAAGGAGATGAGCGAACCGTATTTCTTGGCAGCGCGGGCGATTTCCAGACAGAAGCGGCTGGTCTCGGGCGACAGGGCCCCGATCAGACCGGAGAGGTGGACAATCTGAACCCCTTCCTGACCGAAAATGCGGTCGAGGTCGAAATCCTTGACATTCAGCGTACGGCCAACTTCACCGGCACGGTCGTTCCAAACGCGGGGACCACGTGAACCGTAACCGCTGTCGGCGATATTGATCTGGTGACGATAGCCCCAGGGACCTCCCTGAGCCACTTCGGGACCTTCAAAGTCCATGCCGCGGCTTCTGAGATTGGCCTTGATGAAATGAGCAAACGGACTGCCTTTGACAAAGGTGGTCAGCACCTTGACGGGCATACCCAGGATAGAGGCGACACTGGCCACGTTGGTCTCGGCACTGGTGGCCTGCAGCTTGAACGTGTCGCTCGAGTGGACGGGCTGGCCGGCATCGGGGGTGATACGCAGACCCATGCTGGTGGGAACGAGCATGGCGTACTTGGCGTTTTTCTTAAGTTTGAGTTCCATGTTGTTTGAGTTATAGATAGTTCGTAATTGTCATGAGGCTTCAAAGATAGGCAAAAAGCACTAATCCTGCAAATGCTTCCAGCCCTGGGCGATGATGTCAAACTCGTTGCCGTCGCGGCTCACCAGTTTGGCCCCTTCTTCCGGGGGGCAGATATAGCCGATGATGCGGACATCTTTCCACTCGTCGATGCGTTCATGCTCGCTGAGCGGCACGGTGAAGAGCAGTTCGTAGTCTTCTCCTCCGTTCAGGGCGGCGGTGGTGAGATTCATGTTCATCTCCTCGCACAGGGCGGCCGTCTGGTAGTCGATGGGCAGTTTGTCTTCGTAGATGCGGCAGCCGCAGCGGGACTGCTTGCAGATGTGCAGGATGTCGGACGACAGACCGTCGGAGACATCCATCATGGCCGTCGGCACGATGCCCATTTCGGCCAGTTTCTCGACAATGTCCTTGCGGGCCTCGGGCCGCAACTGGCGCTCGAGCAGGTATTCCTTGCCTTCGAAGTCGGGATTGAAGTCTTTTTCCCCCTGGAACACCCGTTTCTCTCTTTCGAGCAGTTGAAGCCCCATGTAGGCGGCTCCCAGGTTGCCCGACACACAGATGAGATCGTGCTGCTTGGCACCGCTGCGCAGCACGGCCTTGCCTTTCTCCACTTCGCCCAGGCAGGTCAGGCTCAGCACCAGGCCGGTCAGCGAGGAAGAGGTGTCGCCGCCCACCAGATCGACTCCGTAATAGTCGCAGGCGGCTTGCAGGCCCTGGTAGATCTCGGCCACATCCTCGACCGAGAAACGTTTGCTAAGGCCGATGGAGACGACCAGCTGCCGGGGCCGGCCGTTCATGGCGCAGATGTCCGATATGTTGACCACGGCAGCTTTGTAGCCGAGGTGCTTCAAGGGCACATAGCTCAGGTCGAAATGAATGCCTTCGAGCAGCAGGTCGGTGGTGACCAGCGTATCGCAATCGCCGTAGTTGATGACGGCTGCGTCGTCACCGATGCCTACTTTGGAGGAAGCATTCTTCAACTCGATTTTACCGGTCAGGAAATCTATGAGGCCGAATTCGCCGTATTGGCTGATTTCGGTGCGCTGGGGATGCAATTCTTCGGTCATGGCTACATTCTGGAAATAAGTTCTCTGAACAAAAGGGTCATGCGGGGCTGGGCCATACCGGCGGCATCCTGCACTTCCTGGTGGGAATTCTCCTCCCGGGCCTTGGCCACGTTGGTGATGACCGAGATGCCGAACACTTCCAGGCCGGCGTGACGGGCGATGATGGCTTCGGGCACAGTGGACATGGAGACAGCGTCGGCACCTAGGAGGTGCAGCATCCGGTATTCGGCTGGGGTTTCAAAAGACGGTCCCTGCCAGCCGACAAACACTCCGTGCTGCAACTTGATATGGTTTTCCCGGGCCACCTGGTCGAAGAGATCGCGCAGCCTTTTGGAATAGACTTCGGTCATGTCGGGAAATCTCGGACCGATGCGCTCGTCGTTTTTACCACGCAGCGGGTTTTCCGGGAAGAGGTTGATGTGGTCTTCCAGGACCATGATGTCGCCGATTTGGTAGTCGGGGTTCAATCCGCCGGCGGCATTGGACAGCAGCAGAGTCTTGATGCCGAGCAGTTTCATGGTGCGGATGGGCACGGCCAGTTCCTTCATGCTGTAGCCTTCGTAATAGTGGAAACGGCCTTGCATGACCATGATGTGTCTGCCTCCCAGCCGTCCGAAGACCAGGTTGCCATTGTGTCCTTCGACGGTCGATATGGGAAAATGGGGGATCTCCCGGTAGGGAATCACCTGCCGGTCGGTCATGGCATCGGCCAGGGCCCCCAATCCGGAGCCCAGGACAACGGCTATTTCGGGCTGTTGGCTGCAATGGGCCTTAATCCACTCGGCGGCTTGGAGAGAATGTTCGTACATGTTCTGTGATCAATTGGTTGAATAATGTCTCTTCCTGCGGTGTGCAAAACTGCATTTCCATGCCTAGATAGCAGAGGCAGTCGGCTATCTGCCCGGCGGCAGGAAGATCGGCCAGGCGGCAGCAGTCTTTTTCGGTGGTCAGGATCAGTCCGCCTTGCTCCCTGACCGGCATAGCAGCTCTGGCAATACGCGCTATGTCGCTGTCGGTATAGCGGTGATGGTCGGGGAAGGTGAGCACCTCGGCCTGCGGGTCAAGCTGCCGGATATATTCGACAAAGGGTTGCGGGGAGCCGATGCCGCAAAAAGCCAGCAAGGGCCGGCCACTATCCTTCAGTGACAGGGGATCGACCGGGGTCAGGGGGCTCTTTTCCGGGAAAGCCGGACAGACGGCCGTATAGGCGATGTGTGAGAAAAACACCTGCTGGCGCTTTTCGCTCCCCAGGCGTGCGATGAATGACTTTCGCTCTTCGTCACCCAAATATTCCGGGCATTTGGTCACTACGATGACATCGGCCCTTTTCATTCCCCGGCGGGATTCCCTGAGACTTCCGGCCGGCAACAGCCAGTCGTCGAAGACAGGTCGGTGGTAATCGACGGCCAGCAGCGACAGACTGGGCTGGACGGCCCGGTGCTGGAAGGCATCGTCGAGCAAGATTGCTTCGGTTTCGGGCCGAAGTTGCAGCAAGCAACGGATGCCTTCGGCGCGCTTTTCCTGGACGGCTACCGCCATGTCGGGAAACTTGCGGTGGATCTGCAGGGGCTCGTCTCCGATGTCGCGGGCCGTGCTGGTCTTGTCGGCCAGCACAAAGCCCCGGCTCAGGCGTTTGTATCCGCGACTGAGCAGCGCTACCTTGCGGGAGGCGCCGATCAGTCGGATAAGATATTCAACAAGGGGTGTCTTGCCGGTCCCACCCACCGTCAGATTCCCGACCGAGATGACGGGAAGGTCGAAGGAGGCAGCGGCTTTGAAACCGTGGTCGTACAGATAGTTGCGCCCTTTGGTCAGGGCACCGTACAACCACGACAGCGGCAACAGCACACCCTTTTTCATTATCAGTCAATGGTGATGGAGTAAGGCATGCGGGCCAGTACACCGCCGCGGCGCTGAAGTTCCTTGACCTCGGCCTTGACGCGGTTTTCTATCGAGCTGTTGATGAGTTTCATCTTGGCTCCCATCGAGAAGTTCTCCATGAGTTGGGTCATGGCGTCTTTCTTTTCGGGGAAGGCAACCGTGCGATACTCTTCCAGGCCGGCCATGGCGGCGGCACAGGCAATGGCGTCGTCCAGATAGCCCAGCTTGTCAACCAGTCCGATGCCCAGGGCTTGCTCGCCTGTCCATACACGGCCTTCGGCAATCTTGCGGATGTCCTGGGGATCCATGTGACGGCCTTCGGCGCAGCGGCTTACAAACAGGTCGTAGCCTTTTTCGATGTGACCCTGCATCAGGGCTTTCTCACCGGCGGTCATTTCGCGATAATAGCTGCCGAAGTCACCATACCGGTTGGTCTTGACCATATCGAAATGCAGACCGACCTTCTTGGTCAGTTCAGACAGGTTGAAGCTCAGCCCAAAGATGCCGATCGAACCGGTCAACGTGGTCGGAGCGGCAAAGATGGTGTCGGCGTTGGAAGAGATGTAGTAACCGCCCGAGGCAGCATAGTCGCCCATGGAAACAACCACCGGCTTGACAGCTTTGAGCTCTTTGACAGCCTGGCAGATCTGCTCCGAGGCATAGGCGCTGCCGCCAGGAGAGTTGACGCGCAGTACGACGGCTTTGATGTGGTCGTCTTCCTGGATTTTCTTGATTTGTTCGATGAGCGGATCGGAAACGATCTGTTCGCCCTGCGACATGGAACTGCCTTCGTCGTAAATTTCACCGGCAGCATAAAGCACGGCCACCTTGTCGGCGCTGAACTTCTTGCCCTTGGCCGGGACCTTGTTGACCTCCTTGATGGAGACGATTTTCAGGTCTTTGACCTTGCAATCGGCCTTGGCGGCCAGTTTCTCACGCATGTCGGTCTTGTAGAGCAAGCCGTCCACCAGACCTGCCTGCTGTACGAAGCAGCCATCCTGCAGGGGGATGAATTCATCGACCAGGCTGTTGATCTTTTCGACACTCAGGCCGCGGCAGGCAGAGATACCTTCCAGCATGTTGTTCCAGATGCCGTTCATGTAGGAGACGGTCTGTTCGCGGCTGGCATCGCTCATCTTGGTGTTGGTGTAAGGTTCGACGGCCGATTTGTAGGTGCCCACTTTGAATACCTGGGGCGTGACACCGATTTTCTTGAACACGTCGGTGTAGAACATGGGCTGGGCGGCCAGACCGGTCAGGGAGAGGCTGCCGTAAGGGTTCATGAAGACCGAGTCGGCCACGCAACCGGCATAATAGGCGCCCTGTCCGCACGACTGGTCGATATAGGCATAGACAAACTTGCCACTCTCCTTGAAACATTCCAGGGCGCGGCGGATTTCCTCGTAGCTGCTGATGCCGCCACTGAGGTTACCTATATTTATATATATGCCTATGACGTTGTCGTTGGTCTTGGCATTCTTGATGGCTTTGATCATCTCGTCAAGTCCCTGGTCGGAGTTGGAAGAGAAGACGCCGCTCAAGGAAGCGAAGGGATTTTCCTGCCCGTATTCGGCCAGGGCTCCGTTCAGGTTGATTTTGAGAATGCTGCCGCTATCGACCTTGACGGGTTTGCTCATAGAACTCATCAGACCCGAAAGCATAATGACAGACAAGATACCGCAGACGACCGTGGCGATGATGACACCCACGGCGGCGGCCAGTGATGCTTTGATGAAGGGTTTCATTGTAGATTGGTTTTTAGAATTGTTGGTATGATTAGTTTTCTGTTTTTGACGTTCCATTGAGCAGGCAAAAATAGTGTAAAGCAATGCCAATCGCAAATAATTCGCCATCCCCCCGAAAAAAAATTTCGACAAAACAGTATTGACAGTCAATGTCTTGATTTTCCCCGATGATTTTTCTTGAAAAAAAGTTGTGAGATTATTTGGTGGGAAATAAAACTTGCCGTACTTTTGCACCCGCTTTTGGGGAGGAGCCCGCGAGGGCCTGTTTCCGAGGAGCGAGAGAGCGATCTATGAAAGGATGAAAAAAGACAAGTAGTACAAGAGATAGAGAGCGGGCTT
>JAFSRR010000017.1 GCA_017446025.1 Bacteroidales bacterium | reverse complement strand
GGATGTCGGCGATCTGCCCTGCCCGGGCAATGCCGGTGGCCGACAACACCCGCGGGGATGCATTGACATTGTTGAGCACCGTGCCGTTGATGCCGATGCTGGCGTTGGCTCGCGCATAGGCCTTGATCAAGGGGACATTGAGGGTATCCTCCCTGCTCCAGAAGAAACTTTTGCCGGCATATCCGCGTTCGATACTGCCGTCGAGGTTGTCCCAATGGTTCAGGAGGCGAAGCCGCAGTCGCGGGGCCGACGAGCGACGGTCGCCACGCAAAAGGGCGTATGCGCCATAGAGCAGTCCGCGCTCGCTGCGCGCAGCCAAGGTGTCACCGCTGATGCGGTAGGCCTCATCGTCCTCGACAGAGGCATCCAAAAGCAGGTGGACGCGATCGCCCTGATAGTATTGCCGCAGTTCCTCGGCAGCCAGCGTATGCACCGCGCCGCTGACAAAGGCTTTTCCCGCAGGCTCATACCTCAGCCAAAGCCGGCTCCCGTCTTCTGCCCAGACAGTCGTCACCACCGACAAAAACAACACAAACAACAGCTTCCTTCGCATATTCCACAGTACTTTCCGCGGGTAAAAATACAAAAAAACGCGTTTGCTAGCCCGATATCGCCCAAATTCAACCTGGAGATTTGCCGATGCTGCAAAAAGCAATTATCTTCGCTTTCGGAAATCTTAACGCACATGTTGATATGAAAACCAGATTGTTTACCTTGATGATGCTGGCTGTGGTCATCACCCTGCCGGCAACCGCCCAAAAGAAATCCTCCTCAAAAGCCACTTCCGTGGAACTGTCTTTCAACTATCAGAAGCAAGCCGGAGGAGGTTCCAACCAGTGGGCCGTTTGGATTGAAAATGCCAAAGGGGAAGTGGTCCGCACTTTGTATGTATCGTCATTTACCACCAAGGGTCGTGGTAATGCCAACGGCCAGCGTCGTCGCGGTTATACCTTCCGTCCCACATGTGTTCCCACCTGGGTCAAGAACGCCGGTGCCGAGGCCATGACCGATGAGCAGATCGATGCCGTGACCGGTGCCACTCCCAGGGAAAGCGGGCTGCTCACCTATACTTGGGATTTCAAGGATGCCACCGGCAAGACAGTTCCCGCGGGGGAGTACAAAATCTGCCTCGAAGCCACGCTCTTTTTTGAAAGCATCCTTTATTACAGCGGTACCTTCTCGACCAAGGACAAACCAGGGGCCATACAACTTTCCTCCACCCTCACGAAAGAGGATGAGCAGCACAAGAACATGGTCACCGAAGTCGCCGCCGCCCTCAAATGACAAAGCCGTCCTTGACGGAGCACCGTGTTGTCGTGCATTGATTGTGTGCCAACTGGAACCATTTTCAAGATATGAAGAAAAAGAAGAAGTTTTTCGATGATGATTGGTGGAAAGACTTGATTGTGGCTGTCACCGCCACGACCATTTCCATCATACTCACCTTCGGCACCGCCCGGCTGGTGGAGCGCCATCAGCGCAACAACGACCGGCGCATGACCGCCATGATGGTGATCAGCAACATCGAGTCCTTTGCCCGCAACATGGAAGACATGGAAAAGAGGCTGGCCCGTCGCGACAGCATCGCCACCTGGCTCATAACGCTCGGCGAAGAGGACATCGACCTGCTGCCCGGCGATCTCCTTGGCGACATGCTGACCGACGTCATGATGCTCGAGACCATCCAGTACGACAAGACGGCCGAAACCATCTTCTCGAGCAACACAGACACCTGGAGGAACCTGGGAAACTACCGCTTTGTCGAGAATGTCGGTACCTGTTTTTCGGTGATGAAATGGATCGAGAGCTATTGGAACGGACTGGTGACGGAGCAAATCGAGACTTTCGACCGCATAATCAAGACCCCGGACGCTTTCGAAGGCAAGAACAACATCGAGAAAATGTTGCGCGACAAGGCGGTCAGGCTCAAGCTGATGCTGTTGCACAACTCCCGGGAATGGTTCATGAACAACACCGCCGAAATCCGACGGATCAACAGCGAGAACATGCAATTGTTCAACATCTCCGAGCAGCAGGTGAAAGCCTTTACCGACGCCCGGCAGTACGAACTTCAGACAGAGGAGTCATCGCACAGGGAACTCTTCCCCCGCCTGGAACTGGATTCCCTGAGTTCGATCCAACCCTACAGGCAGCTGCTCGACAGCCTCAGACAGGCCAGCAGGAAACACTAAACCGGCCCCGGACGATGAAAAAAGCGTTTTTGTCGCTCGCCATCGTGACGCTGGCCCTGGGGACAAAGGCCGAGACAGGTGCTGAAAACCATGCGGCCAAGCTTTCTGAACCCTATCTTTGGGACGACCAGGGCGACGGTACATACATCAATCCGGTCCTCAACGCCGACTATTCCGACCCCGATGTGATCCGCGTGGGCAGGAAATACTACATGAAAACCGCTGAGCCACCCTCAATACAAGTGCCTCATCAGGAAATCAAACCAACGGGTGGGCAATACCGCATGGATCAAAAAGAAGGGTCTGGCGCCAAAGCCGCTGACATAGCGTGTCCTGGGCCGGCGTGCATTGGCAGCCCGGCTGATGGCCCGGGCTATCTTGCGGGGAGGGCTCATCAAATGGCCTGAATAATGCCGGCGCAGACCGTCGGCCGCCTTTTGGGCCCGCTGTTCATAAGCCCCGCCCCTGGCACTTTCCTCCAAATGGTCGGCCGCAATGGCCCCCCAGGGCGTCTTGATGCCGCCCGGCTCGATGATGGCCACCCTGATACCGAAAGGCTTCACCTCCATGCGCAGGGCATCGCTCAGCGCTTCGAGCGCATATTTGGTGGCATGGTACCAGGCACCGAAATAAGTGGTGAAGCGTCCGCCCATGGACGACACATTGACAATGGTGCCGCGATGCTGCGAGCGCATATAGGGCAGCACTTTCCGGGTGATCGAAGCCAGCCCGAAGACATTCACATCGAACTGGCGGCGGGCCTCCTCGATGGGCACATCCTCGATGGCACCGTAAGAGCCGTAACCGGCATTGTTCACCAACACATCGATACGGCCTTCGGCCTGGATGACCGCCTCGACGGCTGCCGTGACCGAAGCTTCGTCGGTAACATCCAATTTGAGCGGTTTCACGCCGTATGCCTTGAGAGACTCCATCTTGTCGACACTGCGGGCAGCGCCGTAAACCACATGACCTTGTGCGGCAAGCATTTCGGCGGTCTCGAAACCGATACCGCTGCTCGCCCCCGTCAGGAGAATCACTTTCTTTTCCATTGTCTGCTGATGTAGGCACCTGAAACAAAAACCGATGCCCATTCGTTTTTGTATTGGCAAAGTTAATCATAGTTGGCAGAATCCCCAAAAACAACTATCTTCGTGCGTTTAACAAAAACAGACTAGACCATGAGACAGAAAAAGATCTGGCTTTTCATCCTGCTGTCGTTCGTCATGATGGCCGCCATCGGCCTGCTGGTGCACAGCATCGGCCAGGCCAACGCCCAAGCGGCCCCCACACCCACCAGCGTTTTGCTCAACACCTTGCTCTATTCGGCCGCCATGTTCATCCCCCTGTTGGCGGTGGTCATCACCCGCTCTATTTTCAAAGAACCCGTTTTCGAAGGACTGGGTGTCTCCTTCAAGTGGAACCGCTGGTGGTGGATGGGCTGGCTGCTGATGCCGCTTCTGGCCCTGTCCATACTGGGTGTGTCACTGCTGATGCCCGGAGCGCAATGGGGCGGCGACGGGGAATTCGTCCAGACAGCCCTCAAGCAGATGCCCGGCAATGCCGGTCCCTGGGGCCTGATGGCCGTCACCCTGCTAAGCGGGTTGGTGGCCGGTGCCACCATCAACGCCCTTTTTGCCTTTGGCGAAGAAATCGGCTGGCGAGGTTTTTTGATGAAGGAGCTCCAGGGTAGGAAATTTCTGGTTGTCGCCTTGATTATCGGCCTGATATGGGGCCTTTGGCATGCCCCGCTCATCTTGAACGGACACAACTATCCGCAGCATCCCGTGGCCGGTGTACCGATGATGGTGCTCATGTGTCTGGCCCTGACTCCCATGCTGATGTATTTCCGCATCAAATCCGGCTCGGTCATCGTCGCGGCTGTCATGCACGGCTCCATCAACGCCCTGGCCGGCATAAGCAACCTGTTTGTCACACCCGCCAACGACTTGCTCTACGGCGCTACCGGTCTGGCCGGCCTGCTGACCATGCTGCTGTTTGATATCGGCCTTTTCCTCTATGACAGATACATCAGCAAAGAACGGATTTTCACCCAAGCATACTGATTAAACAACAAACTATGAAAAAGATTATCAGCATTTTAGCTGTCATCACCTGGGCCATGACGGCCTGGGCCCAGACTCCTCAGGAAATCGTTGCCCGCATGGAAGCGACCCTCGATACGCACGAAGACGACGGATTGATCATGACCGTCGATCTGAAAGTCCCGATTTTGGGGGCCGTTACCACCAAATGCTATTACCTGGGAGAGAAATCCCGTATGGAAGCCAGGATGATGGGCGCCGAAATGACCACCTGGACAGACGGTGAGACCATGTGGACCTACAACTCCAAAAAGAACGAGATTGAGATCAAGGACCAGACCGCCAGCATCGAATCGGGAGGCGACACGGAACTGTTCAGCGACATTGCCGAAGGCTACGACATCATTCTCAAAAAAGAAACCGACAAGACCTGGCAGTTCCAGTGCAAGAAATCCAAATCGAACAAGGAGAAGGATGCTCCCAAGTCGATGGACCTCGTCATCGACAAAGAAACCTACTATCCTGTCAGCCTCAGCACCAAGATATCGGGCATGACCCTCACCATGCGTGATCTCGATTTCGGAGTCACCGATCAGCAGGTGAGCTTCGATCCCAGCGCTTTCCCCGATGCAACTGTCGTGGACAGACGCCAACCCAAAACGGAAGAATAAACCACAAAACTGCACTTATGAAGACAAAGATGATAAAACCCGGCCTGCTTGCCATGCTGGCGCTCATAGCCGGCCTGCAGGCCTGGAGCCAGCCTACGGGCTGGGCTGCCGTCGATGGTATCACCGATGGAGGCAAGGGCATGAATCCAGTGATGATCAGCGATTTTGCACAGCTGCAGAGTGCCCTGGCAGAGAACGACAGCACTCCGAAAACCCTCTATCTGCAAGGCCGTATCCGGGTACCCGGTCAGTTTGGAATGAAAAGGGTGAAGAACAAAAGCCTCATCGGCCTGTCCGGTTCGGCCCTGATCAATGACAAATACACCCTGGAAAAGGATTCCACCGGCATCCTGATGCTTGACGGTTGCCAAAACATCATCCTGCAGAACATCACCTTCATCGGCCCCGGCGCCTTTGACCGCGATGCCAAAGACAACCTGTTTGTGACCCGCTCGGAGCATATCTGGGTGGATCACTGCGACTTTCAGGACGGCATGGACGGCAATTTCGACTGCAACCAGGGCTCCGACTACCTGACCGTTTCCTGGTGCCGTTTCCGCTATCTGAGACGGCCCTGGCCCAAACTGGCCGACGATGAAAATGCCGACCACAACAGCGACCACCGTTTCAGCAACCTCTGGGGATCAAGCGACCGCGAAGGGCGCCGCAGCGAAGGCCGCCTGCGCACCACCTTCGACCATTGCTGGTGGGACGAAGGCTGCAAAGCCCGGATGCCCTTTGTCCGTTTCGGACAGATACATCTGCTCAATTGCTTGTATTCAAGTAGCGAGGCTTCGGTTTATATTCAGGCTCGCTACCACTCCAATGTGTTGGTGGACCGCTGTGTTTTCGTTTCCAAACCCAAAGGGGTCGACCTATTCCAGACTCCCTTTTCCACTCGTCCTGAACTGCGCGACTACAATATCCGATTCCGCGATTGCCTGGGAGCGCCCGACATCATGCAGCAGCATGGAGAGGCCGATTTTTTCAATCCGCCCTACAGCTTCCGGCCGGAAGCGCCCGCCAAAGTTGAACAGAGCGTCAAGGCCGGGGCAGGCGCCACCCTGGACATCCGTGTCGATTTATCTCAAACGAACGGCTTGAAAGATGTCTATCAGGATTATTTCATGATCGGGGTAGCCGTCAACCAGCGCAATGTGAGCAATGCCGACCAGCAGGCGCTCATCCGTCAGGAGTTCAATTCGATGACCTGTGAAAACGATATGAAACCCGGCCCCACCGAACCCCAGGAAGGCATATTCAACTGGGAAAGAGCCGACCGCATCGCCAATTTCGCCCGTGAGAACGGCATCAAACTGCGCGGACACTGCCTCATGTGGCATTCGCAGATCGGACGCTGGATGACCGAGGACAACCCCACCAAAGAAGTCTTCTACCAGCGCATGAAAAATCATATCCAGGCCGTGGTCGAACGCTACAAGGACGTGGTCTATTGCTGGGACGTGGTCAACGAAGCCATGAGCGACAATCCCCGGTCGCCCCATCCCTACCGCGAATCGGTCATGTACAAGCTCTGCGGTGACGAATTCATCGCCAAAGCCTTCCAGTATGCCCGTGAAGCCGATCCCACCGCCCTGCTCTTCTATACCGACTACAACGAATGCGATCCGGTCAAAAGCCAGCGCATCTATGAGATGGTCAAGCGAATGAAGGCCAAAGGTGTGCCCATCGACGGCATCGGCATGCAGGGACACTACAACATCTACGGCCCCTCGGAAGAAGCCATCGACAAGGCCATCACCCTGTACAAGCAGGTGGTGGACCATATCCACATCACCGAGCTCGATGTGCGGGTCAATACCGAAAGGGGCGGCCAACTCAATTTCAGCCGCGAAGGGGTGGCCGTCAACGACACGACCGACCAGTACCTGGCCGACCAGTATGCCCGCCTGTTCCGGGTATTCCGCAAGCACAAGGACGTGATCGACTGCGTTACTTTCTGGAACCTGAGCGACCGCGATTCCTGGCTCGGGCAGAACAACTATCCCCTGCCGTTCGACGCCCAGTACCAACGCAAAAAGGCCTACGATTACATCCACGACATGAAAGAGCCGCGCTGGCCGCTACCTTCGGCACCGGGAAGAAAATAAACGTTGCCGACCGGACTTTTTTTTTGACTTGACGGGTTGCAAGGAAAGTGGAAATCACTAACTTTGTAACCCGTATTCTTAACACCTCACCTACGATGAAATACGGGTTCGACAACGAAAAGTATCTGAAAATCCAGTCCGAGCAGATCAAAAAACGTATCGCCACCTTCGGCGACAAACTCTACATGGAATTTGGCGGCAAGCTCTTCGACGACTATCACGCCAGTCGTGTCTTGCCGGGCTTCGAACCGGACAGTAAACTCAAGATGCTGATGCAGCTCAAGGACGATGCCGAGATTGTCATCGTCATCAGTGCCGTGGACATCGAGAAGAACAAGGTCCGCAGCGACCTGGGCATCACCTACGATGTCGATGTGCTGCGTCTGAGAGACGAGTTCATGGACCGGGGACTGAGTGTCAACAGCGTTGTCATCACCCATTTCAACGGCCAGGCCAGTGCCGAGGCCTATCGCAAGCGCCTGGAGCGCATGGGCATCAAGGTCTATTACCACCACACCATCGATGGCTATCCCAACAATGTCGATCTGATCGATTCGGACGAGGGCTTCGGCAAGAACGACTACGTCGAGACCACCCGCCCGCTGGTCGTGGTGACAGCCCCCGGCCCGGGCAGCGGCAAGATGGCCGTCTGCCTGAGCCAGCTCTATCAGGAGAACAAACGGGGTGTCAAAGCCGGCTATGCCAAATTCGAGACCTTCCCCATCTGGAACCTGCCCCTGACCCATCCGGTCAACCTGGCCTATGAAGCCGCCACAGCCGACCTGGAAGATGTGAACATGATCGACCCCTTCCACCTGGAAGCCTACGGCGAGACGGCCATCAACTACAACCGCGACGTGGAGATTTTCCCCGTAATGAACGCCCTGTTCGACGACATCTACGGCGCCACCCCCTACAAGTCGCCCACCGACATGGGTGTCAACATGGCCGGCTACTGCATCAGCGACGATGACGCCTGCCGGGAAGCCTCCCTGCAGGAAATCATCCGGCGCTACTATACGGCTGTCTGCAACTTTGCCGACGGCAAGGCCACCGAGAGCGAAGTCAACAAGATCGCCCTGCTCATGAAGCGGGCCAAGATCACGACGGCCAACCGCCGGACCACCGTTGCCGCCAAGGAAAGAATGGAAAAAGTCGGGCTGCCCGCTGCGGCCATCGAACTCTCCGACGGCACCATCCTCACGGCCAAGACCAGTCCGCTGCTGGGACCCTGTGCCGCCCTGCTGCTCAACGCCTTGAAACACATGGCCGGCATCGCCCACAACGTAAAGCTCATTCCCCAGACCATGATCCAGCCCATCCAAAAGACCAAGGTGACCTATCTGCACGGCCGCAATCCGCGCCTGCACACCGACGAGGTGCTGGTGGCCATCTCCATGATGAGCCTCATCGACGAGAACTGCAAACTGGCCCTCGAACAGCTGCCCAACCTGGCAGGCACCCAGGTGCACTCGACGGTCATGATGAGCGAGGTGGATCGCAAGACCCTGGCCAAACTGGGCATAGGTCTCACGTGCGATCCTGTCAGGATGGCCAAAGACCTCAAATAACAGACAAGATTATTCTCCCAACATGGCCGCGGCTTTCTCGCGGTCGAAACGGAGCAGATAAGTATCCGGATTCTTCAACTGCCACACGACGGGGAAAAGTTCCGGATACGTTGTAATGGCCGGATACAGATACAAGGGCGTCGAGCTGTAGCCCAACTGTTCCAGCACGACGAAATCCACCCGGTTCTGCAACAGGCCACGCACCAGTTTCTCACTGTCCTTGGTGCGGGCGTAGGTCGTGGTCAGCGTCTTGGGCGCATAGTATTTGAAGAGTTCCGGCTTGCGGCAGCAAACCACATATTTGTGACCGGGTTTGGACTGCTTGTTCACTTCCTCGGCGATGTGGTAATAGTTGGCGTAGGCCGGAGGCAGCGGCTGACTGGCCGCCTGATGCATTTCGGCCAGCATCGGATGGAAGGCGGGCAGCACCAGCAAGACAAGATAGACCACCCATTGGCGGGCGTCCAAATCCCATTTTTTCCAGAGCAGCCAGCGAAGGAGGCTATACACTCCGTTCCAGAAGCCTAGAAACAGGAAAGGAATGAAAGGTGTGACATAACGCACCCCGTTGCCGCCGTTCCACAGCAGCAGGAAACCGATATTGGCGATGAACAGAGCCTCCAGGGCAAAGCGCATCTTGCCCGTGTTCCACAAACCGTAGAGCACCACCAGCAGGATGACGGCGCCCAGGATCAGCGTCATGGTCGAAGAGGGGCCGTTGCCGTAGCCCTGCCAGTTTGGGAAGAGGATATGGCGGTAGCCGCTTAGGGCCGTTTCATCGAGATTGGTCCAGATTTTCTTGAAAAACTCACCTACCGATGCGATATTGCCCTCTTCGGGCCGCCAGGGGTTCTTGGCCAGGATGGGCATCAAGTAGTCGCGCGAAACGCCGGCCAGCCGGTTGCGTATCATCCAGGGCAGGATGGCCACCACCGAAATGCCGGTACCCACGGCCGCCTGTTTCCATTCGCGACGGAACAGGTAGAACACCAGGTTGGCAAACAACACGGCCGCCCCCACAGCCCGGAGATAATAGCAGGCGGCCGCCCCCAGGGCGGCGACCACAAAGAAGGGGCCGAAAGACTTTTTCTCCTCACCGCTGCGCGACAGGGCCCACATGGTCAGGATCATGAAAAACAGGAAGCTCATCTCCGACATGGCCATCGTGGCAAACTTGAGCACATGGGGCGACATCACCGTCAGAAGGGCACACACAAAGGCCAGATGGGCGTTCTTCGTGTGACGGGTCAGCAGGAAGTAGAACAATATGGCCCCGCCCAGCAGGAACAGTCCGTTGAGCACCTTGAAGGCAATCAGGTTGTCCAGTCCGCAGAGCACCATGAGCGACAGAATGAAGGGATAGCCCACGGGGAAATGCGAATGGGGATGCCAGGCCCCGTCCAGCGTTTCGTTGGTGAAACCGTGGCCTTGGGCGATATTGCGGGCCAGCTCGATGTAGGCGGCATTGTCACCGTTCAAGTCGAGCTTTTCGTTGAAGATGTAGCGGAAAGAAAAAATGAACACCACCACAATGAGGGCGAGGTGTACCCAGCGAATGACATTGCTATTTGCTTTCATGATAGGATTCTTCTGTATTGACACTCCAAATGTTTTCCTTGTCGACGCGGCCGTCGCGGATATTGCGCACAGCCTCCATGGCCGTCAGCATGGAATGGTCCATGTTGTTGTAGCGGTGCTGCCCGTTGCGGCCCAGGCAATAGAGATTACCGATCAGGTCGAGAAATTCGCGCACCACGGGCAACTCGTAATATGTGCCGAAATAGGCAGGGTAGGCCTTGCGGATCTTCACCTGCACGGCATCCAGCACATCGTCCCTGTCGACCACCCTGATCTTGACCAACTCGTCGATGGCCATCTTGATGAAGGCCTGCTTGTCCATGCTCCAGAGTGCATCGCCCTCGTCGCAGAAATACTCCATGCCCACAAACATGGTATGCTCGTAGTCGGCCACCATGTAGGGCGACCAGTTGTTGAAAATCTGCAGACGGCCCACCTTGACATCCCTTTCCTGCACGTAGATCCACGTGTCGGGCACCCGATGGTCGTAGGTGGGCGTCTTGGTCGTGTTGCGGATCTTCAGCTGGCGCACCAACACACCGACGGTGATAAAGTCGCGGTAAGGCAGATCGCGGGCCACCCGGGCCACCTTTTCGGGCACCTCCACCTCGCGAAGCGAAGAGACCAGGTCCTTGATGGGCATGGTCGAGAAGAAATAGTCGCAGGAATACGTCTTCGTGCCCTCCGGCTCCTGCACCTCGACCTCATCGACCCGGCCATCGACGACATGTACCCCTGTCACCTTGCAAGCGGTGTGGATTTCACCGCCCAGGCGGCGGATTTCGTCGGCCACCGTTTCCCAGAGCTGGCCGGGACCGTATTTGGGAT
The DNA here is from genome assembly GCA_017446025.1 of Bacteroidales bacterium. Taxonomy (GTDB): domain Bacteria; phylum Bacteroidota; class Bacteroidia; order Bacteroidales; family UBA1402; genus UBA1757. The sequence continues at coordinate 6,737 of JAFSRR010000017.1, read as the reverse complement.
AGATGAACTGTTCGATGAGGGACGTCTCCACCTTTTTCTGGTCAATGTCCTGACGGCGGAAGGGGCGGGTGAGCACATCCTTCAGAAGGGCCAGGATGGACAGTCCCTTGACGCGCTGCGAGCCCCAGTCGGCACCGATCTTGCTCGGATGCACGCCCCAGACCTTCTCGGTGTAGTCTTCGAAGAACATCTCATAGAGCGGCCGGCCGAAACGGTTGATGTAGAAATTTTCCAGCGAAGTCTCCGGCTTGGGGAACAGGGCGGCCCAGAAATAACCGAAGACGGCCTTGATGGTGCGCCACAGGCCCATGCCGGCAAAGGTGGCCCACTTGACCGAAATCGGATAGTCGAAGAAATGACGCAGGAAGAAAATCCTTGACACACGGTCGCGCAGCAGCATCACCCGGTCCTTGCTCTGCGGGTCGGGACCTCCTTCACTGAGCGGCAGGGTGCGATGCAACAGGATGTCGTCCAGGGAAGGGGCGCCCTGAAGGGGCATCATCTCCTGCCACCACTTCATCACCTCGTCGTTCTTGGAGAAGAAGCGATGGCCGCCGATGTCCATGCGGTTGCCCTTGTATTGCACCGTGGCGGAGATGCCGCCGATGCGGTCGGTCTCTTCGAAAACGACCGGATGGATATCTGTCTGCCTGAGCAGCTCATAGGCCGCTGTCAAACCGGCCGGGCCGGCCCCGGCAATGATTGCAGTCTTCATATTGTCAGGATTTGAAAAGGATGAATCTGCGGGCGAAGAAATTCCAGAAGAAAATGATGACAGTGGAAATGATCTTGCTCAGCATATAGTGCAGTCCGCAGACATCTGTACAGAGATAGATGATCAGTTCGTTGAGCCCCAGCCCGATGACACCGATGATGGAAAAGATGACAAACTCGACCCAGCGGTTGCTCACCTTGCTCTCGCCGAATACCCAGGCAGTGCTGATGACATAGTTGCAGATGAGGCCCAGGATAAAGGCGATGGCCGCCGATACCAGATGATGCAGCCCGACCACCTCGGTGAGCAGCCACAGCGAGCCGTAATCCACCACGAAAGCCACGCCGCCCACCACCGCGTAGCGCAGCAGTTGGACCACGAGGGCCTTGTTACGTTGATAAAAAGCCGATATCATGCTTCAAACAAATCTGATAGGCAAAAATAAGCAACTTTGGCCAAGTAATCAAATCAGACGGAATTATTTGCCTCCCCTCAGGCCGTCGGCTCATCTTCGGGCCATGGCCCAAAGGAGCCGGCATCCATGTCTTCCGGCCCGTATTCCTGATTGTCCGGCTCGTATTCCTGGTTATAGTGGGACTCCTGGAGGCGAGCCTCCTTGTCGACCGCCGCCTCATAACCGGTCAGGGCGGCAAAGGGAGCGAACTGGGCAGCCCGGCTCTCAGGGGGCAGGGGCCGGTGGTTGACCGAGCGGTGGTGCGGCAAACCGATGATATCCGAATAGTCCTCCGTCATGCCTTGTGTCCTCCTATCTGGGCGTTGCGGTCTTTGGCCGTCGCCCCTTCCTTGAAATTAAGCCCCTTGAGCAGGGCGTTGCGTCCGAAACGCTGTTTGATGGCCAGGCGTGATTCCTGCAACCGCCGTTCCTTGTCGAGCGCCGCCTGCTCGGAGGCCCTTTGCTGTTGCAGTTGTTCGTAGTCTGTAAAGAAATCCAGCTGCTCGGGGCCCGGGGCCGCCAGTTGCGATTCGGGCACCACATGGTTCGTGCCCAGATAAATCCGCCGCACCAGCAAATCGGGATTGGCGATGCGGTCGTACAGGTCCATGACGGCCCCTATGATCAAGGCCGACGACGATGTGTGCCGTCCCAGGTTGGCCGTGCCGTGGGAATGCTTGGGCACCTGGCGGCCATAATGGTCGCGGGCCACCGGACCCTGGTATTTGGCCCGGATCTGCGGATTGGTCAGATTCTCGGTGTCATAGCAGATGGTGAGCACCAGCTGGTCGGTCACCATTCTCTTGGCCACCAGATCCAGTGCCGCCCCGTCGGCCATTTCCTGCGTCACTACGCGGGCTTTTTCCCAATTGTAGCCTTCAGAGAGCACCTGCCCGCTGCTGAAAGAGTTGTTGACCGGCTTGTAGGCCTTGACCTGGGCCATGGAGACCGGCTCCCAGCCCCAGGCATGGTCGATCAGCAGCTCGGCATTCACCCCGAACAGGCGGTAGAGCAATTCCTCGTTGCGCACCGACTGCCGGGCCACCTTGCCCATGGTGTCCATACCATAGAGGGCCAGCTTGTCGGCGATGCCGCGCCCCACCCGCCAGAAATCGGTCAGCGGCCGGTGGTCCCAGAGCTGCTGCCGGTACGACATCTCATCGAGCTGGCCGATACGCACCCCGTCGCTGTCGGGCGGCATGTGCTTGGCCACGATGTCCATGGCCACCTTGCACAGATACAGGTTGGTGCCTATGCCGGCCGTAGCCGTGATGCCGGTCTGGCCGAGCACATCGCGGATCATGGTCATGGCCAGCTGGCGAGCTGTCTGCCGGCGGGTCTTCAGATAGTCGGTCACATCCATCAGCACCTCGTCGATGCTGTAGACATGGATGTCTTCCGGGGCAATATATTTCAGATAGATTCCGTAGATGCGGGTACTGACCTCTATGTAATGGGCCATGCGCGGAGGGGCCACCAGATAATCGATTTCCCAGTCGGGATGGGCCTTCAAGGAAGGATCGTCGTACGACTTGCCGGCAAAGGGCCGCCGGATCTTGGCCAGTCGCTGCTGGTTCACCTCCCGGATACGCTGCACCACTTCGAACAGCCGGGCCCGCCCCCCGATGCCATAGGCTTTCATCGAGGGGGAGACTGCCAGGCAGATGGTCTTGTCGGTGCGGCTCCGGTCGGCCACGACCAGATTGGTGGTCAGCGGGTCCAAACCCCTGGCCACACACTCCACCGAAGCATAGAACGACTTCAGGTCGATGGCGATGTATATCCTGTCGCGCGATTTCACTGGCGAGGTAAAGATTCAAAAAAAATGCCGGAACCCGAAAAGCGGCCCCGGCACTTTGTATAGGGTTGGGTCTGCTGTCAGAGACGGACTATTCCCATTCGATGGTGCCGGTGGGCTTCGGCGTCAGGTCGTAGAGCACGCGGTTCACGCCGGGCACCTCGGTGATGATGCGCTGGGTGATATGATGCAGCAGCTTGTAGGGAATCTCCTCGATGGTGGCAGTCATGGCATCGCGGGTGTTGACCGCACGGATGATGACGGGCCAGTCCCATGAGCGCTTGTTGTCCTTGACACCGGTCGATTTGTAGTCGGGAACGATGGTGAAATACTGCCATACCTTGCCTTCCAGGCCGTTCTTGGCAAATTCCTCTCGCAGGATGGCATCGCTCTCGCGCAGGGCTTCCAGCCGGTCGCGTGTGATGGCACCCGTGCAGCGTACGCCCAGACCCGGGCCCGGGAAGGGCTGACGGAAGACCATGTTGTCGGGCAGACCCAGGGCCTTGCCTACGACGCGGACCTCGTCCTTGAAGAGCAACTTGATGGGCTCGACCAGCTCGAACTGCAGGTCTTCTGGCAGACCGCCCACATTGTGGTGCGACTTGACCGGACCCGATTCGACGATGTCGGGATAGATGGTCCCCTGAGCCAGGAAACTGATACCTTCCAGCTTGCGGGCTTCCTCTTCGAAAACACGGATGAATTCGGCACCGATGATCTTGCGCTTCTGCTCGGGATCGGCCACACCGGCCAGCTTGTTCAGGAAACGGTCGGTTGCATCGACATAGACCAGATTGGCATTCAGCTCGTCGCGGAACACGCGTACCACCTGTTCGGGCTCACCTTTGCGCAACAGTCCGTGATTGACATGGACCGACACCAGCTGCTTGCCGACAGCCTTGATGAGCAAGGCGGCCACCACCGACGAATCCACGCCGCCGGAAAGGGCCAGCAATACCTTCTTGTTACCTATCTGTGCACGGAGTGCAGCCAACTGTTCATCGATGAACTTCTGAGCCAGCGCCGGAGTCGTAATGCGCTCCATATCGGCCGGGCGGACATTTCCTGAAATCATGTTTCCTGTGAGTTTGAGATTAATATTAAAGGGTTTCCTGTATTTCTTTCTGCAGTTTCTTGCTTTCTTTCAGCACTTTCTCGCTCTGCTTGGCATCCTTTTCAGCCGTCTTGATGTCTTTGCGGATCTTGGAGATCTCCTTCTTGGCCGCAGAGATTTCCTTCTTGTTGGCGGCAATCGCCTTGTTTACCTTCGACATCTTGGCCTTTTCGGTGGCCACGTCGGCCTGGGCTTGCTTCTCCTCCTTCTTCATCTGCTTGATGGCCAACTTGTCTTCGCGGCTCAGACCATCCAGGGCCAGGGCTTTCTTCTGCAGTTTGTTGGATTCGACTTTGAGTTTCTTGACCGATTCGAGTTTCTTGACATTGGAGTTGATCTGCTTGGCTTCGTCCTTGAGCAGATCGATCCGCTTCTGGCTTTCGTCAATCTGGTTTTCCAGACGACTCACTTCGCGGCCGCCCGTCTGGGCCTGATCCATGAAATTCTGACTGGCCTGGTCGGCAATCTGCTGGTTCTGCATCACGACAGAATCAATCTGGTCGTAGTTGATCACCTGGGCCTTCGACGAGAAAAAGCACAAGGCAACCAGGGCCGCACAAAGGGTAACACACTTCTTCATAATTCCTTTCTTTTATCGATTAAACTGTTCAAATTCAAAGCAGCAGCCATGGCTACACGACCGCAAAGATATCAAAAAAGCCAAACAAGGCCGTGATGAACAATCTCACCACGGCTTTGTTTTCGATGTAAGGATGTCGCAACTTATTTGGATTTCTGCACCCAGAAATAGACCAGCACGATCCAGCCGACCACCGGTACCAGACCGATGAGCCACCACCAGCCGCTCTTGCCGATGTCGTGCAGACGACGCACGCCGATGGCCAGCGAGGGCACCAGCAGGGCCAGGCCGAAGATGCACGACAGCACACCGTTCCAGCCGATGATTTTGTCGATGACGGCCAATACGATTTCGCAAATCACATAGAACAATACGTACCACCAGAAATCGGGCCGTTTGGTCTTGCCCTGAAACTGGGCATACTGCTTGAGGATGACATCCTTGAAGTAGAGATTGAATTTTTCTACCATATCAATTGAGTTAAGAGGTTGACAGGACAAATATAATACATGCGCGGCGTAATGCAAAATTTTTTATCACTACTCCAGCGGAATTTCCGGGTGCTGCACGGCCAGGGGCATATCCGCCTGGGAGAGATAGAACATGTAGAGGACAACAGACTTGTCGCCGCGGTTCTCGCCATGATGGACGGTGCCGACCATCTCCACCACGGCCTCCCCTTCGTGGACGACCTTTTCCTTGCCGTCCAGGCCGATGATGGTCAGTTCGCCCTGCATCAGGACGCCGTAGTTCATGACCGGATGGTGATGCCAGCCCAGTTTCTGACCGACAGGAAACACATACTTGACGGCCACCAGCTCCGGACGGCCCTCCAAATAATCCGGCAACTCGACACCGTCCCAACTCTGGGAGGTACGGATAAGTTCGGTAGATACTACCTGCTGAGCTTCCCCGGCTTCGTTTGCCTTACTCTTCTTGCAGGCCGTAAACAGGCTCAAGCCACAAATCAGCGTGGCTGCCACTAAGAACACTGTAATTCGTTTCGTTTTCATAGATGAATTCATTTGTAACCTTATTTTCTGACAATCACACTGCCGCTGGCCTGGTGGGTGGCCAGGATCAGCACCTCGGCAATCTGCACATGCTCGGGGGCGTTGGCGGCATAGACCGCCACATCAGCGATGTCGTCGCCCGTAAGCGGCTTGATGCCCTGATACAGCTTGGCGGCCCGTTCGCGATCGCCGTGGAAACGGACATTGCTGAAATTGGTCTCGACCAGGCCGGGCTTGAGGTTGGTCACGCGGACCGCCGTGTCGGCCACATCGATACGCAGACCGTCCGACAGTGCCTTGACAGCCGCCTTCGTAGCACAATACACGTTGCCGCCGGCATAGGCTGCATCGCCCGCCACCGAGCCCACATTGATCACATGCCCCCGGTTGCGCGCCACCATGCCGGGCACCACCAGGCGGGTCATGGTGAGCAGTCCTTTGATATTGGTATCGACCATCTCGTCCCAATCCTCGGGATTGCCCTCATACTCGGCTTCCAATCCCAGCGCCAGGCCGGCGTTGTTGACCAGCACATCCACTTCCTTCCATTCGGCCGGCAAACCTTCGACAAGGGCCTTGGCCTGCTGCCGGTCTCTCACATCAAAGACCAGGGCCAGCACCCGGGCGCCCTTTTCGACGAGTTCACGGCGTATTTCTTCCAACCGCTCTTTGTTGCGTCCGGTGATGATCACCCGGTCGCCGTTGGCGGCAAATCTGCGGGTACAAACCAGTCCAATACCGCTTGTCGCCCCTGTTATCAATACAATCTTGTTCATAATCAGCACATCATGAAGAATCTCCACTATAACATCTGAAAAGCATCTTCGCTCCACATCTGCCGATAGCAAAGATAGTCAAACCTCCATTCAAAGAAATAATTTTGCTCGAGAAAAAAACCTGTCATCCAAAATCAGTAAAAGACAGCGGGGCGTTGCAGTTGTTGCAGTTGTTGCAGTTGTTTTCGACCTATTTTTGGTCGGAAATCTGAATTTCAGCCAAAAGCAATAAAATAAGCTTTATATTTATATATATATAAATATAAGGTTTCGGCTTGGGCATTGGG
>JAFSRR010000016.1 GCA_017446025.1 Bacteroidales bacterium | reverse complement strand
TACAACACCGTGGCTCCGGCTTCGGGCAAGGTCTTGTCGGGGGGTGTCGATGCCAATGCCCTGCACAAGCCCAAACGTTTCTTCGGCGCTGCCCGTAATATCGAGAACGGCGGCAGCCTGACGATCATCGCCACCGCCCTGACGGAAACGGGCTCCAAGATGGACGATGTGATTTTCGAGGAATTCAAGGGCACGGGCAACATGGAGCTTCAGCTCAACCGCACGCTGTCCAACAAGCGCATCTTCCCGGCAGTCGATCTGCTGGCTTCCAGCACGCGTCGCGACGATCTGTTGCTCAACCAGCAGACGCTCAACCGCATGTGGGTGCTGCGCCGCTATCTGTCGGATATGAATCCCATCGAGGCGATGGAATTCCTCAAGGACCGGCTCGAAAAGACCGATTCGAACGAAGAGTTCCTGCTGTCGATGAATGATTGACCATAAAACCGTACGCTTATGTCGAAGTCTAGTTTGATGCTGGCATTGGCCCTGGGACTGGTTGTCCTGTGGCCGTCCCCGCTTGCCGCCCAGCAGGCCGTTGACGAACCCCAGCCGGAAGTGCGCCGTCAGGTGAGGGCTGTCTACATGAATCCGATTTTCCGGGGCGACTATCCCGATCCCACCATTGTCCGGGTCGGTGACGACTACTACATGACCCATTCGAGCTTCGACTACCAGCCGGGCCTGATTGTGTTCCATTCGACCGACCTCATCAACTGGGAGCCGCTGGGACCTGCCTTGAAAAAATACCTGGGCTCGGTCTGGGCACCCGACATCTCCTATTACGACGGCAAGTTCTACATCTATTTCACGGTGGCCTCGGACAAGGGCAAGACCAACTATGTGACCTGGTCGGTGACGCCCGACGGTCCTTGGAGCGACCCCATCGACCTGAAAATCGGCAACATCGATCCCTGTCATGTGGTAGGGGAGGATGGCGTGCGCTGGCTCTTTATGAGCGGCGGCCGTCGTGTCCGTCTCTCCGAGGACGGTCTTTCCGTGATGCCCGAAACGATGGAGCTGGTCTATCTGGGCTGGCGCTATCCCCGCGAATGGCAGACGGAGGGTTTCTGCCTGGAAGGTCCGAAGATCCGTCGCATCGGCGATTATTACTACTATCTGAACGCCGAAGGCGGCACGGCAGGTCCGCCCACCAGCCACATGGTGGTCGTAGCCCGGTCCAAATCGCTCGACGGCCCCTGGGAGAACTCCCCCTACAATCCCATGGTGCATACCTACAGCGCCGACGACCGCTGGTGGAGCAAGGGCCATGGTTCGCTCATCGACACCAAGGACGGCCGCTGGTACATCGTCTATCATGCCTATGAGAACGGCTATCAGACCCTGGGCCGCCAGACGCTGCTCGAGCCGGTGATGATGACTTCCGACGAATGGATCCGCACTTCGCCCGACACCCGTCTGGAAGGCTATATCAACACGCCCTTGCGTCCGGCTTCGACGGGCGATCCCAAGGCACGCCTGGGAGAATTCCGTATCGGTTACGAATGGCGGCACTACCTGTCTTACGAGACCCGCCGTTCGAAAGTCAACAAAAAAGGCAGCCTGGTGATGAAGGGCAAAGGCGACGGCCCGGGCAACAGCTCGCCGCTGCTGTTTGTGGCAGGCGATCATTCCTACGAAATTGAAGCCGAAATCGAACTGAGCGGCGACAAGGTGATGGCCGGCCTGGTGCTCTTCTATAATGCCGGTTTCCACATGGGGACGGGCTTCGACTCGACCCACCGTTACCGTTTCCGCAAGGACACGAGCAGCCGTACCGGCGCGAGCATGGGCAACCATCTTTGGCTGCGCCTGCGCAACGACAAGCATATCGTGACGGGCGAATACAGTTTCGACGGAGAGCATTGGGAGCGCGAGAGCTGGGGCATGGATATCTCCGGCTACCACCACAACACGCTCTACGAGTTCCAAAGCGTGTTGCCGGGCATTTTTGTCGCCGGCAAGGGTTCGGCCACCATCTCGAATTTCAAGTATCGCAGATTGTAACCCTGTGCGGTCATCGTAAATAAAAAACGGGAAGTCGATCGGCTTCCCGTTTTGTGTTTACTTGAGTTTTAAAGGGTGGGCCCAACAGGGCTTGAACCTGTGACCCCCTGATTATGAGTCAGGTGCTACTAACCAACTGAGCTATAGGCCCGTCACGAACGCGTTTTCGTGAATGTGAGGGCAAAATTACGCTTATTTTGTGGATTAAGCAACAGCGCCTGTTTTTTTGCTTGCCACATCGGAGGCTTTTTGTAATTTTACGCTTTGAAACGGAAAACCCCTTCGGTGGCGGAAATAAAGAACATAGTATTTGATTTCGGCGGTGTGCTGGTCAACCTGAATCCCCAGGCCAGCATGGATGCCTTCCATCGGCTGGGGGTGCCCCGGCCGGCCGACTATCTGACGCCTTATGGCCATCAGGGCCCCTTCGGCGCTTTTGAGAACGGCGATATCGACCTGCCCGAGTTCCGCCGCCAACTACGTGAGATGTTTTCGCTGCAGGCTTCTGATGAAGCCATCGATGCAGCTTGGGCGGCTTTCCTGGAGGACATTCCCTATCGCAAGATCCGCCTGGTCTATGCCCTGAGCCGCCGTTACCGGGTGTTCCTGCTGAGCAATACCAACCCGATCCACACCCGTTTCCTGGAGCAGTTTGCCCAGGCGGGCTATCCGGCCGAAGAGTGTTTCGAGAAGATGTATTATTCCTATCAGATCGGCCTGTCCAAGCCGGGCCGGGAGATATTCGAATATGTGGCCCGCGATGCCCGTCTCAAGCCGGAAGAGACTTTGCTGGTGGACGACAGCCCGGCCAATTGCGAGGCGGCTGCCTCCCTGGGCTGGCAGACCGACTGCCCCCGTCCGTTCGAGGATTTCGGTCCGAGGCTCTTTCCCGAAGAAGCGGCGCTGGCGGCCGACGAAAGCTTCGAGCCCCGGCCTTTTGAGGCTTGCGTGGCCACGATGGGCTTTTTCGACGGCGTGCATCTGGGGCACCGTTTCCTGATGGACCAGTTGAAAAGTCTGGCCCGGCAACGGATGATGCCTTCGCTGGTGCTCCATTTCTGGCCCCATCCGCGCCGGGTGTTGCAGGCTACGTATTGCCCTTCCCTGCTCACGGCCTGTGACGACAAGCACCAGCTTTTGCGGCAGACGGGGGTGGACCGTGTCGAGCAGCTCGCCTTCGACACCTCTTTGGCCGCGCTCAGTGCCCGGGATTTCATGGCCGGGGTGCTGAAGGACAAATACCACGTGCGTTGCCTGCTTATCGGCTACGACCATCATTTCGGGCATGGCCGCCGGGATGTTCTCGACGACTATCGCCGTTATGGACAGGAGTTGGGCATTGAAGTGCTGCAGGCCCCGCAACGGCCTTTGCTGGACGATTTCCCCCAAGTCAGCTCCTCCGCTATCCGCCAGCTGCTCGCCGAAGGGAAAGTGCTGCAGGCCAACCAGGCCCTGGGCTACGACTGGTTTATGGACGGAACCGTGGTGCGGGGCTATGGCAAGGGCCGCGACCTGGGTTTCCCCACCGCCAACCTGCAACTGACAGAACCCGACCTGCTGGTACCGGCCGGCGGGGTCTATTCGGTCGAAGTGCAGTATGGCGGCCGTTCGTATCGCGGCATGCTCAATATCGGCACCCGCCCCACGATGCACAACGGCAGCGAGCGCAGCATCGAAGTGCATATTTTTGATTTCGGACAGGATATCTACGGACAGCCTCTTCGGGTGGTCCTGAAAGATTACCTCCGGCCCGAGCGGACCTTCCCGTCGTTGGAGGCCCTCAAGGCCCAGTTGGAGGAGGATAAAAGCATTATATTGTCAAGATGAGAACAGACAGTGACAGACCTTTGATCGGTTTGAGCGGCAATTTCCGCCCCGACGACCGGCAGACTTTGCTGGCGATGGCCTATGTCGAGGCGGTGGCCCAAAGCGGCGCCTGCCCCCTGGTATTGCCACCCGTAACGGACGAGGCCGGCATGGAGGCCCTCTTGTCGCGCCTGGACGGCCTGGTGTTCACAGGTGGCGGGGATTTCACCCCGGAGGTGACGGGCGAACCGCTCTCTCCCCATGTGGGCAGCACCAACCCTGTCCGCGACGCTTTTGAACTGCCGCTTATCCGCAAGGCCATGGACCGTCAGATGCCCATCCTGGGTATCTGCCGCGGCGAACAGCTGATGACTTTGGCCCTGGGGGGACGCATCTACCAGGACATTCCCACCGAATATGAAGGAAAGCCCCTGTCGCACAGTCAGTCGCAGGCCCGCGATGTGACGGTGCACGAAGTCACTGTCGAGCCGGGGACCTTGCTCTCGCGATTGTTTCCCGAAGGCCGGCTCCCTGTCAATTCCTTCCATCATCAGGCAGTCCGCCAGGTGCCGCCGGCTTTGCGCATCGCCGCCCGGGCTACCGACGGTATCGTCGAAGCGGTGGAATCGGCCGAATTCAAGCCTTTCCTGGGCGTGCAGTGGCATCCCGAGTGCCTAACTGAGTCGGTGCCGGTGATGCAGCGGCTGTTTGCCTGGCTCAAGGAGGAGGCGGTGCTTTACCATGAGACCCGCCGGGTGATGGGGTCGGTTGTCAGCCTGGATGCCCATTGCGACGCTCCGATGTTTTTCGAGGGCGACTACGATATTTATGCTGGCGGACAAATCGAGCGCGGCAAAATCGATTTCGACGCCCAGGGCGAAGAGGCCCTTGAAATGGTGCCTGCCCGGGTCAGCCTAAGGGGCATGGAGCAGGGATTGTGGGACAGTGTGGTGATGGCTGCCTATATCAAGCAGCTCGGCCGTGACGAGCAAGGCCTGCAGGCCGCCACCGACAAGGCTTTCCGCCTGTTGAACGAAACCATGGCCCGCACCTCGGCCTGCCCCGACGTGGCCGGCCTGGCGCGTACCCCCGACGAAGTGCTCTCCCTTAAAAAGGCCGGCAAACGGGCTGTCTTGCTGGGCATCGAAAACGGCTATGCCCTGGGCAAGGACATCTCCCTGGTCGATCGGTTCGCCGCCCTGGGAGTGGTCTATATCACCCTCAGCCACAACGGACACAACGATGTCTGTGATTCGGCCTCGGAAGCCGACCGTCCCGAGCATCACGGCCTGTCGGCCTTCGGACGCGAAGTGGTGCGGCGCATGAACCGCTGCGGCATCCTGGTCGATGTCTCCCACACCTCGGAAGAGACCTTCTACGACGCAATCGAAACATCGGCCGTCCCCATCATCGCTTCCCATTCATCGGTCTATGCGCTGTGCCGGCACCGGCGCAACCTGAAGGACGAGCAGATCCGTCTGCTGGCCCAAAAGGGCGGGGTGATGGGTATTTGCCTGTACCATGGTTTCCTGGCCAAAGACCGGGAGGCCACCCTGGAGGATGCCGTGGCCCATATTAACTATGTGCGCGACCTGGTAGGCGTGGACTATGTGGGCATCGGCAGCGATTTCGACGGTGGCGGCGGCATCGTGGGTTGCCAGCATTCGGGCGAGCTCGTCAACCTGATCCGGGCCCTGGTCCGTGAAGGCTACACCCAGGAGGAAATAGAGAAAATAGCCGGCGGCAACTTCCTGCGCGTGCTGCGTCAGGCCCAGGCATACGCTTTGACGTGTCAAGAATAGGACAATTCATATGAAATACAGAATACAAATCCGGACATGGAGTCGTCCGATACTGTTGCTGACGACCTTGCTGCTCTGCCTTTCTTGTGGCGGGCGCAAGCCGGCCACCCCCAAGACTGCTGTCGAAAGACCGGTTCCTGTGTTTCAGCAGGACAGTGCCTATGCCTATGTGCAGCGGCAAGTGGATTTCGGGCCGCGAGTGCCTGGAACGGCGGCCCACCGTGCTTGTGGCGACTACCTGGTTGCCTCGCTGGCCGGGTTTGGTGCCCAAGTGATTGAGCAAACGGCTCAGGTGAGGGCATATGACGGTAGTTGGCTGGACATGCGCAACATCATCGGCTCGTTCCAGCCCGATTTGAGCCGCAGGGTGCTGTTGGCAGCCCATTGGGACTGCCGTCCCTGGAGTGATCAGGAGCCCCTGGCCGAACACCAGCACGTGCCGGTCGATGGCGCCAACGACGGAGCCAGCGGCGTGGGTATCCTCCTGGAAGTGGCCCGCCAGATCGGCGCTTGCCTGTCGGACAGCAGCCACTTGCCGGCCATAGGCGTGGATATCATCTTTTTTGATACCGAAGATTACGGCACACCCGTTTGGGCGGCCGAACGCGAAGACACCTGGTGCCTGGGTTCGCAGTACTGGGCCCGTCATCCGCACCGGGCGGGCTATCGGGCCGAATACGGCATCCTGCTGGATATGGTGGGCGCCCAAAACGCCTGCTTCATGCGGGAGTATTTCTCGGACCATTATGCCCAAACCGTTGTGAGCAAGGTTTGGAACCGGGCGGCGGCCCTGGGCTATGGCACCTGGTTTGTCAATGCCCGCGGCGGTGCGGTCACGGACGACCATCTCTATGTGAACCGCCTGTCGGGAATCCCCTGTATCGACATTATCGACTTTGACGACCAGCGGGGCGGCTTCTTCGCCCAGTGGCATACGCGCCACGACAACATGGACCAGATCGATGCCCGCACCTTGAAGGCGGTGGGGCAGACCCTTTTGGCGGTGATATATTCGGAATAAGTTCTTGCCAGCGATGTTGTTGCCCTATTGCCAGAAAGGAAGGTTGGAAGCCGGCTGCGACGAAGCCGGTCGGGGCTGCCTGGCCGGACCGGTCTATGCGGCGGCTGTCATCCTGCCTGAGGATTTCTGCTGCGAGGAGCTCAACGATTCCAAGCAGCTGACCGAGAAGCAGCGTTACGCATTGCGACCTCTGATCGAGCAGTCGGCCCTGGCCTGGTCGGTGGGCGTGGTGACGGCGGCGGAAATCGACCGTATCAACATCTTGAACGCCTCACTGCTGGCCATGCACCGGGCTGTGGCACAACTACAGCTGCGTCCCGGGCATCTCCTGATCGACGGCAACCGTTTCCGCCGGCCCTGCCAGCTGCCGCTCCACCTCCTGTCGGAAGACAGAAAACAGCCCCCGACGCCGGCCTTGAGCGGATTGCCGGAAGACTATCCCGACATCCCTGCCACGACCGTGGTCAAAGGCGATGGAAAATACTTGTCGATTGCGGCGGCTTCGGTCTTGGCCAAAACCTACCGTGACGATTGCATGGCGGCCCTGCACCGGGAATATCCGGCCTATCACTGGGACGAGAACAAAGGCTATCCTACGGCCGCCCATCGGGAGGCTATCAGGGAACTCGGCCCGTCGCCCTGGCATCGAATGAGTTTCCGGCTGCTGGACGAGGACGAACAGTTGAGTCTTTTCTGAAACCTTGCGGCCGTCTCCTGCCGATGAGTTTACGGAAGCAGGGGCACGACGGCAAAGAAGGTGAGCGCCTGCTGGCTGTCGTTGATCAGACTGTGGGCTTCCCCCTTGGGACAATAGTGGCACTGGCCGGCATGGACGGGTTGGTATTTGTCTCCGTAGAACACTTTGCCGCTTCCGTCGATGAAATACATCACTTCGCAGTTGATCTCGTGCGTGTGCAGTCCGATGGAGGCGCCGGGTGCCAATTGGCCGCGCAGAATCTTCACTTTGTCGTCCATATAGATGTTCCTGAGCAGGCACTTTTCGCCGCCCATGGCATGATCGACCACTTCGGTCGGCATTTGGCTGAAATCGATTATCATAGCTACACGATGTTAATTATTCAACAGTCTGCGGGCAAAAATAAGATTTTTCACCGACATATATTATCTTCGCTTCCAAATACCAATGCAGTTTTTATGGAAAAGAGGATGAAAAGAGTCGTGAATGTGGCTCTGGCAGCGGTTCTGCTGCTGGGTTTCGCTTCGTGCCGGCAGCGGACGGCAAGCGTTGTTTCGACTGAAAACAACAAAGTGGAAGGTGTTTCGCAGTTTCCGGCTTTCCCGCCGGAGGATGTCACCTCGGTGATGGATATGCGCCAGATGCAAGAGCAACTGGGGGCCCTGCCGCCCGAGCTTTGCCCCCATGTGGACGATCCCAACCGGCCGCAACTGATTGTTCCGACGCATCCTTCCATGAAATTCTGGACCGATATCGAAGGCTACACCCCTCAGTCGCCGGCCGGCTACCAGGTGAAGCGTTCGCAGTGGGGCGAATGGACCAATTTCACCGAAGCGGAAGAACTCCTGGGCGGCTATTCGCCCCTGGATCCGCTACGCTGTGACAATGGCCGCTACGTGGGCAGCCGCAGGGACTGGGAAAAACGCCGTGCCCCGGAAATCTGGCAGCACGTGCAATACGACATGTGGGGCGTGGTCCCCGAGGCCGCCAAAAGCCTTGGTGTGGACTGGCAGACCTCTGTGTCCGAGCCGGCAGTCTTCACCCTGGCCGACGGACGCGAAGTGCAATACGTCAAAAAGACCTTGACGGGCCGGGTCGATATCTCCTCATATCCCGACCTGCGCCACCAGCCGGTGATCCAGGCGGCCCTGTTCCAACCCCTGGCCGATTGGGCCACGCCGGTCGTGATCCAGCTGGGGCGCGGCACCGAGCGCCTGCCCGATGCACTGTGCCTGCAGGAATGTTTTTCCCGAGGCTGGGGCTATCTGGTCTTTGACAATACCCGCTTGCAGCCCGACCAGGGGCAGTATCTCACCGACTATCTGATCGGCCTGCTCAACCGGGGCAACTGGCGCAAGCCTGAGGACTGGGGTGCCATGGCGGCCTGGAGCTGGGGCATCAGCCGCCTCATGGACAAACTCACGGAAGACCGCAGCGTCGATATCAAGAAGATAGGCGTGACGGGCCATTCGCGCTATGGCAAGACCGCCTTGCTGGCCATGGTCTATGAGCCGCGCCTGTCGACTGCCTACGTGAGCTGTTCGGGCGTATTGGGCGCTGCCCCGATCCGTACCAATTGGGGCGAGAATCTCGAAGTGATTGCCTCGGAGGGATCCTATCACTGGGCGGCAGGCAATATCTTCAAATGGGTGGGCCCGCTCCGGGAGGACGGCTACATGCCCCGACGTCGCGAACTCTTGCGGGTGGACGCCCATCTGCTCATGGCACTGGCGGCGCCCCGGCCCATCTTTGTCAATGCCGGTACGACCGATGCCTGGGCCAATCCCATCGGGATGTACTGCACGTGCCGCGACGCCAGCCCTGTGTGGCAGCTCTATGGTCGTCCGGGCCTGGTGATGCAGGACCGACTGCCCTTGCCCGACAAAGCCTACATCGACGGCGACATCGGTTTCCGTCTGCATACGGGCGGGCACAGCGACCGACCCGACTGGCCGGATTTTGCGCGGTTCGCCGAGAAGTATTGGGGGGCTGAGAACTAAGGGCTAAGAGCTAAGAGCTAGGAGCTAAGAGGTTTGGAGGTCGTAGAGTTTGCGGAAGGTGCCGTTCAGGGCCAGCAACTCTTCGTGCGTGCCGCATTCTACGATACGTCCGTCGTGCAGGACACAGATCTGGTCGGCATGGCGGATGGTGGACAGCCGGTGGGCGATGACCAGGGTGGTGCGGTTGCGCATGAGCTGTTCCAAAGCCTCCTGCACCAGCCGCTCGGATTCGGTGTCGAGGGCCGAAGTGGCTTCATCGAGGATCAGGATGGGCGGATTCTTCAGAATGGCCCGGGCGATGCTGATGCGCTGGCGCTGTCCGCCGGAAAGCTTGCTGCCGCGGTCGCCGATATTGGTCTGATAGCCCTTTTCCGAGGCCATGATGAAATCGTGGGCGTTGGCAATCTTGGCTGCCTCGACGACCTGTTCCATGGTGGCGTCTTTCATGCCGAAGGCAATGTTGTTGAAGAAGGTGTCGTTGAACAGGATGGGCTCCTGGCTCACATTGCCGATCAGGGCGCGCAGGTCGTGCTTGCGCACTTGCCGGATGTCGGTGCCGTCGATGGTGATACTGCCTTCCACCACATCGTAGAAACGGGGCAGCAGATCGGCCAGCGTTGATTTGCCCGATCCCGACTGACCCACCAGGGCCAGCGTGCTGCCCTTGGGCAGTTTCAGGCAGATGTCTTTCAGCACCGGTTCGTTCTGATACTTGAAGTTGACATGCCGGTATTCGATGCCCGAATGGAAATCGTTCAACTCGACGGGATGCTCGGGATCCTTGATGTTGTTGTCGGCCAGCAGGATCTTGTCGATACGCTCCATCGAAGCCAGACCTTTCTCGATGCTGTACCAGGCCTGGGAGAATGATTTGGCCGGGTTGATGATGCTGTAGAAAATGACCAGGTAATAGATGAAGACCTGGGCCGACAGACCGGTGGAGTGCGACAGGATGAGGGTGCCGCCAAACCAGAGCACGATGGCGATGATGGTCGTACCCAGGAACTCGCTCATGGGATGGGCCAGCTGCTGACGGCGGAAAATGCGGGCCGTGATGCGGCGCAACTGGTTGTTCTCATCCTCAAAATGCTCGTAGGTGCGGGCTTCGGCGTTGAACGACTTGACAATGCGCAGGCCCGAGAGGGTTTCTTCGATCTGGGAAAGGATCTGCCCCCATTTGTTCTGTCCTTCGCGCGAAGGTTTCTTGAGCTGCTTGCTGACACGCCCCATCAAAAAACCGGCGACGGGCAGCAGCACGAGCACGAAGAGGGTCATCTCCCAGCTCAGGACCACCATGGTGACAAAGTAGATGACAATCATGATGAGGTACTTGAAGAGCATGTCGAGCGAACTCATGATAGAGGTTTCCACTTCGGTCACGTCGCCCGACATACGGGCGATGATGTCGCCTTTGCGTTCTTCGGAGAAAAAGCCCAGGGGCAGGGCCAGGATCTTGCCGAAGATCATATTGCGCAGGTCGCGCAGCACCGACGTGCGGATGCGGATCATGTTGACCGAGGCCAGGTACATGAAACCGGTCTTCAGGAAGGTCATGCCCACCAGAAAGCCGCCCAGCATGAGCAGGGTCAGTCCGCCGCCATGGGTGTCGATGAAGTCGAGCAGGAAGCAATAGAAATTGTCTTTCAGGGCGCTGCCTATCTCGTTGATGGGCAGGCTCCAGATATCTTCATGATGGGGATAGGTGCCGGTATTGATCTGGAACAGGATTTCCAGGATGGGAATGATCAGGGCAAAGGAGAACAGACTGAAAATGGTGGATACCAGGTTGTTGAAGATGTTCAAGAAGACATCCTTCTTGTAGGGGGGCACCAGCCGGAAGAGCAGTCGGAAGAAATCCTTCATAATATCGCGTCGATAGCTAACAAAAAAGAGGCAGAATCTTTGGACGCCCAATCGATTTTACCTCTTTATGGTAGCGGATCCGGGAATCGAACCCGGGTTTTAGCCGTGAGAGAGCCACGTCCTAGGCCACTAGACGAAACCGCCATGCTGCCAACAATTGCTTGATGACGGGGGCAAAGGTAGCAATAAGTTTTGAATTTCAAACACATCACTGCAAAAAATATTTGTCCTGCTGTTTTGCATGAGGATTTTTGGAGATAAAAACCTCCTCTGAAGGCTTGACAACTTGCCCATTTCTTGCTACCTTGGCGGCCGAAAACATATTATCGTCATCAAATAGACATGACAATGAAAAACAATATTGGAAAATTGATCCGGGCCACGGCGGTCTGCACTCTCCTGTGGGCCTTCTGCTCGTGTATCTCCGACAAGACTTCGGTCTTTGTCGATGTGGGCGACAAACTGCCTGCCTTCTCTGTGACCATGAACGACGGACAGGTCGTCTCGAACGATTCTTTGAAGGGAAGTTATTCCCTCGTCATGTTTTTTCATACTTCCTGTGGTGACTGTCGCCAGACCCTGCCCGTCATCCAGCAGGCCTATGACACTCATCCGGAGGTGCGCTTCGTGTTGATTTCCCGTGCGCAGGCGGCCGATTCGCTGCAGCCCTACTGGGAGCGCAACGGCTTGACCATGCCTTATTCTGCCCAAAGCGACAGGAAGGTCTATGAGAAGTTCGCCACGTCGGTGATACCGCGTATCTACCTCTGCGACCCGAAGACGGTGGTCAGAAAGGCCTACGACGACCAAGTGTCTGCCCAAGCCCAGACCATCCTGGACGATTTGCAGCAGTTGCTGTCGGAGGGAAAGTGAGTGTAAGCAATGAACCCAACCTAAACATTTACGATTAATATCTTCAGTGCAATGAAAAAGATCAGTCTTATTCTTTTCTGCCTTGCCCTGGTGGGTGTGGGCAGTCTCTGCGCACAGGACAGCGATCCTGCCGCCAGTATCCCTGTCAATTATGACGAAAACGGGACGGGCGATTACAAGCTGGGTTTGCCCGATCCTCTGGTATTCAACAACGGCAAGCGTGTCAAAAACGCCAAGCAATGGCAACGTCGCCGGGCCGAGATCCTGCGCCTGTTCGAGGACAACGAATACGGACGCTGGCCGGTGGGCAAGCCCAAACTTCGCTATGACATCCAGGAGGACGAAGGCCTGGGCGGAACGGCCATCCGCAAGCAGGTGACCCTGTATTTCTGCGACGACAACGAGGGCCCGCGTGTGGACGTACTCATCTATCTGCCCAAGAATGCCAAGGGGGCCAGCCCGTTGCTGCTCAACCTGAGCTTCTTCCAGAACAATTTCTCGATCATGGAGCCTGGTCTGAAACCCGGCCATCGCTGGGACCGGGAAACCGGCAAGCTGATGGACATTCCTGCCCGTACGATTGGCATGGGTAGCCGCCCGATGGGACTGGGAGTGGATTCTGCCCGGATGGCCCGGATTGTTGATTCTGTCCGGATGGCCCGGGCTGCACAGAACCGTCAGGCTCAGGCCGCCCAGGCCGAGCGTCAGGCCAACCAGAACAACCGTGCGGGGGGCATGGGTATGAGCGCCACCATCCAGAAATTCCTGGAGGCCGGCATCGGCTTTGCCACGCTCTGCTACACGGATATCACCCCCGACTTCCAAGACAACAATGAGCTCGGTATCCGCGGCTTGTATCACAAAAAAGGCGAGCCTCGCGCCTCCGACGACTGGGGTAGCATCAGCGCCTGGGCTTACGGCGTGAGCTACGTGATGGACTATTTCGAAAAGGATCCCGACGTGGACGCCAAGCGTGTGGCCCTGACCGGTTGCTCGCGTCTGGGCAAGACCACCATCTGGACCGGTGCTGTCGAGCCGCGTATCGCCGTGGTCATCCCGAGTTGCTCGGGTGAGGGCGGTGCTGCCATGAGCCGTCGCAACTGGGGTGAGACGGTGGCCCATCTGACGGCCGAATCGCGTTTCCCCTACCAGTTCTGTCCCAAGTATGCCTACTGGGGCGACAAGGTGCATGAGATGCCGATCGACGCCCACATGCTGGTGGCCCTGATTGCCCCGCGTCCGCTGTTGCTGCAGACCGGTATCACCGACAACTGGTCCGATCCCAAGGGCGAGTGGCTGTCGCTGGTCGAGGCCAAGCCCGTGTATCGTCTGTTGGGCAAGGATGTGCCGGAGAGCGACGAGTTCCCGGCTGTCGAGCAGCCCTATTACACTACCTTGGGCTATGTGATGCACGACGGCAAACATGGCGTCCTGCCTCAAGACTGGGACTACTACCTCGAATTCCTGAAACGTCATCTATGATTTTTTTGTAATCACCGGTTGATATCCAGGCCGGGACCATTGGGGAACGGCCTGGATATTTTTTGCCCGGCAATCAACTCCACAAGTGATGAAAACAACTCTCAAAAGCATTTTGATGGCCATGGCCTGCTTCTGCCTGTTGGCGGGCGGCTCTTCGTGCAAGGGCAGGACGGCCTCCAAAGAGCGCATCGCAGTGGTGATTTCCACCCTGAACAATCCATGGTTCGTGGTCCTGGGCCAGTCGGCCGTGGAGCGCTGTGAGGCCCTGGGCTATGATGCTGTGTTGTTCGATTCGCAGAACACCCCATCGAAAGAGGCGGAGCATTTCGACAATATCCTGGCCTCGGGATACAAGGCTATCCTGTTGAATTCCACCGATGCCGACGGCTCGGCCGTCAATGCCAAGGCAGCCGCCCGGGCCGGCATCCCGGTCTTTTGCATGGACCGTGAGATCAACGTGCCCGGTGCCTGCGTCACCCAGATATTGAGCGACAACTATTCGGGCTGCATTTCCCTGGGAGAGTA
This sequence comes from Bacteroidales bacterium, assembly GCA_017446025.1. GTDB lineage: Bacteria > Bacteroidota > Bacteroidia > Bacteroidales > UBA1402 > UBA1757. Next base: position 5,379 of record JAFSRR010000016.1, on the reverse strand, counting down.
TTTCGTGGAAGTGATGCAATACCGGGGCAACTATGTGGAATTGCTCGGACTGGTCGGCGACAACAACACCTGGGCCCGCAGCCGGGGCTTCCACTCGGTGGTGGACTGTTTCGACGGTTTGAAGATGCTGGCACAGCAAAATGCCGATTTCGACCAGAACAAGGCCATGGAGGTGATAGAATCGATGATGCAGGCTCATCGTGACATCGACGCGGTGTTCTGTGGCAACGACGCCATGGCCATGGGCGCCTACCAGGCCATCCTGGCAGCCGGAAAGCAGAACCGCATCAAGGTGTTCGGTTTTGACGGCTCGGACGACTGTATCAATGCCATTCGGGAAGGCAAGGTCGAGGCCACCGGCATGCAGTTTCCCAAGACCATGGCCCGGACGGCGGCCTCCCTAGCCGACCAGTATATCAAAGGCCGACGCGACCTGCCCAAGAAGCTGCCTGTCGCAGTGGATCTGGTCAATCGGCAGAATGTGAAGAACTACGGTCATTTCGGGAGGATAGAGGAATGAAAAAGACGATCATATACCTCGTGGCCGCATTGGCAGCCCTGTGGTTTTCCTTCTCTACGGAAAACCTGACCCAACGCCGCCAACGCGAGGCCTTGAACGATTTGAACGCCGATCAGTTGGTGGAAGTGATGATGCAGGATTCTTTGGCAGCCCTCTCCCAGCGAGCTGTCAGTCTGGAGTCCTTGGCCGCCGGTTGCGGCGATGAGGCGTTCGCCCGGCAACATGGGCGTGTGCTTGGCATCGGTTCGCCCACCTTCTATGTGGTACAAGGCCAGTTGGACCAGGTGCAGCGGGTGGGCGATGAAATACGCGGTTTCTGCGGTGGCCAAGCCATAGTGATTCCGGTGAAGCATGTGTTTGGAAACACAGCCCGGGAAGCTTCGGGTTGGTTCAATATCGATGATTTCCAGAACACGATGGATTTCAATGCGGTGTCGGCTGCCTTGAACGCCTGTATCGCGGCCAAGTTGCAGCAGTTTTCCCCCGCGACCGACGGGAAGGTGAACTACCTGGGTGCCGTGGCGGTTGTCGACGGCCGTTTTCCGGCCGACAATACGCTGAAAGTAATTGCTTACGATTTGAATAATGACTGACGGAGAGGTAATTGTTGAGGCTCGTGCACTGACCAAGCGCTTTCCCGGTGTCTTGGCCCTTGACCGCGTGGATTTCCGCATCGTCGCCGGCCAGGTCAATGCCCTGGTGGGCGAGAACGGTGCCGGCAAATCCACTTTGATGAACATCCTCTCCGGTGTCTATACCGATTATGAGGGCGAAGTGCTGGTCGATGGCCGTCCATGCCGGTTTGCCGGGGTAGGCGAGGCCCGCCGGGCGGGTGTTGCCATCATCCACCAGGAACTGAGTTTTGTTCCCTATATGAATATTGCCGAGAACATGTTTCTCGGCCGTGAACCTTTGACTCCCCTGGGCTTGACCGACCAGGCCAGGATGCATGCCGAGGCCCGTGAGTGGCTGCTGCGCCTGCATCTGGAGGTGGATACCCACACCCTGATGGACGATCTGCGCATCGGACAGCAGCAATTGGTCGAGATTGCCAAGGCCCTGAGTCTGGGAGCCCGTGTCCTGATCATGGACGAACCGACTTCTTCCCTTTCAACCTCCGAAATGGAAATACTGTTTGACATGATCGCCGAGCTAAAGCAAAAGGGCGTGGGCATCGTCTATATCTCCCATAAGATGGACGAAGTGTGGCGGCTGGCCGATTTCGTGACCGTCATGCGCGACGGCCAGCTTGTCACCGAACGGCCGATGTCTGAGCTTACGCCCGATGAGGTTGTCCAGCTCATGGTGGGTCGTGAGCAGCGGACCGATCTGGATTATCAGGAGAACGTCCCCGGTCGGTTGGCCCTGGAAGTGGAACACCTTGTTTTGCGCAGCGCCGGGCATGCCGACCGGAAAATCCTGGACGACATCAGCTTTTCCCTCCATAGCGGGGAGGTACTGGGCTTCTATGGTTTGATGGGGGCCGGCCGCACCGAAATGCTGGAAACCATTTTCGGCCTGCATCCCGCCCAAACGACGGGCAATATCCGTGTCGATGGCCGTCCGGTCCAAATCCGGCATCCGCAGGAGGCTGTGTGCCATGGCTTGGCACTCTGTCCGGAGGATCGCAAGCGCGAAGGCCTGGTGCTGGGCATGTCCATCAAGGAAAATGTCACCCTGGCATCGCTTAATGAAGTGCTGCGCCATGGCCTGTTGAGCGACAAGCTGGAACTTGGTGCGGCCGACGACTGCCGCGGGCGGCTTGGTATCAAATCGACCGACGCTTCCCAGCTGGCGGGCCAGTTGAGCGGAGGCAACCAGCAGAAAATCGTGATCGGCAAATGGCTGAAGACCAAGCCACGTGTACTCTTTTTGGATGAGCCTACGCGAGGTATCGACATCCATGCCAAGACGGAAATCTGCCGGCTGGTGCGTGGCCTGGCCTCCGAGGGCATGGCCATAGTTTTTGTTTCGTCGGAATTGCCCGAAATCATGGCCGTCTGCGACCGTATCATCACCCTACGCGAAGGCCGTCTGGCGCAGGAGTTCAAACGCGGCGACTTTACGGAAGAAGCCATCATTAAATCGGTAATGAGTGTGTAAAAGTGACGTATGTATATGAAAGCGAATAAGATATTGCAAAAACCGGTAGTGAAGCCCATGATGGCTTTGTTGCTGATGTGCCTGGCCATGACCTTGCTGTCGGACAATTTCGCCACGAGCGACAACTTTTTTAATGTGCTGCGTCAGACCAGCGTCAACTTGTGCATCTCGGTAGGCATGACCCTGGTGATCCTCACGGGTGGTATCGATTTGAGTGTGGGTTCGGTGCTGGCCTTGAGTGGCGCCGTGGCGGCCGGACTGGCACATCAGGGCTTTGATATCGCGAGTGCCGATATCCATGTAAGCATCACTTTCTGGGGCTGTTGCCTGGCGGCCATCCTGGTAGGTGCCGTCATGGGCGGCATGAACGGCTTGATGGTGACCCGTTTCCGTGTGCCTCCCTTTGTGGCCACGCTGGGTGTGATGACCATCGCCCGCGGCCTGACGATGCTCTACACGCGCGGTTTCCCCATCACGGGACTGGGTGGCGGCTTCGAGTTTATCGGCACAGGCTGGCTGCTGGGCATTCCCATGCCGGTCTGGATAGCGGTGGCCATCATAGCGGTTTTCGCTTTTTGCATGAAGAAAACGCGGACGGGCCGCTACATCTACGCCATCGGCGGCAATGAGCGGGCTGCCATGTTCAGCGGCATACGGGTGAACCGGGTGTTGTTGCTGGTATATATCCTGGCTGGCATGTTGTCGGCTGTGGCCGGTATTTTGGTGACCTCCCGTTTGGATTCCGCCCAGCCCAATGCCGGCATGGGCTATGAGTTGGATGCGATTGCAGCGGTGGTCATCGGTGGCGCTTCGCTCAGCGGCGGCCGGGGCAGCATCCTGGGCACGGTGGTCGGTGCGCTTATCATCGGTGTGCTCAACAACGGGCTGGTCTTGCTCGACGTTTCCCCCTTCTGGCAGCAGGTCATCAAAGGCTTTGTCATTCTGCTGTCTGTGATACTTGACAGATATTCAACCAAATCAAAGTTATGAAGGGAGTGTTGTTGATTGCTATTGTGGCCGCCTTGACGGTGGTGGTGCTATATGTGGTAAACCGTCGGCCATCGGAAAAATACCGGGTATTGGTTTCGACCGACATCGGCGGTACGGATCCCGACGACAACCGTGCCGCCTCCATGGCCGACTGGGGACAGCGATGGCTCTGGCTCAGACAGTAACCAGCTCCATCCCCAGAATCCGCTCCAACTTGCTAATTGTTTCCAACGTCAGATTCTGTTGACCTTTTACTATTTTGCTGACATATTGCGGAGATACCCTTAGGGCCTCTGCTAGTTGCTTTTGACTCATACCCAACTCGTGGAGTCTGGATAACACTTTGACAGCAATCATAGCCGATTTCTTCAACCAATCGGCATCTTTGTGTCGGCTGTCAACTCTATCCCTCCATTCCGACTGCCCTTGACTAAGCTTGTTCAGTATAACGGTATTGTCGCTCATAGTTTTATATTCATTCAATTAGATGATCTACCTCTCCACTGATGTGGACTCCTTGTGATTTCAACCATCGTTTCACTTTTTCCATTTTCTCAAGTTCTTTGGTCAACTCCTCTGTTTCGTGCATTTCTTCCACTAACTTGATGGCTCCTCCGGTAATCACATATTTGTCTTTTTCAATTCTGATTGCGTATAATCTCAAAAGAGAAGGCTTTCGATCGGCAGTTTTGCCGTACGCTTTGCTCTTCATTAAGTATATTTCTGTACTGTTCTTGGATAGGCTCTCAAACTCCTTGTCAAATCCTTTATTGTGATACTCATAGGTGTCAATCAATCTGGATTCGAGTTCATCGGCCTCTTCCATCACAGTCAGTGTCATGTTCTCGATGCTGAGATTCTTCCATGGAGAAAGTCTCCATTCTTTTTCGTGAGAAATTACAAAGTCAAAGATGTATTCAACATCGTGCCAGTGTTCAAACTCGTCGTTGTAGGCATCGTCGATGCTTTCTTCGTAAATGACACTCCAAATACTGTCTGCAAAGATAGTTGTCAGTTTCATGATAATCAACTTTTAGGTTTACTATTAACTTTATTTATCACATGTGTTTTTCATCAGGAATGTACTTTTCTGCTCCCTCCTAAATTGAGGACAAATGTACGATTAATATTCCAAAAATAATAAATTAATACATGGTGATTTCTCTATGCAAAAAAATAGCGTGTAACTCAATGAGCTACACGCTATTTGCTGTGTTATTTTCCTCGGCTCGACATTTCAGTCTTACGAGGAAGTTATTTAACCTCCTCGAAGTCGACGTCGGTGACGTTATCGTCCTTGCCGCCTTGGTTGCCAGTCTGCTGGCCGGCATTGCCGTAGTCGGCACCCGGCTGCGGGCCACCCTGGGCGTTGCTCTGGTTGTACATTTCCTGGGAGGCGGCCTGGAAGATGCGGTTCAGTTCGGCCTGAGCGGCATCGATGCCGGCCAGATCCTGAGCCTTGTGGGCCTCTTTCAGTTTGTCCAGGACACCCTGGATTTCAGCCTTCTTGTCGGCAGGCAGCTTGTCGCCCAGTTCTTCGAGCTGCTTCTCGGTCTGGAAGATGATGCTGTCGGCCTGGTTGAGCTTGTCGATACGTTCCTTTTCCTTCTTGTCGGCTTCGGCGTTGGCGGCAGCCTCGTCCTTCATGCGCTGGATCTCGGCGTCGGTCAGGCCGCTCGAAGCTTCGATACGGATGCTCTGTTCCTTGCCGGTGGCCTTGTCCTTGGCCGATACGTTCAGGATACCGTTGGCATCGATATCAAAGG
>JAFSRR010000015.1 GCA_017446025.1 Bacteroidales bacterium | reverse complement strand
TTTTTTTATCACTGGACACGCAATTAGAGCGGCAAAAAAAAAGAGGACAACCCGGGGTGGGGCTGTCCTCTTTGGTTTTGCGCCGGATGGGAGGCTTATTGGCTCAGGGCGGTGGCCACATCGACGGCAACAGCCACCGTGCAGCCTACCATCGGGTTGTTGCCGATACCCAGGAATCCCATCATCTCGACATGGGCGGGCACCGAAGACGAACCGGCGAACTGGGCGTCGGAGTGCATGCGGCCCATCGTGTCGGTCATACCGTAGGAGGCAGGACCGGCGGCCATGTTGTCGGGGTGCAGGGTACGACCCGTACCACCACCGGAAGCCACTGAGAAATAGGGCTTGCCGGCCAGCACGCGTTCTTTCTTGTAAGTGCCGGCTACGGGGTGCTGGAAGCGGGTGGGGTTGGTCGAGTTGCCGGTGATGGAAACATCGACACCTTCCTTCCACATGATGGCGACACCTTCGCGGACATCGTCGGCACCATAGCAGCGCACTTTGGCACGGGGGCCGTCGCTGTAGGCGATTTCACGGACGATTTTCAGCTCGCCGGTGAAATAGTCGAACTCAGTCTGGACATAGGTGAAACCGTTGATGCGGGAGATGATCTGGGCGGCGTCCTTGCCCAGGCCGTTCAGGATGCAGCGCAGCGGCTCCTTGCGGACCTTGTCGGCCTTGGCGGCAATCTTGATGGCACCTTCGGCAGCAGCGAAAGACTCGTGGCCGGCCAGGAAGGCAAAGCACTTGGTCTCCTCACGCAGCAGACGGGCGGCCAGGTTGCCGTGGCCCAGACCTACCTTGCGGTCGTCGGCGACGGAACCGGGGATACAGAAGGCCTGCAGGCCCTCACCGATGGCTTCGGCAGCGTCGGCGGCGTTCTTGCAACCTTTCTTCAGGGCGATGGCAGCACCGCAGACATAAGCCCACTTGGCGTTTTCAAAGCAGATGGGCTGGGTTTCTTCACAGGTTTTGTAAGGATCGATACCAGCCTTGTCGCAAATGGCGTTGGCTTCTTCGATGTCTTTGATACCGTATTTGTTCAAAGCGGCGATAATCTGCTTGATACGGCGGTCCTGGCTTTCGAATTTAACTTCTCTGATCATAGTGGTATCCTCCTGAATTATTCGTGACGCGGATCGATTTTCTTGACAGCACCCTGTTCCTCGGTGACGCGGCCGTAGGTGCCGGTGACCTTCTTCAGCGCCTCGTTGGCGTCGGTGCCTTTCTTGATTTCCTCCATGAATTTGCCCATGTGGATGAATTCATAGCCGCAGATCTGATCGTCTTTGTCGAGATAGATATGCTTGATGTAGCCTTCGGCCATCTCCAGGTAGCGCGGACCCTTGGCCAGCGTGCTGTAGATGGTGCCTACCTGGCTGCGCAGTCCCTTGCCCAGGTCTTCCAGGCCGGCGCCGATGGTCAGGCCGCCTTCGGAGAAGGCCGACTGGGTGCGGCCGTAGACAATCTGCAGGAACAGCTCACGCATGGCGGTGTTGATGGCATCGCAGACCAGGTCGGTGTTGAGGGCTTCGAGCAAGGTCTTGCCGATGAGGATTTCACCGGCCATGGCGGCCGAGTGGGTCATGCCCGAGCAGCCGATGGTCTCGACCAGGGCTTCCTGAATAATTCCGTCCTTGACGTTGAGCGACAGCTTGCAGGCGCCCTGCTGGGGAGCGCACCAGCCGATGCCGTGCGTGAAGCCCGAGATGTCTTCAATCTTTTTGGCCTTTACCCACTTGCCCTCTTCGGGGATGGGAGCCGGTCCGTGTTTCGGACCTTTCTGTACGCAACACATTTGTTGCACTTCGTGTGTATAAACCATTTTGAAACGATTATAAATGAAACAGATAATTCACTTGTACCAGGGAATTCCAAGTCCCTTCTTTTCTCAGTTGCAAAAGTAGGGATAAAAATGAATATTATAAAGGAGAATGACAGAAAAAATCTTTTTGCGATTGTGCGCTGCATGCACTACTTTTGTACCGCGAAAAAAACAGACATTTTATGACGAAAAGTGCTTTACAAATTGCGCGTGCAGCGTATCAGCCCAAGATGCCGACCGCTCTGCTGGGCCCGGTCAAAGTGAAAGAAGGAGAACCCACCCAGTCGGTGGCCAACCAGGACGAGATCAAGGCTTTGTTCCCCAATACCTACGGGCAGCCCTACATCGTTTTCGAGAAGGCTGACGAGCAGAAGAAATATCCGCCCATCAACGTGGGTGTCATCCTGTCGGGCGGCCAGGCCCCCGGCGGCCACAACGTGATTGCCGGCCTGTTCGACGGCATCAAGGACGTCAATCCGGAATCCCGGCTGTTCGGCTTTATCCTGGGCCCCGGCGGTCTGATCGACCACAACTACATGGAGCTGACGGCTCCCATCATCGACGAATACCGCAACACCGGCGGTTTCGACATCATCGGTTCGGGCCGTACCAAACTGGAGAAGAAGGAGCAGTTCGACAAGGGATTGATCATTTTGAAAGCACTGGACATCAAAGCATTGGTCATCATCGGCGGTGACGATTCCAACACCAACGCCTGTGTGCTGGCCGAATACTACAAATCCATCAACGCCGGTGTGCAGGTGATCGGCTGCCCAAAGACCATCGACGGCGACCTGAAGAACGAGATGATCGAGACCTCCTTCGGTTTCGACACCGCGTGCAAGGTCTATTCCGAGGTCATCGGCAACATCCAGCGCGACTGCAACTCCGCCCGCAAATACTGGCATTTCATCAAGCTCATGGGCCGTTCGGCCTCACATATCGCCCTGGAATGCGCCCTTCAGGTACATCCCAACATCTGCCTCATCTCCGAGGAAGTGGAGGCCAAGAACCAGTCGCTCGATGACATCGTCACCGAGATCGCCGAGGCTGTGGCCGCCCGTGCCGCCCAGGGCAACAACTTCGGTACGGTGCTCATCCCCGAAGGCCTCATTGAGTTCATCCCGGCCATGAAATCGCTCATCGCCGAGCTGAACGACATCCTGGCCAAGCATCCCGAATACAAGGTGATCCGCAAGTCGGAACAGCGCAACTACATCATCGAGATGCTCTCGAAGGCCAATGCCGAGGTCTTCAAGTCGCTGCCCGAGAACGTCGCCATGCAGCTCACCCTCGATCGCGATCCTCACGGCAACGTGCAGGTATCGGCCATCGAGACCGAGAAACTGCTGGCCGAGATGGTGGGCAAGAAGCTGGCAGAGTGGAAGGAAAGCGGCAAATATGTCGGCAAGTTCGCCACCCAGACCCATTTCTTCGGCTATGAGGGCCGTTGCGCCGCCCCCTCCAACTACGATGCCGACTACTGCTATTCGCTGGGCTACACGGCTGCTGCCCTGATCGCCTTCGGCAAGACCGGCTACATGTCGTCGGTGCGCAACACCACGGCTCCGGCCAAAGACTGGATCGCCGGCGGTGTGCCCATCACCATGATGATGAACATGGAACGCCGCAACGGCGAGATGAAGCCCGTCATCCAGAAAGCTCTGGTCGAACTGGACGGCGCCCCCTTCCGCAAGTTTGCCGAGAAGCGTGCCGCCTGGGCCATCAGCACCGACTACGTCTATCCGGGTCCGATCCAGTATTTCGGTCCGACCGAGGTCTGCGACCAGCCGACCAAGACCCTCCAGCTGGAAGCCAGGAGCAAGAAGAAATAAGTATCTCCGTCTTTTGACGATACTCCTGATAAAAGAAATTCCGCCTCACACCGGGGCGGAATTATTTTTACTACAAAGATGCCAGATATTATACGAATTCGAATTCGGCTTCCTCGAAGACTTTTCCTTCTTCCTGATAATATCGCTTCATGTCTGCGTATCCGTCGTTGAAGCATTTGACGGCTTCTTCGGCAGTCTTGCCTGTGCCGGTTACAAGATAGCTCATGTCGTCGGCGTCCATATAAACGCTGTAGTTACCGTCGCCGGCTCTTTCGATGATTGCTTTTACTTTTCTCATATCAGTGCAAAAAAAAGAGGCATTTGCTTAGTCGTAAATGCCTCTTTATCAGCGTGCGGCGGACTGGATTCGAACCAGTGACCTCTTGCCTGTCAAGCAAGCGCTCTAAACCAGCTGAGCTACCGTCGCATGGACCTTTGCTCTGGGCGGAAGGGGGCAAAGCCCGAAACCAGAAGGGACGAAAGGGCGGAACCCCGGAATCCCCGAATGCCCGAAAGCGGGAGCAAAGGTAGTGCAAAAAATCAAAACACCCAAAGGAGCCCGTCAGTTTTTATCTTCTTTTTTTAGCCTGCTGCTTGGCCTGCTCGCGCTGGTAGCGCTGGGCCTCTTCCAGACGCTTTTGGAAGGCCGATTTCTGCTTGGGCTTGTTTTGGTTGGCCTTCATCTCGGCCAGCACCTTCTCTTCGTTGATGCCGATGCGGAACAGATAGGTCTGGGCGATGGTGAGCAGCGAGGAGAAGAAATAATAGAAGCTCAGACCGGCGGCATACTGGTTGAAGATGAACAGGAACATGACAGGCATGGCATACATCATCATCTTCATGCCGGGCATGCTCGAATCGGTGTTGCCCGAAGTGAGCTTGGTCGAGAGGATGTTGGTCAGGGTCATCAGGATGCAGAACAAGCTCAGGTGGTTGCCCAGCAGGCTGCTGATGATGGGGATGTGGGCCTTCCACGACACGATGGCGTCGTAGGTCGAAAGATCCTGGGCCCAGAGGAAGCTCTCCTGGCGCAGCTCGATGGAGGCCGGGAAGAACCAGAACATGGCGATCAGCACGGGGAATTGCAGCAGCATGGGGATGCAGCCGCCCATGGGGTTGACGCCCGACTTCTGGTAGAGCGACATGGTGGCCTGCGAACGCTCCTGGCTCTTGGTGTCGGCCGGATATTTGGCGTTGATCTCGTCGATTTGCGGCTTGAGCAGACGCATCTTGGCCGACGACAGGAACGACTTGTAGGTGAGCGGGAAGATGAGCAGCTTGATGCAGAGGGTCATGAGCATGATGATGACACCCATGTTGCTGAAATAGCGTCCGAAGAAGCGGAACATGGGCAACACCAGGCCGGTGCTCACCCAGCGGATGATGCTGCCGCCCAGCGGAACGATCTTCTCGAGCTGCATGCGCTTTTCGGCTTCCACGCCCTTGTCGTACGACTTGAGGATGTCGTATTTGCTCGGGCCGAAATAGAATCTGAGGTTGGCCTGGCGCTCGCCCCGCATGTTGAAGTCGAGGCTGCTACGCAGGGCGTAGCTCTTGATGTAGGGCGAATCGTCCTCTTCCATGTCGGATGACAGCTCGTTGGACGAGAAGCCCTTGTCGTTGATGATGACAGCCGTGAAGAACTGGTCCTTGAACGAAACCCAGCGCAGGCGGGGCGCGATGGTCTTGTGGGCGCTTTTCGATTCGCTGAGCTTCTCGACGTTGTCCTCGAGATATTTGTACTGCAGCATGGAGTAGCGGTTCTCAAACTTGCGGCCTTTCTCCTGGGCGCGCATGCGTACCTTCCAATCGATGTCGAAACTGTTGGTGCCCATCGAGATGATTTTCTCCAGGCCCTCGCCGCGGATGTCGAAACTCATCATGTAGTTGTCGCTCTGCAGGGTATAGACAAAATCGAGCCAGCTTTCGTCCGTGACGTCGAGCCGGAAGGTCAGGCTGAGCGGATCGTCGGTCGCTACGGCGCGGAAATACAAATCGCGGGTGTTGATGACGCGGCTCTCGTTGGTGATCAGGGTGACGTTGAAGTCGGAAGCAGCCTCGTCAAAGAGGACGAGGGGCAGGGAATCGCCCGTGACATACTCCTTGAGCAGCACCGAGGCGATGCGACCGCCTTTGGCCGTCATGTCGAGGGCCATCAGGTCGTTTTCGAGGGTATAGTGCTGGTCTTCCCCTTGGGCCAGGGCAGCGTAGGCACCGTATTGACGGATCTTCTGTTCGGCGGCGGCAGCCTCGCGAGCGGCCAGGTCTTCCTGGGTCTGCTGCTCGAGCAGGACAGCCTGGGCGGCAGCTTCCGCTTCGGCGCGGGCCCGTTCGACGCGGGCAATGGAATCCTGTCGCTGTGCCTCGGCCAGCTGGGCCTTGGTCGGCTTGTTCAGGAAGTTGAATCCCACCAAAATCAGGAGAATGAGGATAAATCCGATGATAGTCTGTTTGTCCATAAGTTTTGTTATCTTTCTTATTTTCAGCTGAATAATTTGCGAAAAATGGGGGTTTGCCCGGGGCAACTCCGAAAAATCGCTAAAACCGCAAAGGTAGAAAAAAGTTTTGGAAGAAAAGCACTACTTTTGTCCTTGAATTCTGTAAGATATGCTAATGATGGCCTTCAGACGTTTGTCGATGCTTTTGGGGATGCTGTGCTCTTTGGCTTGGGCAGAAGCACAAACGCCCTTCACGTACAGTATTCCGGTCATCCCCGTTGACTCGGTGACGGAGTATCTGGCCATCGACAGTTTGCTGCGCCCCGAAAACCGGTTTTATTTTTCCGAGGAAGAAATCCGCCAGACCGATTCCATGCTCGTGTGGCTGGATTCGATGGACCTGGTCATGGAGGAGGAATGTCTTGAATGGCTGCCCGAGCACACGGCTCCCCGTGAACCCTCCGACGTGTTGCGCTATATCCGCCGCTACAACCTGATGAAAAAGCGTCCCCGTCCGGCCGCCCCCCAGCCCTACAACGAAGACTCGACCTATTATCCGGGCATGAACCAGCTCTTCCTGCCGATGGTCTTCAACGCCCACCGTCCGGCGCTGCATCTGGACCGCGCCATGGAGCAGCACCCGGAGAGCCAGCTGGGCTACCGCTTTGCCCCCTCCGAGGCCGAAGAATATGTCAGCGAAATGACGACGGATCTGCTCAACGAGCTGGAAGTGACCTATTTGGATCGCGTCGATTATCGGGTGGCCGACCTGCCGGAGTATGAGCGAATAGATGCCATCATCACAATGGACAAGCCCATTCGCATGGAGAAGCCCCGCTACGAAGTGCGCCCCACCGTGCATCAGATGGCCCACATGAAATACGAGTACAACTACTGGACCCTCAAGGGACGCGTTTCGGCCCAGATGACCCAGAACTATGTCTCGTCCAACTGGTCGAGCGGCGGCATGCGCAACATGACCACCCAGATGTCGTTCTACTGGACGGCCAAATACGACGACAAGAAGAAGATCCAGTTTGACAACCTCATCGACCTGAAGATCGGCCTGAACACGACCGACGCCGACACGCTGCGCAAGGTGGCCGTGAGCACCGACCAGCTGCAGATGTCGTCCAAGCTGGGCTACAAGGCCGTCAAGAACTGGTACTATTCCGCTTCGGCCGAAGTGATGACCCAGCTTTTGAACAAGCACAAGCCCAACACCAACAAGCTGCAGGCCTCGCTGCTGTCGCCCGCCAAGTTCTTCTTCAGCCTGGGTATGGACTACAAGGTGACCAGCCGCGACAAGAAGCGCAACCTCTCGGTCCTGCTCACCCCCTTGACCTACCGCCTGAACTTCATGCTCGACACGATCAACTACAAGGCTTCCTCCTTCGGTGTCGATCCAGGCAAGAAGGTCGGCCACGAATTCGGTATCAAGCTCACGTCCAACTTCGACTACAAGATCAGGGAAAACATTTCGTGGAATTCCTACCTCTACTATTACTCGGATTTTTCCTATGTCGATTCGGAGTGGAAAAACACCTTCAACTTCCAGGTGAACCAATACCTGACCACCCAGCTCTACCTGCACTTCAAGTTCAACGACCGCAAGCGGGGAGGCGCCGAAAAGAACCGCATCCAGTTCAAGGAATACCTGAGTTTCGGCGTGGCCTATTACTGGTAGGCAGCCGGCCCGGGGGGCTGCCATTGCGGCGATTCCTGCCATTGCGGCGATCCACGGAAAATAAATAAAAATACATTTTGTAATTCCGCCGTCTTGTCGTACTTTTGTCCGTATAAAGAAACCTGGACAAAAACGGATGGAAACAATCAGCCACGTCGGTCAGATTGAGGAAATTAAGGAGCATTGCGTGCGCGTTCGCATTGAGCAGACATCGGCCTGCTCGGCCTGTCATGCGCGGCGGGTGTGCCTGTCGGCCGACAGCCGTGAAAAGCTCATCGACGCCGTGGCCGAGGACGACAGTTTCCGCGTGGGGGAGACCGTGCAAGTGTGCGGTCGCGCCTCGCTGGGGATGAAAGCGGTGTGGTGGGCCTATGTCCTGCCGCTTTTTTTGTTGCTCCTCGCGGTGTTTGTCTCCACCATGTGGCTGTTCCCCCGCGACGAGGGCCTGTGCGCCCTGACGGCGCTGGGCGTGACGGTGCTTTATTATTTGGGCCTGTACCTGCTGCGCGACAGGATGAAGCGGCAGTTTGTGTTTCGGGCAGAACATTTGGATAATCATTTCGAAGAATAAACTATGAATGCGATTCTCATTGCGTTGATTGTATTGGGCGGCATCGGTCTGTTGCTGGCCATAGTGCTCTTTTCCGCCGCCAGGGCGTTCAAGGTGGAGGAAGACCCCCGTATCGGCCAGGTGCAGGCAGTCCTGCCCGGCGCCAACTGCGGCGGCTGCGGATTTCCCGGCTGCCGGGGCTTTGCCGAAGCCTGCGTCAAGAGCGATTCGCTCGACGGCCTGCGCTGTCCGGTGGGCGGAGACGATGTCATGAAACAGGTAGGTGTCATCCTGGACATGGTGCCCGCCGAGTCCAAACCCAAGGTGGCCGTGCTGCGCTGCCAGGGCACGTGCGAGCGCCGTCCGCGGACCAACCGCTACGATTCGGCGCCCTCCTGCATGATCGCTTCGGCGCTCTATGGCGGTGAAACCGGCTGCTCGTACGGCTGTCTGGGCCTGGGCGACTGTGCCGCTGCCTGCCAGTTCGGCGCGCTGAGCATCGATCCCGCCACAGGCATGCCCGTGGTGGACGAGGACAAGTGCACCTCATGCGGCGCCTGCGTCAAGGCTTGCCCCAAGGGCCTGTTCGAACTGCGTTTCAAAGGTCCCAAGTCGCGCCGCATCTATGTCTCCTGCCGCAACAAGGACAAGGGACCGGTGGCCAAGAAGGCCTGTGAGACGGCCTGCATCGGCTGCTCGAAATGCCAGAAGGCCTGCGAGTTCGAGGCCATCACCATCGAGAACAACCTGGCCTACATCGACTTCAACAAGTGCCGCATGTGTCGCAAGTGCGTGGAGGAGTGCCCGCAGGGCAGCATCGTCGAGCTGAATTTCCCGCCGCGCAAGAAAAAGGAGGAGGCCGCTCCGGCCACAGAACCTAAGGTAGCTGAACCCCAGGCCGCCCCGGTGGCTGAACCGAAAGCTCCGGCTGCTGAATAAACGAACAAGATCAAAACTAACGATATGAAAACTTTTACGATAGGCGGTATCCATCCGCCTGAGAGTAAGCTCACCGCCGGCAAGTCGATTGTCGATCTGCCGCTTCCCAAGCAGGCCGTCGTGCTGCTGGGACAGCATATCGGTGCTCCCGCCCAGCTGGTCGTCGAGCGCGGGGCTGTGGTCAAGACCGGACAGCTGCTGGCCAAGGCCGGCGGTTTCGTCTCGGCCAATATCCATTCGCCCGTCAGCGGCAAGATCGCCAAGATCGGAGAGGCGGTCGATGCCAGCGGCTATCCCAAGCCTGCCGTGTTCATCGACGTCACCGAGGACGACTGGGCCGAAGAGATCGTCCGTACCGAGAAGTTGGAGCGTGAATGCCGCCTCACTCCCGAGGAAATCGTGGCCAAGATCGCCGAGGCCGGCATCGTCGGCATGGGCGGCGCCTGTTTCCCCGCTTCGGTCAAGCTCACACCGCCCCCGGGCAAGAAATGCGACCTGCTCATCATCAACGCAGTCGAGTGCGAGCCCTATCTGACGGCCGACCACCGCTTGATGCTGGAAAAAGGACCGGAAATCGTCATCGGCATCCGCATCCTGATGAAGGCCCTCGGCGTGGACCGCGCCGTGATCGGCATCGAGGAGAACAAGCCCGACGCCATCGAACTGATGCGCCACCTGACCATCTCCTATCCCACGATCGAAGTGCTGCCCCTGCAGATGCACTATCCGCAGGGCGGTGAAAAACAGCTCATCGAAGCCGTCTCGGGCCGTCAGGTGCCTTCGGGCGCCCTGCCCATCGACGTGGGCAAGGTGGTGCAGAACGTCGGTACCGTCTATGCCGTCTATGAGGCTGTGCAGAAGAACAAACCGCTCATCGAGCGCATCGTCACCGTCACGGGCAAATCGCTGAAGCATCCCGGCAACTTCCGTGTGAGGATCGGCACGCCGATCGCCGACCTGATCGAGGCCGCCGGCGGACTGCCCGACAATGCCGGCAAGATCATCTCCGGCGGCCCCATGATGGGCAAGGCTCTGGTGGGTATGGACGTACCCGTTGCCAAAGGCACCTCGGGCGTGCTGGTCATGGACGAGGCCGAATCGGTGCGCAAACCAGCCGTGGACTGCATCCGTTGCGGCAAGTGCATCGGCGCCTGCCCCATGGGCCTGGAGCCCTACCTGCTGTCGGCCCTGGCCGAACGCCAGGTCTGGGACCGGCTCGAGAAAGAGCATATCATGGACTGCATCGAATGCGGCTGCTGTACGTTCACCTGTCCGGCCAACCGGCCTTTGTTGGACTATATGCGTGTAGGCAAGGCGAAAGTCGGTGCCATCATCCGTTCGCGTAAAAAATAACGACTATGGACAAGAAACTCTATGTATCCATGTCGCCGCATATCCACGGCGATGACAGTGTGGCCAAGAACATGTACCGGGTCATCCTGGCACTCGTTCCCGCCCTCTTGGTGTCGGTCTATGCCTTCGGCTGGCCCGCCCTGCTGGTGACGGCCATTTCGATTGCCTCCTGCGTGGTGTTCGAATACCTCATCACCCGTTTCCTGATGAAACGCCCCAATACCCTGACCGACGGTTCGGCCGTCCTGACGGGTCTGCTGCTGGCTTTCAACCTGCCGTCCAACCTGCCCTGGTGGATCATCGTCATCGGGGCGCTGGTGGCCATCGGCATGGCCAAGATGAGCTTCGGCGGCCTGGGCAACAACATCTTCAACCCGGCGCTGGTGGGCCGTGTCTTCCTGCTCATCTCCTTCCCGCAGCAGATGACCACCTGGCCCCTGACGCGCATGCAGATCGCCGCCTCGGGCACGGACGCCCTGACGGGGGCCACCCCCCTGGGCCTGATCAAGGCCGGCCAGTTTGACCAGCTGCCTTCGGCCATTGACATGCTGCTGGGCAACACGGGCGGCAGCCTGGGCGAAGTAGCCGCGCTGGCGCTGCTCATCGGCGTGGTCTATCTGTTGGTGACCAAGACCATCACCTGGCACATCCCCGTGTCGATCCTGGTCACGGTCTTCATCTTTGCCGCCTGCCTGCACCTGGGCAATCCCGAGCGTTTCGCCGATCCTTTGACGCATCTGCTCACGGGCGGTCTGATGCTGGGCGCCTGCTTCATGGCCACCGACTACGTCACCTCGCCGATGGCCAAGTCGGGCCAGATTGTCTATGGCATCGGCATCGGCGTGCTCACCGTCCTGATCCGCTCGTTCGGCTCCTATCCCGAAGGCGTGTCTTTCGCCATCCTGATCATGAACGCCGTGACGCCGATCATCAACCTTTATTGCAAACCCAAACGATTTGGAGAGCCTAGAAAATGAAAAAGCTGCAATCGTCATTGACAAATATGGTCCTGTCGCTGGGCATCATCGCCATCGCGGCAGCCGCCCTGCTGGCCTGGATGAACCGTCTGACGGAGGAACCCATCCGTCTGGCCGAGCTGGCCAAGCAGGAGAGTGCCATCAAGGAAGTGTCGCCGGCCTTCACCAACAGCCCGGTGGCCGAGGAAATCCTGACCAGTTCCGCTGACGGTGAACAGGCCGCCTGCTATCCGGCCCGCGACAACGGCCGCCTGGTGGGCGTGGCCGTCAAGACCGTCTCGCACAACGGTTTCAACGGCGACATCGAACTGATGGTCGGTTTCACGCCCGAGGGCAACATCTACAACTATTCGGTGTTGAAACAAGGCGAGACCCCGGGTCTGGGCACCCGCATGGTCGATTGGTTCAAGACCGACAAGAACCGTCAGAGCATCGTGGGGCGCGACCCGGCTCGTGACAATATGACCGTGAGCAAGGACGGCGGCGATGTGGATGCCATCACATCGGCCACCATCAGCTCCCGGGCTTTCCTGGATGCCGTCAACCGTGCCTACGGCGTGTTCCGGCAAGTGAGCGGCCAACTCTCCGCCGCCCCTGTCGCTGAGGCCGCCCCGGCCGACACGACGGGCGTTGTCACCAACAATTAGAAAGGAGGTCTGATATGAAGAAACTTGGTATTATCCTCAACGGTCTGGTCAACGAGAACCCGACTTTCGTGCTGATGCTGGGCATGTGCCCGACGCTGGCCACCACCACCTCGGCCATCAACGGCCTGGGCATGGGTGCTGCGACGATGTTCGTGCTCATCTGCTCCAACCTGGTGATCTCCCTTTTGAAGAACCTGATCCCCGACAACGTGCGCATCCCTTCCTTCATTGTGGTCATCGCCACCTTCGTCACCCTGCTCGAAATGATCATGAAGGCCTACGTGCCTGCGCTCTATGAGAGCCTGGGATTGTTTATCCCCCTTATTGTGGTCAACTGCATCGTGCTGGGCCGCGCCGAGTCGTTCGCCTCGAAAAACGGTCCCTTCGACTCGATGCTCGACGGCCTGGGCATCGGTCTGGGCTTCACCTTTGCGCTGACCCTTCTTGGCATGGTGCGCGAGCTGCTGGGCGCCGGCACCTTCTTTGGCATGACGGTCTTCCCCGACCGCTACGGCGCGCTGATCTTCGTCCTGGCCCCCGGTGCTTTCATCACCCTGGCTTACCTGCTGGCTATCATTAACAAAATAAGAAAAGTATCATGATCTATATTTTCATGTTCATCGCAGCCGTGTTTGTCAACAACATCGTGCTGTCGCAATTTCTGGGTATCTGTCCTTTCCTGGGCGTGTCGAAGAAGATCAACACGGCGACGGGTATGTCGGGTGCCGTGGCCTTCGTCCTGACGCTGGCCACCATCATCACCTGGATCGTCTATACCTACCTGTTGCAGCCCTATCACCTGGAGTACCTGCAGACCGTGTCGTTCATCCTGGTCATCGCCTCGCTTGTGCAGCTGGTCGAAATCGTCCTGAAGAAGATCTCGCCGGCCCTGTACCAGTCGCTGGGCGTGTTCCTGCCCCTGATCAGCACCAACTGCTGCATCCTGGGTGTGGCCATCCTGGTCATCCAGAAACACTACAACCTGCTCGAATCCGTTGTCTTCGCCTTCTCGACGGCCATCGGCTTCGGCCTGGCCCTGATCCTGTTTGCCGGCATCCGCGAACAGCTCTCCCTGCTCAAGGTGCCCAAGGGTATGCAGGGGATGCCAGTAGCTTTGCTGTCGGCCGGTCTGCTGGCCCTGGCCTTCATGGGATTCTCGGGCATTGTCAAACTCTAAGCACAAAGCAGTATGGCAACACGCATCCTGGTGACTGGCGGTACCGGCTATATCGGATCGCACACGACCGTCGAGCTGCAGCAGGCGGGCTATGAGGTGGTCAGCATCGACAACCTGTCCAATTCCAATATCAAGGTGTTGGACGGCATCGAGGCCATCACGGGCATCCGCCCCCTGTTCGAACAGGTGGACTGCACCGACAAAGAAGCCCTGGCGGCCGTCTTTGAAAAGTATCCCGGCATCAAGGCCATCATCAATTTCGCCGCCAGCAAGGCGGTGGGAGAATCGGTCCAGAAGCCCTTGCTCTATTACCGCAACAACCTGGTGACGCTGCTCAACCTGCTTGAATTGATGCCCCGCTTCGGGGTGGAGGGCTTTGTCTTTTCCTCATCGTGCACGGTCTATGGCCAGCCCGACCACCTGCCTGTCAACGAGGACACGCCCATCAAGCCGGCCACCTCGCCCTATGGCAACACCAAGCAGATCTGCGAGGAGATCATCAATGACGCCGTGCATGCCGAGGCGCCCTACAAGGCCGTGCTGCTGCGCTATTTCAACCCCATCGGGGCCCATCCGTCGGCCCTGATCGGCGAGCTGCCCCTGGGTGTGCCCCAAAACCTGATCCCCTATGTCACGCAGACGGCGGCCGGCATCCGGGAGTGCCTGAGCGTCTTTGGCGACGACTACAACACGCCCGACGGCTCGTGCATCCGCGACTACATCCATGTGGTGGATCTGGCCAAGGCCCATGTGGCTGCGGTCGACCGCATATTGAAAGGCCGCTCCGAGGCACCCGTCGAGGTGTTCAACCTGGGCACGGGCCGCGGACTGTCGGTGCTGGAAGTGATCGACATTTTCCAGAAGGTGACGGGTGTCAAGCTCAATTATAAGATCGTGGGCCGTCGCGAAGGCGACATCGAGCAGGTATGGGCCGATCCCACGCGGGCCAACCGGGTGCTGGGCTGGCAAGCCCAGTCGACCGTCGAAGAGA
>JAFSRR010000001.1 GCA_017446025.1 Bacteroidales bacterium | reverse complement strand
TCTGCCACGCCCGACTGGTACGGCAGCCTGTTCACTCGTTTCCAGTACAAGGGTTTCGCCCTGGATGTCAATTTCATCTATTCGCTGGGCAACGAGGCTTACAACGCTGTGCGCCGCGTCACTGAATCGGCCTCCGACTTCTCCAACCAGAGCCTGGCGGTGAACCGCCGCTGGACCATGGACGGCCAGCAAACCGACATGCCCCGCGCCGTCTATGGCGACCTGGTGGGTAACAACGATTTCAGCGACCGCTGGATCGAGGATGCTTCCTACCTCAAATTGAGAGATGTGACCCTGAGCTACACCTTCGACCACCCTGTATTGAATTTCTTCCAGGGAGGTACGCTCTATGTGACGGGTCAGAACCTCTTGTGCCTGACTTCCTACCTGGGGCAGGATCCCGAGTTGGCCTATTCCTACAATCCGGTGATGACGGGTGTCGATTATGCCAAACTGGCGGCTCCCAAGACCGTCAAGATGGGTGTCAATCTCAAGTTCTAATGATTAAATGATATGATTATGAACAAGATAATGAATAATGTGCTGAAGTCTCTTTGGGTAATGGCCCTGGCCGGCTGTTTGACGGCCTGCGGCGATTTCTTCGATCCCAAGACGGACGATGTCCTGTCGTCCGACGACTACATTTCTTCGCAGACGGAGGTCTATACGGGCTATATCGGCATCATCACCAAACTGCAGGCTGTGGCCGACAAGTCGATCTACCTGACCGACACCCGCGGCGAGCTGCTGGAGCCTACCGAGAGCTCTTCGCCCGAGCTGATTGCCCTGTACAACTACAACAGCGACCTGAGCGGCAATTCCTATGCCGATCCGGCCGGTTGGTATGAAGTGATCATCGCTTGCAACGACTACCTGGACAATATGCGCACTTTCCGCCGCGAAAAGCCCGAACTGGTCAACGACGATCGTTTCGACGCGCTGGAAAGCTCGACGCTGCGTGTCAAGGTCTGGGCCTACCTGACCATCGCCGAGATCTATGGCCAGGCTGTCTGGTTTGACGACCCCATGGTACAGATCCAGGATCTGACCGATGCCTCGAAATTCCAGCTGATGACCATCGACCAGGTGGTGGACAAGTGCATTGACCTGCTCGACAACGGTGATGCCTCGACCGACAATATCAACGGCAAGCTGGTCTTCTCGTGGTATGAATGGCTCGATCCGGAAACGGCCATGGCCGACAGCGAATACCGCTACTGGGACTACATGACACCCCCCTACGAGGGCCTGATGGCCAAGTTGTGCCTGTGGAAGGGTGCCAGCTTGCAGAGCCAGGGCAGCTACAATACAGCCAAGACCTATTACCAGACCTGTGCCGATTTGATGCTCGATGCCCTGAACGAGGTGATTTCCAATCAGGAACTGAACTATTACTGGCTGTTCACTGCCGCCACTCCGGGCAACTACAGCCGTATCTGGGACAACCCCGAACCTTACGCCCGCGAAGTGGTCTGTGCCGTCATTTACGACTATACCCGCAACCAGACCAACCGTCTGCTGTATCATTTCAGCAACGAATATCCCAACAAGTATCTGTTGCGGCCTTGTGTGGATATGGTGCTGAACCGTTACGAAAACAACGACTTCAATCCGGGCTATACCACTTCGGAAGAGAAGCGTTCGGGCACGGTCTGCGGCAACCGCTACGGTGACAAGCCCTACTTGGCCAAGTATCGTCCCAACGGCAGTTCCCGTAGGGTGAACGCTTTTCAGGACGATGTGCATATTTATCTGTTCCGTGCTACGGAATACCATTACTTCCTGATCGAGGCCCTCAACGGCCTGGGCCGTTTCGAAGCGGCTTCGGCCTTGCTCAACGGCGGCATCTCGACGGCTCATTTCGAGACCAATACCGATGGCTCCATGATCAAGGACGACAATGGATATGGCACACCGATTGCCGGTTTCGAAGGTTTCACCAACGACTGGACCAGCAATGCCTCCTGGGGCTCGCGCAAATACCCGCATGTGGGCCTGCGCGGCGCTTTCAGCCTGAAGGCCCGTGAATTCAAGACGGAGACCGGCGCCTCGCTGATGACCAACATGAAATACAACGACATGCAGGTTCTGGACGAAGCCATGCTGGAATTTGCCGGCGAGGGCAAGGTCTATCCCATGATGGTCCGCATGGCCCGTCGCTGGGGCAATGGCTCTTACGATGCCACCATCGTTTCCTCGCGTGTGGCGCCCAAGTATGGTGACAAGGCAGAGTCCATGAAACCCAAGATCGAGGCCGCCATCTTTGTGCCTTGGGATTTGAAACTGGAATAACATAATGTTCGAATGAAAAGAACGATCTTCATAGCAGCAGCCCTGGCAGCAGGGCTGCTGGCTTTGTCGGCCCAAGGCGTCGCCGACTCGCCCCTTCTAGGCAGTCCGGCCGGCACCCGGGCCGTTGTGAGCCATGCCAATGTCAAGGTAAACAAGAGTGACAAAACGCTGCGCACCCAATGGGCCGGGACCCGGGTGGCCTTCCTGGGCGACTCGATGACCGACAAGCGCACCCTGGGGGCGGAAACCACGCTGTGGTGGGAATATCTGCAGCAGCTGCTGGGCTTGAAGGCCACCTATGTCTATGGCATCAGCGGCCACCAGTGGCACCAGATCCTGGGCCAGGCCCGCAAGCTCCACGACGAGCATCCCGACGATGTCGATGCCATCCTGATCTTTGCCGGCACCAACGACTACAACGCCGGGGTGCCGGTGGGCAGCTTCTTCGAGGAAGAAGAGGTGGAAGTCGAAGTGAAGGGCCCGCAAATCGCCCGTCGCCGCCACCGTCGGCCCGTCATGGGCGATGCCACCTTCTGCGGCCGCATCAACGAGGCACTCTGCTATCTCAAGACGCAGTATCCCGACATCCAGATCATCGTCATGACCCCCATCCACCGGGGCTATGCCAAGTTCAACGACAAGAATGTGCAGCCCGACGATTTCTACTGCAACGGCCAGGGATTGTTTCTCGAAGACTATGTCTCTGTCCTGAAGCAGGGCTGCGCCTACTGGTCGGTGCCGGTCGTCGATCTCTACAGCGAGAGCGGCATCGTGCCCAATCTGGAGTCGAACAACCTATACATCGCCAAGCCTGCCACCGACCGGCTGCATCCCAGCACGGAAGGGCAGTGGCGCATCGCCCGCCTGCTGCAGTATCAGCTGCCCCCTGGCCCGTTAGATTTAAATAACACACTGATGAAGAGACAATTGACAGTATTGCTGAGTGCCTGGCTGCTTGCGGCCGGGCCTTTTTATGCCCAAAACACGGCCCCTGGTCGTGCTTACCTGGACTATACGATAGTGCCGGCCCATGGCGACGGTGTCTGCGCCCTGGGCGAGACGGCCACGGTCAAGGTGGTAGCCACCGCCGGTGGCCGCGGATTGGATGGGGTGGTGGTCCGCTTTGAAGCAGGCCCCGATGCCTTGTCGGCCGATACGGCCGGAGAAGCCGTGTTCCATCAGGGCGAGGCCTTGGTGGAATTCGGCACCATGCGGGAGCCGGGTTTCCGTTTCTGCCGCCTGAGTTTCGAGGTGGAAGGCCAGACCTGCCGCGACAATGTCAAGCTGGCATTCGCCCCGGATCGGATTGCTCCTACCATCGCCGAGCCGGCCGATTTCGACAAGTTCTGGGCCAAGACGCTGGCCCGGGCGGCCAAGGTGCCGATGACGGTCGAATATACTCCCATTGCCGAGGCAACCGACGATGAGGTGGAGACCTCGATGGTCAAGATCCAGTGCTACGAAAAGGGCACCTATCTGTATGGCTATCTGAGCCGGCCGCGCGACGGCGGCAAGCACCCTGTGCTGATGATCCCGCCGGGTGCCGGTGTGAAGCGCATCAACCCCCTGCCCGAGTATGCCCGCGAGGGTTTCATCACGCTGGTCATCGAAGTGCACGGTTTCCCGGTCAATGTGTCTGATTCGCTCATGAAAGAGCGGCAACAGGCCTTGGGCGACTACTGGTTCACAGGCACGGAAAACCGCGACAGCTACTATTACCGCCGGATATATTGCAGCCTGGTGCGTTGCTTCGATTTCCTCTGCTCGCTGCCCGATTTCGACGGCCGCAATGTGGGCGTGACCGGTGGCAGCCAGGGTGGGGCCCTGTCGATCGTGGCAGCCGGCCTGGATGGGCGTATCACCTTCCTGTCGGCCTTCTACCCGGCCCTGAGCGATGTGTCGGGCTTCCTCTATGGACGGGCCGGCGGCTGGCCGCGTTTCTATTCGCGTGAAAGCGTGCCGGCTGAGCAGTCGGCCATGGAGATGAAGACTCTGTCGTACTACGATGTGGTGAATTTCGCCCGCCGTATCAAAGCGCCCGGCTTCTATTCCTACGGCCACAACGATGGCACCTGCCCGCCCACGTCTGTCTGCGCCGCCCTCAACCAGGTCACAGCCCCCAAGACAGTGGTGGTGACGCCCGCTTCGGCCCACTGGCGCTACACCGAAACCCAACGCCGCTCGATCGAGTGGATGCAGGTACAGTGCCGGTAATCTTTGAGCACGAAGGAAAAGCTCGGGAAAGCAATTTCCTCGCCGCACCACTTTATTTGTATATGATGGTATTCAACAATCTTATGTGAATTTGTTAGAATTAATAATTGACGTTAATTGCAATGTTAATATTTCATAATTGCATTTGAGATAGATCGATAGTCTGATATTTTTGCCCAAAAAGAAAAACAACCGTGTTTGTCATTTCCCGCTTCCGGCTTCTCCCAGCCCTGCTGACAATCATTGTCTTGTTGTGCTGTGTGAACGCGGTGTCCGCCCAGCATCAAGTAGAGTATGCCTACGATGCGGCGGGCAACCGCATCGGGCGTGTCGCCACCACGCTCCGGCTGGCTGTGACCCCGCCTACCCGTGTCAGGCAGCAACCCGTGGACACGGTTGCCCCTTCTGTTGTCCCGGCCGGCGAACTGAGCGTCAAGGTCTGGCCCAATCCGACCAAGGGAATTATCCGCTTGCAGGTGTCGGGACGAAGGGAAGACTCCTCGGTCGGACTTCGCCTGTATAGCAGTTCTGGCGTACTGCTCAAGGAAAGTGAACAGACAACAGACATCATCGAAATAGATTTGAGCGGCCTTTCTGCCGCCACCTACTTGCTGCGTTTCTCATGTCAGGGAGAGACGAGAGTGGTCAAGATTATAAAGGAATAATACATCATCACATCGATATGAAAACACCATTAACCATCGTCACGACCTTTGTGCTTCTGCTCATGTCGCCCATTGCCGACATGAGGGCACAAACGGCAGGCCAGGAGAACGACAGCACCGCTGTCGCATTCTCCGTCACCCCTTCATTTGTCACCACCGCCGTCGCTCCTCCCGTGCGCACTGTCGAGGAACGGGTGTCGCGAGCCGTCTCGGTGTGGGAGCGTCAGATAAGCCTTAGCCAGTCGCAAAGGGAGAGCATCGCCGCCCGTGCCGCCGTATTCGTGGCCGAACGGGAAAGTCTCAAGGCGGACACCGCGGTGGCCTTTTCCGAGAAGGTCCGCCTGATTTCAGCAGCCCACGACCGCTACCTGGCGGACGTAAGGGCATTGCTGACGGCCGGCCAGCGCTCGGCCCTTGAGGCGAAGAAAGCGGAACAGGCCGCCCTGCAGGCCGAGAAGACTGCCGGGAGAAAGGAGGGGACGCTATGAAAACACTAAAAAGCATTTTGATACTCGCCACCTTGCTACTTCCGTTGTTCGTGACAGCCAACCCGTACTACCTGACAGCCACCTCAGGTGACATTGACTACGAGTATGAAGGGTATGACGACATGCTCCACGAAGTGTATTACATAAATGTGGGTGCCCAGGTCACAGTTTCCTTCAACATAATGATAGATGTGGAGGAGGACTGTGACTATGCCTATATCTACGACATCGACCACTATGGACACGAGACATTGATAGGCACATTCACAGGAAACCACGGTACCACTGCCAGTACTATTTCGATGACAGGCCGTGCGAAGGTCGTATTCGAAACAGATGAATCTGAAAGCTATTACAATAATACAGATTACGGAGGGCTTTACATTTATTATTATTGCAACGGTGCACCCACTCAGACGGACTACATCGACAAGAACCTTGTTGTGGTAGGAAAAGTGGGGGTAGGAGTGGAGGCTCCTCAGGAAAAGCTCCACGTGAACGGTGCCGTCCGGGGCCACGGCACGGGCGGCGCCCTTCAGGTCAAGACCGACCACGGTTATGTCACCGTAGGACCTCAGACGGCCAGCTACGGCCATCTCTTTACCGACCGTCCCGCTTTCCTGATGAACAAGCCGCTTGCCCTCCAGACGGGTGTCCTGTCAAGCCTCGACAACAGCGGCCTGTCGCTGCAGA
>JAFSRR010000014.1 GCA_017446025.1 Bacteroidales bacterium | reverse complement strand
TCCTCGTATATATTGCTATTGTCAACACCATACATAACATTACCTTCTATGGCAAAATGATCCAACTCTCTATCAAGTTGATACCTGGCTATTGGATCTCCTTCCCAGTTCCACACTTCCAAATAGACATCCGAATGTCCCGAGATATTATTCCGGCAAAGGACAAATATTCTGTCTCCAATGGTTAATGGCTGAGTGTAATAGTACGTTTTGCGTTCAGAAGGCCTCTTGGGCAACTCATTGAATGATTCCATTTCAAGATGAAGTTCCTTGATCAAACGTCCCCCGGTTGTAAACAGACGCCAGTGCCTAAAATAAACATAAAAAGAAGCGAATCGCCTTTTATCCCCACTCAACACGCTCGATTTCATATAAACCAGATGGGGCAGAGTTTCTCCAATGAAAACCCATTTCGGCCAATGGCCAAACGACTTCACCATATGTTTCCCCGGAATGTTCCACAATTCATACTCATAATTTGAATCGGCATATATGTTTGTCCAACTAATTGATGTTTCTTCATTGACAAACATATTGCCATTCATCATTGACTCCTGATACTCAGGCGGATAGTGATATGACCTATCTTCATCCACGTTAAATTGGCTCCCATCATAGGAGATACATACCATCTGACTCCTATTGGGGTCCAACACCATAAATCCATCATCGAGCATTTGCATCTGACGAAAATCCAAAGTCACAAATTCATTGTGCCCATGGCCTCTCATTCCAAACCCAGTGAGCAAAGACAAATCAGGGAGATGATACAGCCTGAATATATGCTCGTCCACCTTTCTTGAGATAGAAGCGATCAACAGGTTATGTTGAAACACCGCCATTTTATTGACTGGTGTCCCGGAGTTTTCATAAACATAATGCTCGACTCCTACCAGAGATCCGTTATTGGGAAAAGCATCGACAAACCTGACTTTGCTCTCTCTCTGGCAAGAAGCAAACAGGATAACAATACAGATGGCTCCAAATATTCTCCTCATTTCCAGCATAAACTTGCGGAATCCGCATATGAAATCCAATACCATTTGCAATCGTCACAGTGCCTTACAGCAACATTTATTGAATGCTCATCATACTCCGCTTTATCAACATTCTTGAAACAGTTTCTCTGAAGAGGCGTCTCATCTCCTGTCAAAGCTTCCACGTTGGCTGCAGCCAGCGGGGAGACCGAACGATTCTTCTTGATCTGTCCCAGACAAATCATGCTCAGCACGCTAAGTGTGCAAACTACAGCACTTGCCGTCAATACTCTTTTCTTCATCGATATAATGTTTAAATTGTTAATTATTATAGATCTCACGTTCAAATGTCCCGACGCATCTGGTCCGACAGTACTTCACAGAGTCACCTCCATAAGCACGGGGTTGGACTCAAGGTTGATACCGGGCAGGAAATCCATTGCATCTGAAGATTTAATAATGGCATACATACGTTTGGGTTCCACACCAACGATTCCCATTGTCACTATTTTTCCCAAAGGAGTCCTGTAACGGACAAAGTGTTTGTTGTTGACCATAGACGTAGCTCCAGCACTGCCAGGGCTATTGTTGATGATTGTATTTGCCACAGCATGCCCGTTAGCTTTTTCCCACACGGAGCAGCAATTACGACCCTCGTAGATATAGTTGATAAAAACGTATCTATCGGTAACCGAGAGCCCGTGACCACGAAAATAAAAGCATTTCTTTTTTGCCTCCTCATTATCAAGGTTTTTTATTTTCGCCGCATATTTTCCTGTTTTCAAAAATAGATAAGGGATAAGATTTCCCTTGCCCACACTGTATATTGTGTCATTATACAAATCCTTGAAAAAAGCTTTGCCGGAGCCAGAATGGTACAAATGCTTTATTTCCTCTATCCTTGCCACCTGGCCCTCGCGTCTTTCCTGATTGATATTGCGTTTATGGCCATAGTACAAGTTCTTGATCAAAGTCCCTTTTCTATCGTAGAAACCAAGAAATGGTTCCGTTGTTTTTCCACTGTGAGGCATTGCTCCTATAAATGCGTAAAGACTGTCTCCAACAGGGATAAGTGAAGAAACATGATCTTTGAAGTCCAAACGGACTGCCGTGTGAAATGGCAGCGAATAAAGTTTCGTCATGTGCCCACCCTGCACAACGAGTTCCCGGGTTTGGGCATCAAAACACCATTCATACAATCCCAAAGGAAGTTCTGTGGGGCCATGTCCGATTTCCATCAACGACTCCTCAAAACGGCCATGGGTGTCAAAAGAAATTATGCCAGTGAAATTATTAAAAACGCCGGAAGAGACAATATAATGGTCTTCCCATCGGCAACAGTGAAAATTGATATTGGTCAGACGGGACTTTGGTGTGAGTTCCAAGGGAATGAATCTTACAGAATCAGCAAAATCGTTCAATAATACTGTGTCTGTATTCCAGAAATCATCCAAAAGTCGCTCTATATCCAGGCTACACACAAGTTTTGCCTCGTTATCGGAATTTTCTTTCAGCAGAGTCCTTCCATCTTTTTTGCAAGAAGTGCAACATAGAATAAGCAACAAAGCTATTTTAATATCGATTATCCGCATACCTTCACTATGAACCCGAACCACAATATGTCGTCTCGCCACAACTGTCACAGCACCAGATAATCCTCATACAATGACTTAACCCTTTCATTATGGATAGGGTTGCCAATGGCAACAATTCTGTTGTCTCTGTCGAGCAGCTCCATTGTCAGTATTGCATAAACACAAAACGACCTTTTCATTTTTTATAATTCTTCCACCAGTTCTTTCAATAGACAGATGTGTACTCTCCCCTGCCATGCCCGCAGGTTGTATAGAAAACTATACAGTATATCGAATACGATGAATTTGACACCTCTCAGTATTGGCATCCAAAACATACAGAAACTTATCATCCATAGCATAAAAGCCATACATAGGCAATTCGATTTTTTTGATAACGTTTAGTTTATCATCAACAACTAACATCGCCCCTTCGTAATAAACCGTCATTTTATTGTGAGTACTGCATAGAACTCCTAATAATCCAGTTTCAAGGTTCTCGAAATCATTCCATGTTATCTTGTAATCTTGATACTTCGACATGACATATTCCTCTTGTAGTATCATTTCACTATCGTATCTCCTGATAAGAGGGACACAACTATATACCGCATAAATGGAATTGTCAAATGCAATAACTTTATTTGAATATATCTGGCTTAACTGATACGATTCCAAATCACCTCGATGAAAAGGGGGTTTAGGGAATCTGCCCACTGCTTTCTTCTTCAGAGTCCCTTCAGGAGTGTCACTGAGAAGAACATATTCGGCTTTTCCTTGATTATAATCGTCCATAGATCTAGCAAGTCGCCTGGCATTACCCAAACGATAAATCTGTGAGGTTACCTCATCCGTCATCCGCTTACTGCTTCTCTTTACTATACCGTCATCGTGGATAGCATACGTTGTTTCATAAAAAAGATTTTCACACACTACAAAAGAAGTATCGGAGATGCAATAATAATAGTATGGGTGCAAATTATATACTTCATCATGACCTCTCCCATAATGGACGTAGCTTCCCATGAAGGACATATCAGACTTACGGTACAGGTGCAGTAATTTTCTATCCGAAGTGGAATTAAATGTGCCGGAAAGGAGAATGATATAATCCCCGACGCATAGAATTGAATTTGGAGCAATCAATTCGTCAAGTTCAAAACTTTCTTCGATAGAAGGTTTTTCCAATGGGATGTCTTCAAAGTGAAGTACGTTCCTTTTGGTCATTCCTCCATTTGAGCACGACAGAATAATCGACAACGAGGCTATCAATACAGCTTTAGTTATTACACTTATGAGGATCTTCATAACCACGCATCCATAAATGAGAACATAAAGAAACTGAATCTATTGGGTTAATGCCACAAAACCGTTTATATTGATATAAATCAAATGGGTCCCATGGTTTCTCCAACTTATAATCTTTGAATGAATCATAACATGTGTATCCATCACCTTGTTCCGAATCAGTCAAGACTTCAATTACAACCATTACATTTTCAGAGAGCGAACAGTTTCTCCTAATCTGTCCCAGACAGATCACGCTCAGCACGCCAAGGGTGCAAACTACGGCACTTGCCGTCAATACTCTTTTCTTCATCGATACAATTTTAAATGATCTATTGTTAATTGATTCATAATCATATTCTTTGTTTATTCCGTTACCACCCCACGCAACTTGATGACTATTGGATAAAGCGTTCTTAATTATGAATAACTAGTAGCGCATAACATACTTGACCAGGATCTTTTCGGCACGGCCTTCTCCGAATTGTCCATCCATCACAATGGCAACCGGTAAACGGCTATTCCCACATCGGGATCTGATATTTCCGCAAACAAAGTCTTCCCATCTTTCGTGACGGAGATTTCCCCGACATTCTTATCCAACGAATAACGACAAATAAATTCCCCGTCGTGTGAGAAGACCAGCAAATCATTGGCCACATATCTGTCATCGTAAGGTTTTCCGCAATAGGTGGCAAATACATACTTTCCTGACATTGCAACACGTATGAAACCCCTCTTAAGGCTTCTAGCATCCAGTGTATTGTCTCCCTTGTACTTGATGGGCTCCAGGAATTGCTCTTTAATCAGACGTACTTCTCCATCTTTTAACATCTCCCAGAACGATATATAACCATAGTAAGTCATGGCTTGTACAAAGCTTGTATCACATGCTGCTATTTCAGAACCATATGTTCTGTAATCAGTCATACGTCCGTCCAATACAGTCTTGGTTACTGACTCATGCGCCTTGTCCGGGAGTGTTCCTATGGATCGATGAAAGTTTCCGTCACAATCAGTCACAATCAGTGGCGATGTACCTTTTATGCCAAAAGGAGCAGATCCAACCACGTAGCATCCATTTAGAACACACCCTCCACCAATAGGGGGCTGAGGAATATAGAGGATGTTCCTGTCCTCCACTATACTAGTGTAATCCGACCCTTTTTTTACATGTCGGCAAAGTTTATGCAAACGTTCGTCTAAGATCCAAAATGACGTGTCTCCCGGTTCGGTATTCATTACTATTGCATGAACATATTCCCCAGGGCCTTTTCCTATACTGCTCCAGCGGCCTTTTTCCTCTAAAAGAGCAGTATCAAGGACAAAAGAAACATCCTTCAATTCAGGAAAACAAAACAGTTCATTTCCTAATAGCATCAGATGACGGAAGGATGACGTATTGACTGTCTTTACAAACAGTGGATCAAGCGGGATTCCCTCCCCAATGTCAAGGATATGCGTGTGTGTTCCAATGCATGATGAAAATGCAATGAAACACACCGCAATGCATGAAACAAATAACTGTTTTTTCACCATTCTAAAGTTTAATCCTCAACATGGCTATCGGAATCATAACTGCAGACAATCTATCCACGACGTATTTCCATCCTCACGATAGGTATAGTAGAACTGTCCATCGTCGGAAACAGTCCAAATCATGCTGAACCCTACATCATAAGAGCACAGAACCTTCCCGTCGAAATCCATCTTCAACAAATGAAGGCTCATAGACTCTCCCATCTCTTTGGCGGTTTTGTCCATATACATCACATATATATGGTCTCCAGCCACCTTCGGGGAATAAAAATACAGCCCAATTTCCGCACTTTGTGAATTAATGTCATCTATGGAAGTAGCTTGTGATGTCCTTGCCTGATACTTGATTTCCTTCACCAGCTTTGTACCCTCGTAAATCTGCATCAAAGGCACAAACTGATAGAAAACCAACATTCGGTGACCAGCGTCCGTCAAAACTGCCTGATTGGCATAATAATTTTTCCTATCTTCCGGCTTACGAAAATTAACATGAGCCTTTGGATAATTACCGAACTCTGTCACATTGTCGGGATGGAAACGGTTTAGCAATCCGAATAGTTTTTCCCCTCCCATCCGATTAAAAACAAATAGCGAGTCGTTCAATCTATTCAATGAGTTAAGAGCCTCATGTGAAATCAAAGTTTCTCTGCCTTTTTTCCAAATGCTGTCTCCCTTCCAAACGAACTCAGTCAGAGCCATATGATCTCGCGTATTAAGTATAAAACCATTATCGGTCTTTTCAAAATAATAGGGATTGACTCCATTGGACACTTCCTGCGCTCCTCGCCCTTGAACAATCGCCGAGTACAAATATTCAAGACTACGACCGTCATACACTGATAGTAACGGGATTCTGGACGATGATGAGTTGAACAAAACCACCTTGTCTTTATAGGCATGCATAGCTACGGGATTGACCAGTTCCTTTACCTCATGCTGAACGACTGGTGACATTGAACGGGATGAAGGTATCAGCATTGACTGCTCTTGCTTTTTACACGAGAACAGCGTAATCATGCTCAGCACGCCAAGGGTGCAAACAACGGCACTTGCCGTCAATGATTTTTTGTTCATGATTATAACACTTTAATAGTTACTACTTGCCGCAAATGTAGAGGCCAGTCTACTATTATACCAAACAATGTAGTAAATAAAATTAGTACAGATCATGGGAAAAATTAGTACAGCCCCATGATTTCACTTGTACAATCCACGCAAAATGGCACTCAGCACATCAATGATTAGAACAACCCGTGGCGCATATCAAACTCGACCAGAATTTTTCGTGTCTAGTTCTCACGCGCGGTACTACTTGAAAAGGCACAAATGGAATAAGTGGATCATTTCACATTCATAAAAATGGAATAAGTTGGCAAAAAAGTCATTTAATAAATGGAATAAGTGGGCAAAAAAGTCATTTAATAAATGGAATAAGTTGTTTTTCCTTTGGACATATCAGAGGAACTATTACATGAATCTGTCGTTGCCCAGGAACTTGCAGCGCATGGTTTCAAACTTCATTATTTCGAGGCGCTACTTGAAATCATCTTCCATTTTATGTAAAGTGATTGTCCTAATCCACTCAGAGTCGATGAACAACTGTATGGAAGGCCTGGCGGCAGTACAATCAAGTTCACACACCAGGCAATAGGATGATTTCTGCCCTTTCAGTTCAAGGAATCCATCCTTGAGACGATACTTGAAAACTGTATCCTCAAAATACCCTCCGGGCAAATCGGCCGACAATAGCAACGTTCTGTCTTCCTGAAAATCAAAGACAGGCATAGCCGACTGATAGAAACCAAGCGAAGGAGAGGTGTTGAACTGCACACTCATAATCTGATACTTGCCAGCAGGAAATGGTTCACGCCGACAGGAGGTGACAAGCAGTATTGTCAAGACAATCCATAATAAGAATTGCACACTTCGCAGTTTCATCGCCTCTTTATTTTGTAACCATTATTTTGTATTCATCACAACGATAGTATAACCTTCTGTCCCCGTTTCCTTCATGCCAATCAGAGCATCATTACAAGAAAAACCGAACACCGCCACCGGCATGTCTGCTATCACATCATTATCATCTTTCAACACGCGAAGAATTCCATCAGTTTTGTGATAGATAACCAGTCGGGGGTGTCTCATATCTGAAACAACAAGATAAACAATATCCTTTGTTTCAAGGTAATTGTTCTTGGTATAGACCTTCCCTGGATAATTATTGAAATTGAGTATCGGCCGCGATTTTAGCGAAGACGGAATCTTAATATCCACCGACACACACCAAAGCGCCTGAACTGTATCGGTTGTAATATGATATATCTCATTCCTATCTTCTCCTCCCATCAGGCCAAGTGTGTGCAAGTCTATCCGACAAAAATAGCGGGGATAAACACCCCCGTAAAGAAAATCATCGTCAATGGAAATCCACTGACGCTTGAAGACTCCCATTGAGTCTGTCTGCCACAGTCCGCGCCGGTTCCCTTTCATGTAATCCGGAGTATAGAAAACATAGTCTCCATTATCAAGCACGGCCATATCACGAACAACATCTTTCACATCAATATTTTTCTGCCAAATACCATCCTCGCTGTAGCGCCTGATTTTCCTGGCCGTTGCATCGTATAGATTGACCTGCCCATTGACAGGATGCACATCGAAAAAGCTTATCAGATAGTATTCATTGGCAGCACGACCCCGCTGGCCGATGTCTCTCAAATGGTGCCCGTTTCGATCAAAGACAGAAAGAACATTGTCATGCAGAATATAGAACAGTCCACGAATATGTTTGACATCCTTGACGATTCCAATTTGACAATCTTTCTCTTCTAATGGAATTTGATAAACAGTGTCAATGATATCCGACAAGCGCAGAGGAAGATTCCCCCCAAAGGACCGGTTTCTAAAATTGACTTCCCAGGTCTGAACGTCCGCCTCAGCCACCGAGCGACGGTTATGATTTCCACAAGAGGACAGCATTATAACACACAACGCGCCCAGTATAACATTATATCCTTTAATAATATTCATCAGATTCGCGTATCGTTTTTGGGCTATATATTCTAGTTACACGCTGGTCTAGTTACCCGTCTTTTACATTCATCGTTTTCACAATCTCCATACTCTCTGCCGACACGTCCTCATAAAAGCGTTGCAATGACAACACCAGGGTGGAGGTGGATTTCAGACCAATACGCTTGGCTAGTCGCTGCCGGCTTGTATATATTGATTCAAATTTCACGTTTTTGATCCAGGCGATCTGGCGGTTGTCAAGTCCGAGCAGCAGCAGCGCGCTGAGTTGAAGATCGTTCTGACTCAATTGAGTATAAGCCATTTGCAGCCGAGTCATGAAACCGTCCAGCTGACTGTCGAGAAAATCCCGGAAAGCCTCTTCGTTCTCCATGTGCAGCAACGACCGACACTGACTGGCATACTGTTGACCATCGTCATTGATCAAACCCCACTCCGGCCAAGAGGCGGCCACCTCTGCCAATTCGGACTGCAAGTCTTTCAAAAGCATATCTCGCTCCACGGATGTCGACGGTGTTTCGGCAGCATTCTCATTACTCTGACGCGTCACTATGGGCTGAGGGCGATGCTCCAATATCCTGCGATTGTGCCAATAAAGCAGGACCGACACCGCAACGACCAACACCAATGCAATGGACAAGACGAGGACAACCATTAGAATAATCCTTCTGTGTGACGTTTGTTTTTGATTCGTTGCCTGTACTGTCCAGTTCATCCTGAGAATATGGATAGTCGGAGTACCATCCGATTGGTAACTGACAAAAATGTGTCGATGACCGTCGGTATCTATCAGGCAGTCGCCTATTGTCCTGGGGCGGTAGAGGAAATGGGTTTCTGTCAGTTTATCCAGGAAAAAACAATACTTTTCCTCACAATACACAAATTCCACATATAGCGCCTCATCAGAATCAAAACAAGTCACCTGACTTAGCTTTTCGTTGTATGTATGTGTCAGGTCTTTCCCGAAAACAAGGCGGTATAAAGGCACCCGGACATCCTTGTGAGTCGAAGACGGCTCAATCAGGAAACCTTTCATCTGGGCATTCAAAACAAGCTGCTGTCTCTGCTTCCAGACCCCGTCTCCGTATTTGCCTACCAGAGATTCAATATCAAAAGGGCGCCGTTGCTCATTAGCGAGCCGTAATGATGTCTGCTTTACATGTTTACCGTCAGGCGTCAGATAGGATAGCCATCCTCTTTCATCGAGGATCACCAGGCTCAACCCCTCCTTGTCAACTTCGAAATCGTAGGGCCGCAGGAAACCGTATGGCTGGCCTTCACTGATCGTATTCAAACACTCACCCGCTTCGTTAAATACAAACAAGGTGCGGCTCTCGTCCATGGCATAATAATAGTCTTTGAATATGCGCACCTTGACTATCCGTCCCATATGGACAGAAGGAGGAAGTATCAATCTGCAATGAATACTGGCGCGGGCAGGCAAGCTGGAATAGTCCTTGACAAAAGCACCTTCCTGGGGATTAATGATGACTGTCCGCATATAGGCTGCAGGAGAGACGGACATCAATTGCAAACCGCAGAGCAGCCACATCGCCACAATGCCAAAGAATCTTTTACATACCCTTTTTATCCGCATATGCCTCTATTCGATTGTCAGAATCTCCTGCAAAAATAATAAATAAACCGATTAGTAAACCATTTGCAACACATTTCTGTTGTCAAAGACGAAATATTGCTATCCCCGCTTCTGGATCCGACATACTCGCGCAGAGTATGGAATCATCAGCAGAAACGGCAATCCGGGCAGTTTCAAAATCCAAGGAAAAATGATACAGCAGTTTGCCTTCATGTGAGAAAACAAGGACTGATTTTGCGCCTGGGACATCAGTCTTCTCTTTGCCGCTGTAAAGGGCATATACCCGTTTTGACGTCATTTTGACATCCATAAAACCCCATCTCAATTTGGGGCTTAGCAATGTGTTGTTTTCCTCATTATACAGTATTTTTTCAAGAAAATGCTCTTTTTGCAAAGACGCCATGACGCTGTCTTCCATCTTCCAAAAAGATATGTAGCCGCCATACGAAAGACAACTGACAAAGTGATTTCCAAAGGATGAGATTCTTCCTTCATAAGACCGATAGTCGGCCAATTTTCCTTGACTGACTTTCCGCACCTCTTTGTGATGTTCGTCAGGAATACGCCCAAGATCCTTTTCCTTCACTGTGCCATGCATGTCTGTCAAAACCAGGGGAGAAGTGTAATCAAAAGCAGATGCGACATTCACAGCCATACGATTGAATGGTAAAACAGCCCCATGTGCGGGGAACAGAGACACTGGTATGGAATACTCCTCCTTTATCTCCAGTACGGATCCGTCACGATTGTTCTTTTCATATTTTCTCAGTTTGAAAGACTGACTGTCATACAGCCAGAATCCTCTGCCTTTTTCAACCGGTCCCCAGTATTCTGCCCTAAGCATTTCTCCGGAGCCACGTCCCCGTCGTCCCCATGTTTTGATGTATTTTCCCGAATCCAAATCGACCACAAGAGCAATATCCTTCGTTGACGGGAACACGTACAATTCATTATCCAGTATGGCCATTTCCGTTATTTCCGAGCACATCAACTCACATGTTTTCTCGGCCACTATCGGTTTTGGCTCACCGATATCCAAGATAGAGACATCGTTACTTTGTCGACACGACAACAGCAACCCTGTTGTCAGGATTGCAAAAACATAGAACGAACTTTTCATATTCAGAAACCTTCCACTAACTCTTTCAATATCATTTTGTCATACACATAATAATTGAACTGCAAAATAAAGGGAGGGGACCGAAACGGGAGAAAAAAAACAGCATAAAAAATTAGTACAGGACACGGAAAAAATTAGTACAGGCCGGGAGGCCACTTGTCTATTTATTACCTTTGCATCCAACAATATATGATGTGTGCAGTATGCTCAAAAGCAAGATCAGTTTATACATCACAGCGTTCGTCTCTGTAGCGGTAGTTGTATCGGCCGCTGTTGGGCTGTACTATGATGCCATAAGGGCTTCTGCCGAAGAAAAGCAGCCGGTATTGGAAGCCTCTGGGGCCTATCGCGACCACGAATACATTGACCTGGGACTTTCGGTACTCTGGTCCACCCGCAATATGGGAGCCCAGCGCATAGAAGACTATGGCGATTATTACGCCTGGGGAGAAATCCGCGTCAAGCAGGACTACAGCTGGCAGAACTACCACTGGAGTCGCGGCCGCTACGATTGGCAAAGCAAATACGTCACCGATAGCCGCTACGGCCTGGTGGACAGTCTCACCATGCTGGATTCCGCAGACGATGTGGCGCACCGGCAATGGGGCGGCCGCTGGCGGCTGCCGACACAAACAGAAATCGACGAATTGATACAACACTGCACCTGGACCTGGATGTCAATCAATGACCATTTCGGATACAAGGTGACCAGCAACATCAACGGAGCAAAGATGTTTTTGCCGGCAGCCGGTTATTACAACGACACCATCCTACACGACCTGGGAGAATTCGGCAACTACTGGACCAGTTCACTTTACGAACGGTATTCATATTATGCTTGGCAGTTGCTCTTCAGCCCTGTCCGCCCCATCTGGTTCAACGGCTACCGCCATTGCGGCATGAGCATCCGACCTGTCTATCAACGTCCCAGGTAGATTTTCCGATAATCCAATTATTGGACGACGCCCGTAAAAAAAACGGATTATTATTGTTTTCTCGGTTATAATTGCTATATTTGTGGCGCAATAACCATTTTATCGGGTGTTATGGAAGACTTAATCTGGATCTCAGACAAACAGATTCTGGAGAGAATCGGAAAACGGGTGAAGACTTATCGATTGCAGAGGCGCGCCACCAGAACAAGCACTGCCTTAGCTGCCGGCATAGCCAATTCGACGCTGGAAAAAATCGAGAATGGGGACAATTACAACATTCTTTCCTTGATCCAGCTCCTTAGAATCTTGGGGCAATTGGACGATTTGTCCCTTCTAACCAAAGAACAAGACATCTCGCCTTCGGAATACGAAAAGATTCTCCAGGGGCGGAAACAAAGAAAAAGAGGCAGCATTCCCTTTATATAATCTCTCACTCACATACCATGATACAACTGGCAAACGTTTTTCTATACAAGAGAAAAATCGGGACAATAGTCTCCAGTGATGATTCCTGGACTCGTTTCGAATACGATCCCTCATTTGTAGGACAAGGGATCGAGCCATCCCCTCTTTTCATGAAAGTAGCGGAGGGAATAGTTTATTCTTTCGGTAATCTCAGCCACAACACCTTCCACGGATTGCCCGGCATGATGGCCGATTCTCTGCCAGACAGTTTTGGTCAAAGCCTCTTGAACCGCTGGCTCGCCGAAAATGGCAGAGTAAATGCAAATCCCATAGAACTATTATGCTTTCAAGGCAGGAGGTGTATGGGGGCACTTGAATACGAGCCTGCAAGAGACTTCGGCATGGAAGAAAGCAGCCTTATTGAGATTGACAGACTGGTGGACACTGCCCGCCTGGCTCTTGCGACAAAAGAAAACCTTGAAACCAATCTATTCAAAGACAGCCGTAAAGCCTTATTGGAAATCATCAAAGTCGGCACCTCCGCCGGAGGGCAGAGGGCAAAGGCCGTCATAGCACTGAACGACTCAAGCGGCGAAGTCCGCTCCGGCCAGATTCAGGCGCCCAAAGGGTTCGACTATTGGATCTTGAAATTTGACGGCTTCGACGGCAATGGAATGCCCACCGAAAACGGAAACTTTGGACGGAGGGAATACGCCTTTCATAGAACCATCCTGGATGCAGGGATTGACATGACTGAATGCCGCCTTTTGGAAGAGAATGGAAGGGCACACTTCATGACAAAACGCTTCGACAGGAAAGATGAACGCAAAATACACATGCAGACACTCTGCGGAATAGCCCATTTCGATTATCAGCAACCAGGGGCTTACTCCTACGAACAGGCATTTATGGTAATGAGACGGCTGGGCCTTAGCTATCCAGAGTTTCAAGAAATGTATAAGAGAATGGTTTATAACGTGTTTTCGCTCAATCGGGATGATCATACAAAAAACATTTCTTTTCTCATGGACGAGAACGGGAAATGGTCTCTTGCACCGGCATACGACATGGGATTCTCTTACAATCCGCTGGGGGCTTTCACCAATTTGCATCAAATGTCCATAGGTTCAAAAAGAGACGATATAACAAAGAAAGACCTGCTTGATTTCGCAAAGAAAGAGAACATTTCCAATGCTCCTGTCATCATCGAACAAGTAAGAGATGCCGTGATGAATTTTCCCAAATATGCTTCTGAAGTAGGCATTCCCAAAGAAGAAACCGACATTGTCATGACTTTGATTCGGGATAAGTTGCCAAGATAGTATGATAAAATAATTCCATACACAACTCAAACTTTGCAAAAACTTTGACGGCAATCGGGCAGTTTTCATTTATTACCTTATCTTTGTCGCAACTACCCGTTATTGCTTATGCTTAGGAAAATACGTATCATTCTGGCAAGCGTCTGCTTTGTGCTGCTAACGCTGTTGTTTCTCGACTTTACCGGGGTCCTGCACCACTATCTGGGCTGGCTGGCCAAAATCCAGTTGCTGCCTGCCGTGCTGGCCCTCAATGTTGCCGTCATCGTCTTGCTGGTCTTACTGACATTGCTCCTGGGACGTGTCTATTGCTCCGTCATCTGCCCGCTGGGCATCATGCAGGATCTCTTTGCCTGGGCAGGCCGGAAACAGAAGAAAAACCGCTACAGCTGGTCGCCGGCCAAGACTGTACTGCGCTGGACCGTCTGGGGCGTTTTTGTGCTGGTGCTCATCCTCGGCGTCGGATCGGCGGTGGCCCTGCTCGATCCCTATGCCGCCTATGGCCGGATAGCCCAGAACCTGCTCTCACCGCTCTGGCGTTGGGGCAACAACCTGCTCGCCCTGATTGCCGAACGGGCCGGCAGCTATGCCTTCTACCCGGTCGATGTTTACCTGAAGAGCCTGCCCACCTTCCTCATCGCCGTGGTCACACTGGGAGCCCTCATCTATTTGGCCTGGCATCATGGACGCACCTACTGTAACACTATCTGCCCGGTGGGTACCACGCTGGGCTTCCTGTCGCGATTCTCTTGGATGCGTCCCATCATCGACAAAGACAAATGCATCAGCTGCAAGCTTTGCGAGAAAAACTGCAAGGCCGCCTGTATCCATATAGATGACCAGAGCATCGACTACAGCCGCTGCGTCGTTTGCATGGACTGTATTGAAAAATGCTCGAAGCAGGCCATATCCTACGGACCCCGCCCGTTTGGAAAAAAGGCTCCGGCCGCCGCAAACAAGGCCAAAACAGAGTCCAACGCCTCTGCCCGGTCCGACAAAGACAGCATGGGTCGCCGTGAATTCCTCACACTGACAGCCGCCCTGACAGGCACCGCCCTGCTCGAAGCCCAGAGCAAGACCGTCGATGGCGGACTGGCAGCCATCATCGACAAGAAAGCGCCCAAACGCAACACTCCTATCGTTCCGCCCGGAGCCCTCGGCATCCGCCATCTGGCCAAGCACTGCACCGGCTGCCAGCTTTGCGTCTCGGCCTGCCCCACCCACGTACTGCGCCCCTCGACCGACCTGCAGCACCTCATGCAGCCTGTCTCTTCCTATGAGAAGGGCTACTGCCGGCCCGAATGCACCCGTTGCTCGGAGGTCTGCCCCGCCGGTGCCATCCAGCCCATCAGCCGTGCCGAGAAATCGTCCATACAGATTGGCCACGCTGTCTGGGTCAAGGAAAACTGCATTCCGCTGACCAACGGCGACAGCTGCGGCCATTGTGCCGAAGTCTGTCCCGTGGGAGCCATCACCATGGTCCGCCACGAAAGCGGTGTCAGAGTCCCGGCCGTCAACGATGCCCGCTGCATCGGCTGCGGCGCCTGCGAAAACCTCTGCCCGGCCCGCCCCTTCTCGGCCATCTATGTCGAAGGGCACGAAATACACAAGAATCTTTAATCCGCAGTCTATGAAAACAACTCAGCATAACGATTCACAGAACGGCCAGGGCATGAGCCGCCGTTCCTTCTTCAAGCATATGGCCGCCGGCTCTGTCGCTGTTGCCTCGGCTGCGGCTGTCAATCGCATCCAGGGGGCGCCGCTGCCCGACATCGCCAAAATGGCAGACGGTCAGCCGGAAGGCCAGATGACCTACCGCACCACTCCGACCACGGGCGACAAGGTGTCGCTGCTGGGCTACGGCTGCATGCGCTGGCCGACCCTGAGGGGCGACCGCAATGGCGAGTACGACCAAGAGACCATCAACGCCTTGGTGGACTATGCCATCGAGCATGGTGTCAACTATTTCGACTCATCGCCCGTGTATTGTCGCGGTTTGTCCGAAAAGATCACCGGCATCGCCCTGAGCCGTCATCCGCGCAACAAGTATTTTATCGCCACCAAGCTGTCGAACGCTTCCCGTGCCTACTGGAGCCGCGAAGCCTCCCTGAAGATGTATCACGAGTCTTTCGAGAACTTCCAGACCGATTATATCGATTATTATCTCCTGCACAGCGTAGGTGGCGGCAGCGGCATCCGCGAATTCGAACAGCGCTACGTTGACAACGGTATGATGGACTTCCTGCTGGAAGAGCGCAAAGCCGGTCGCATCCGCAACCTGGGGTTCTCGTTCCACGGCCAGGTGGAAGTGTTCGACTACCTGCTTTCCCAGCAGGACAAATACCACTGGGACTTCGTGCAGATCCAGCTCAACTACCAGGATTGGCGGCACGCGCAGGAAACCAGCCGTCGCAATGTTAATGCCGAGTACCTCTACTACGAGCTGCACAAGCGCAATATTCCGGCCGTCATCATGGAGCCGCTGCTGGGAGGCCGACTGAGCCGTGTGCCCGATTTTGTGGCCGGCAAATTCAAGCAGCGTGAGCCCGAGCAATCGGTCGCTTCCTGGGCATTCCGCTTTGCCGGCAGCCCCGAGGGCGTGCTCACTGTCTTGAGCGGCATGACCTACATGGAGCATCTGCAGGACAATATCAAGACTTACAGCCCGCTGCAGCCGCTCAGCCAGGAGGAACGCGATTTTCTCGAGAGCCAGGTGCTGCTCATGCTGCGCTACCCGACCATCCCCTGCAACGAGTGCGACTATTGTATGCCCTGCCCCTACGGGTTGGATATTCCGGCAATCTTTCATCACTACAACCAGTGTCTGAACGAAGACCGCATTCCGGCCTCCTCGCAAGACAAGAACTATCGCAAAGCCCGTCGGGAATTTCTCATCGGCTATGACCGTTCTGTGCCGGCCCTGCGCCAGGCCGACCATTGCATCGGCTGCCGGCACTGTGTCCGGCATTGCCCGCAAAACATCAACATCCCGGCCCAGATGCAGCGCATCAACAAGTTTGTCGAAGACCTCAAGCAAGGCCGCGAGTTCTAAGAAACTTTTGCGGACAGATTCATCGACCGCAACTGTTTGTCCCAAATAACAAAAGTCCCGGAAACCGTTTGATTTCCGGGACTTTGACTATTGTTGGGAAGGCCTGTTTACATCATGCCGCCCATACCGCCCATACCGGGGTTCATGGCAGGAGCAGGATTCTCTTCTTTCTTTTCAGCGATGACGCATTCGGTGGTCAGGAACATACCAGCAATCGATGCAGCATTCTCCAGGGCCACACGGGTCACCTTGGCAGGATCGATGACACCCGTCTTGAAGAAATTCTCATAGACATCGGTGCGGGCATTGTAGCCATAGTCGCCCTTGCCTTCCTTGACCTTCTGTACGACGACAGCGCCTTCCGTGCCGGCGTTGAATACAATCTGACGCAACGGCTCTTCGATGGCACGACGCACAATCTTGATGCCCAGGTCCTCTTCTTCGTTGTCACCCTTCAGGTCCTTGATGGCTTCCAGGGCGCGTATATAAGCAACTCCGCCGCCGGGGACGATACCTTCTTCGATGGCGGCACGAGTGGCGCTCAAAGCATCATCGACACGGTCTTTCTTTTCTTTCATTTCCACTTCGGAGGGAGCGCCCACGTAGAGCACGGCTACACCGCCCGATAGTTTGGCCAAGCGTTCCTGCAGTTTCTCGCGGTCGTAATCGGAAGTGGTGATGGCAATCTGCGATTTGATCTGGGCCACACGGTCGGCGATGGCTTCCTTCTTGCCCAGTCCGTTGACGATGGTCGTGTTGTCTTTGTTGACCGTGATCTTCTCGGCGCGGCCCAGCATGTCGAGCGTGGCCGATTCCAGCTGGATACCCTGCTCTTCGGTGATGACCATACCGCCGGTCAAAACAGCGATATCCTGCAGCATTTCCTTACGACGGTCGCCAAAGCCCGGAGCCTTGACGGCGCAAATCTTCAGACCGCCGCGCAGCCGGTTCACCACGAGGGTGGTCAGTGCCTCACCGTCGATATCCTCGGCAATGATCAGCAAAGGACGGCCACTCTGGGCGGCAGCTTCCAGAATAGGCAGCATCTCCTTGAGGTTGGAGATCTTCTTGTCGTGGATCAGGACATAGGGGTTCTCCATCTCAGCTTCCATCTTCTCGGTGTTGGTCACAAAGTAAGGCGACAGATAGCCACGGTCAAACTGCATACCCTCG
Source organism: Bacteroidales bacterium (assembly GCA_017446025.1). GTDB lineage: Bacteria > Bacteroidota > Bacteroidia > Bacteroidales > UBA1402 > UBA1757. The sequence goes on along the minus strand of JAFSRR010000014.1, from coordinate 17,655 downwards.
ACAACATCAATGTAGGTATCGGTACCCTTGGCTTCCTCGATGGTGATGACACCCTCTTTCTTGACCTTCTTCATGGCCTCGGCAATCAGATGGCCGATTTCGGAGTCGTTGTTGGCAGAGATCTTGGCCACCTGCTCGATTTTTTCGAAATCGTCGCCGACTTCCTGCGACTGGGCCTTGATGCTGGCAACCACGCCGGCAACAGCCTTGTCGATACCGCGTTTGAGTTCCATGGGGTTGGCACCGGCCGTCACGTTCTTCAGACCTTCGCCTACGATGGCCTGGGCCAGCACGGTAGCGGTGGTCGTGCCGTCACCGGCATCGTCACCGGTCTTGGAAGCCACTTCCTTGACCAACTTGGCACCCATGTCTTCGTATTTGTCGTCCAATTCGATTTCCTTGGCCACGGTTACACCGTCCTTGGTAATCTGCGGAGCACCGAACTTCTTTTCGATGATCACATTGCGGCCTTTCGGGCCCAGGGTCACCTTCACTGCATCAGCCAGCTGATCGACACCGCTCTTGAGCATGTCGCGGGCTTCGATATTGAATTTGATTTCTTTTGCCATAGTCTTATGTGTTTAATATTGTTATTCTGAATTGTTTACCGCCTCGATTATCCCAGGATGGCCAGGACATCGGACTGACGCATAATCAAGAATTTCTCGCCGTCCAGCTCGACTTCCGTGCCGGCATACTTGCCAAACAGGACTTCGTTGCCGACGCTCAGCTGCATGGCCTCGTCCTTGGTGCCGGGACCCACTGCCACTACTTCACCTTTCAGCGGTTTTTCCTTGGCTGAATCGGGAATGATAATACCACCTGCTGTTTTCTGTTCTGCTGCGACCGGCTTGACCAGTACGCGATCTGATAATGGTTTAAGTGTCATAATAGTAGAGTTTTATAAATTAATTGATTCCTTGTTTTCTCAAGAACGCCCCTTTTCCTATCCAAAATCGTGCCAAAGCAGCCTGACAGGGCAACGTCGGGTGTCTCTGCCAAATATTCAGCCATTGGTCGGAGAATCTCCGGTGGGTGTCTGACAAAAAGTCACAGACTATGATACTTGCACCGACTGCATGCGTTCAAGGCAAGCCTTGAGTTCAGGCAGGGCGACGGGTATCTGCCAATCATCGAGCAAATCGCGTATCATGGCCAGGGCCGGCGGGATGCTTTCCTTGAAACCCGGCTTATGCTCCACCACGCCCCGCAGGCCGAACGCGGCCAGGGCCTGCAACAGACGGCAGAGCGTATAGCCCTGATAATGGGCTTCGAAAGCCGTCTTGTCCAAGGGGATGCGCGTAGCCAGCCGGTCGACATAAAAGGCCGTCAACTGCGAGCGGACAGCTTTTGGCAGGCGGGTCTTGGCATCGAAGAGCAGGGAGGCCGGATCGTACTGCAGCGCACCGCGGCGACCGCCCTGGAAGTCGATAAAACAGGGTCGGCCATTCTTGAGCATGATATTGGCCGACTGGAAATCCCGGTAGAGGAAATACTCGCAGGGCGTTTCCAGCAGGTAGGCCGAGAAAGCCCTGAAATCGTCTTCCAGGGCCTGCTCGTCGAAAGGCACGCGCAGCAGCCGCAGGAAGAAGTATTTGAAATAGTTCAGATCCCAATGTATCGCATCACGGTGGAAAGCCGGGCAGGGCGTGCATTTCGTATAATCGATGCAGTCCTTGCCGGCGATTTGCAAGTCGATCAGCGACGAAAGCACCTGTCGATAGACCTCCTTGAGCGACTCCGGAAAAGCCGGTTCCGACAGGGATCCCTTGTCGGCAGCCTCCTCCAACAGCGACAGCCAGTCGCGGGCCACCAGGTCATAGAGCGACTCCGAGCCCAGGTCTTCCTGCAGATACACATCGCAGGCCTCGTCCACCGCATAGATTGCCGGCACGGGCAGGCCTTGTTCGTAGAAACTGCGGGCAAAGCTGACAAAGGCGGCATTCTCTTTTTTATCGGCATTCCAGGCACCGATCACCGTCGAAGGCGCCGTGCCCGGCTTGTTTTCGGCAGCCCACAACCGGTAATAGCGGCGATAGGAGCCGCAGGCGGGTATCTCATCGATACTGGCCGGGCGGCAGCCGAAACAAGACTGGTAAAGGGCAGACAGGGATTCGTCGGGGCGCATGTTGTTCTTTGTTGTAAAATCGCCTCGCACCACAGCCGGCCGGCCGCTTTCCGAGGCGTTGCAAAAGTATAAAAAAACCTTTATCTTTGTACCTCTACGCGCGTGGATTTATATCACATTAATAGTGAGACTGCTATGAAGAAATCTTTGCTGATATTTTCCCTGCTGCTGGCAACCAGCCTGCTGTCGGCCGTCCGGGCCCAGCGTGTCACCGTCAAACAATGGAACCTCGATTCCTACAGCAGCACCACCCTCGCCAACCTGGCTGCCGACAGTGAGCATTGGACCATGAACTCCAAAGGCGGACGCTACCAGAATGTCCAGGCCACCGACGGCAATGAACTCTATGCCAACGGGCAGATCATTGCCGAGACGCAAGGCCTTTTTGTCGGTGCCGGCGTGTCGGCCGGCAGTCTGCTGCTTTGCTACGACCGCGGTACCAGCGGCAACGGCCTGCAAAACCAAGGCAGCGTGCCCCACACCCTCAAAGGCTTGAAGGCAGGACAGAAAATCGAAATCACTCTTCGCTCCTCTTCGTCAAGTGCCAATGGTATCTCGGCCGTTGACAACCTGGAGGGGGAATTCGGAGAAGGCACCTATACCCCCGCCTCTTTCAAGAGCTATGTATTCACCGTCGTCAATGACGGTGATGTCTGGTTCAAAAACAGCGGCGGCATCATCATCCGCAGCATCGTGGTCTTTGAAGAGGCCGAAGATGTCCGGCCCCAGGCAGCCACCCCTGTCATCCAGACCGAAAAGAAAATAGCCCGGATCGCCGGTATAGACAAGGAAATACTTCGCGTCAGCCTGAGCACGGAAACACCCGATGCCACCATTCTCTACTCGCTCATCGATCACGGCCATGTCGAAGATTATGCCCACGTTTATGAGGGTCCCTTCGATCTGGACCGCAGCTGCCGTCTGAGAGCTGTCACCGTCAAGGACGATATGCGGACATCGGACGAGGCCGACAAACAATTGGAAGTGCCCCTCGTACTGCCCGCCGCCGGACGGCCCTGGGTGCTCGACCCCGAGCCTCTGGGCAGGGGTGCTGTGGCTGTCAAGGCGGCCTCCTCCAACTATTACCACATCAGCTGGCGCTGGCTCAGCAACGACCCCGATGACATCAGTTTCAATGTCTATCGCAACGACACCAAAATCAACACCAACCCCATCACCGACAAGACCAACCTGACCGATGCCGCCACCACAGGAGACCTGGTCTATACCGTCGAAGCCCTGTCGGGCGGTCAGGTCATCGAGCGCAGCCAGGCCCTCCTGCTTGACAAGGGCTATTGGGAGATTCCCCTGCACCGCCCCGCCAGCGACAGCACGCCGAGCGGCAAATACAATTATGTCCCGGGCGACTGCATGGTGGCCGACCTGGACGGCAACCACGAATACGACATTGTCATGAAGTGGGATCCCGTCAATGAAGACGGCAACAACGACAATGTAGGCGGCGGACAGAAGGACAATTCCATCGGCGGTTACACCGGCCCCGTCTTCATCGACGCCTACAAGATGGACGGCACTTTCCTGTGGCGTATCGACCTGGGCCGCAACATCCGTGCCGGAGCCCACTATACCCAGCTCATGGTCTATGACCTCGACGGTGACGGCAAGGCCGAAGTAGCCTGCAAAACCGCACCGGGCGCCATCGATGGCCAGGGCCACCATGTCTTGCTGGGCAATGACGACCCCAGTGCCGACTACCGCGCCACCTATAGCGGCAAGGACGGCATAGTGATCAAAGGACCGGAATACCTCACCGTCTTCGACGGCCTGACCGGCGCCGCCCGTGCCACCGTCCCCTACCGTCCGGCCCGCGACACCATTTCCGAATGGGGCGACAGCTACGGCAACCGCTGCGAACGCTATCTGGCCGGAGTCGCCTATCTCGACGGGCAGCACCCCAGCCTGGTCATGTGCCGCGGCTACTACACCTCAGCCTTCCTCTGGGCGGTCGATTTTGACGGCAAGGACCTCAAGACCCGCTGGCTGCACGCCTCCACCCGCGCCGGCTACGGTGCCTATGGCGAAGGGGCCCACAGCCTGAGCATCGGCGATGTCGATGGCGACGGCTGCGACGAGATCATCTACGGTTCCTGCACCATCGACCACGATGGCGAATTGCTCTACCGCACCGGTTGGGGACACGGCGATGCCCTGCATGTAGGCGATTTCGATCCCGACCGGCCCGGCCTGGAAGTGATGATGGTCCACGAGGAGACCACCGCCAAATACGGCATCGAGATGCGCGAAGCCCTTACTGGGAAGGTGATTTCCGGCACCTTCGCAGGCTCTGACGTGGGGCGCGGACTCTGCGCCGACATCGACGGCAACTATCGGGGCTGCGAATACTGGGGCTACAACTACAATGTGTACAATGTGGCAGGCGATGTCATCACCACCAAGCGGCCGAGTACCAACTTCCGCACCTACTGGGATGCCGACCTGCTGGAAGAATGTACCGAAACGGGGGTGATCACCAAATATCAGAGCAGCAGCAATTCCATCAAGACCGTGGTGGATTTCGTCTCCACCTACAAAGTGGGGACCAATATGATCAAATATACGCCCTGCCTGCAGGCCGACATCTTCGGCGACTGGCGCGAAGAGCAGATCTACTACGACCAGGCCACCAAGAGCAAACTGATGATTTTCAGCACCAACCTGCCCACCAACTACCGGGTCCCCACCCTGATGCACGACCATCACTACCGCATGGCCACCGTCACCCAAACGGCCGCCTACAACCAGCCGCCCCACTTGAGCTATTATCTGCCCGACTATGTCAAATATCTGACAGACAGCCGGAAAGTATTCATAGACGACTCGTTGGGGCAGCCATCGGAGCATCGCTGGTACGATCTCTACGGACGTCGCCTGGTCGAGGCGCCTCAGCAAGGGGTATTCATCGAGGAGCTGATCTATCCCGACGGCCGTCGCTCACGGCTGAAACGCATTGCACAATAAACTGCTAGCAAGCATGAAGCACATCGAGCCTGTCGCTTACATCCATACCGACCTGCCGGGCAAGTTTGGCGTACCGCGCCAAAGCGGACTGGTGGCCGGCTTGCAGGGACGAATCGTGTTTTGTCCACCCTATCGCGACCCGGAGGCTCTGCGCGGCCTGGAAGATTTCAGCCACTTGTGGCTCATCTGGGGTTTCTCTGCCAACCGGCCCAACGGTCCGGCCCGTACCCGGGCTGTCGACTCGGAGTCGGCCGATGACAAGTCGCCCGACTACACCTGGCAACCCACCGTGCGTCCACCTCGCATGGGCGGCAACAAGGCTTTCGGCGTCTTTGCCACCCGTTCTCCCTTCCGTCCCAACGGGTTGGGACTGTCGTCGGTGGCCATAGAACGTATCGAGCTAAAGACAGCGCAAGGGCCGGTGATCCATGTGTTGGGAGCCGACCTGGCCGACGGCACACCCATTTACGACATCAAGCCCTACCTGGCTTATACCGACAGCCATCCCCAGGCCCGGGGCGGCTTTACCGACAGCACCCCACGCCGGCTGTTGCAGGTGTCTGACCCGGACAATTGCCTGCGCCTGCTGCCGACAGAAAAGCGGCCACAGGCCCTGCAGCTCATCGCCCAGGATCCGCGGCCTTCCTATCAGAGAGATGCCGACAGGGTCTATGGCCTGCCTTTTGCCGGCCACGACATCAAGTTTCGGGTAAACGACAGCGAGGCGGTCATCGTGGCCGTCGAACGTCTGGATTGACCCGCTCAAAATCTGGATAAAAAATCAATCGAAAGTATAGGCCTCCGGCAGGAAAGGCGCCTTGCGGTCTTTTTCCGACAGGGTGTATTCAATCGGCAGGAAAGGCCATTGGACTCCCAGGGTGGGATCGGCATAGTTCACAGCGCCCTCAGCCTGGGGAGCATAGAAATTGTCCACCTTGTAGGAGAAAACGGCATAAGGCGTCTTGACCAGGAAACCGTGGGCAAAACCGCGCGGAATGTACAGCTGGCGATGGTTTTCCTCGCTCAGTTCCACGACGACATGCTGGCCGAAAGTCGGGGAACTGCGGCGTAAATCCACCGCGACATCCCAGACTGTGCCGGAAAGCACCTTGACCATTTTGGCCTGGGAATACTCTCCTTTCTGGAAATGAAGCCCGCGCAGGACCCCCATCATCGACTTCGACTGGTTCTCCTGGACAACGTTGAAATCAATGCCCGTGTGTTGCCGGAATTCGTCCTGGCGGAAGGTCTCCATGAAATAGCCGCGTTCGTCCTGATACACGACCGGCTCGATGACCCACACGCCCGGAATATGCTGTTCAATGTAATTCATCTCAACGGTTTTGATACATCCTTTCGTAATAGTTCTGATAGTCGCCCGAGGTCACATCTCTCACCCAGTCCTGATGCTCCAGATACCAGTAGATGGTCTTGACAATTCCTTGCTCAAACTTGGTCTCGGGATACCAGCCCAGTTCGCGGGTAATCTTGGTGGGATCGATGGCATAGCGCATGTCATGGCCCAGGCGGTCGGCCACATAGGTGATCAGGTCGTAGTTGATGTTCTCCACCTCGGTCTTGAGCACGGCCCGGTATTTGGGCTCGGTCTCCATGATATGGCGGATGGTGTCGATGGTGAGCTTGACGATCTCAATATTCATCTTCTCGTTGTGACCGCCCACATTGTATACCTCGCCGGGACGGCCTTTGCGTACCACCATCTCGATGGCCTTGCAGTGGTCCTCGACATAGAGCCAGTCGCGCACATTCTCGCCCTTGCCATAGACGGGCAGTTTCTTGCCTTCCAAGATATTCTTGATAATGAGCGGAATCAGCTTTTCCGGGAAATGATAGGGCCCGTAGTTGTTGGAACAACGGGTGATGGTAGCCGGCATCTTGAAAGTCTCGACATAGGCCTTGACAAACAAATCGGCCGACGTCTTGGCGGCGCTGTAGGGACTGCGGGGATCCAGGGGCGTGGTTTCGGTGAAATAACCTTCCTTGCCCAGGCTGCCATAGACCTCGTCGGTCGAAACCTGATGGAATCGCACGCCTGGTTTCCACACGGGATAACCCTTGTCGTCCTTGCCCGTGACCCAGGCCTTGCGGGCGGCATCCAGCAGGTTCTGCGTCCCCAGGATGTTGGTCTGCAGGAAGAGCTGCGGATTCTCGATGCTGCGGTCCACATGGCTTTCGGCGGCGAAATTCACCACCACCGAGATGGGATACTCGGCAAAGAGCCTGGCAGCCAGCTGGGCATCACAGATATCCCCTTTGACAAAGATGCAGCGCTTGCCATCGACATCCGAGGCGATGGTGCCGTAGTTGCCGGCATAGGTCAAAGCATCGAGAATGACGATATTGACATCATTGTAGTTGGCCAACAGGTATTTGACATAGTTCGATCCGATAAAACCGGCGGCTCCGGTCACTAAATAGGTCTTCATTGCAGGTGGAAAATATAAGGTGTGTTATTTGACAAGTGAAAGGATATACTGGCCGTAAGCGGTCTTCGACAGGGCCTGTCCCAGACGCTCCAGCTGGCGGTCGTCGATCCAGCCTTTGCGCCAGGCGATTTCTTCGATGCACGACACATAGAAGCCCTGACGGTTCTGGATGGTGGCCACAAAGTTGGAAGCCTCGAGCAGGCTGTCGCTGTTGCCCGTATCGAGCCAGGCAAAACCGCGGCCGAAAAGTGACACTTGCAGGGTGCCTTCCTCAAGATAGAGTTTGTTGAGGTCGGTAATCTCGTATTCGCCCCGGGCCGAAGGCTTCAGCGAAGCGGCCTTCTCTGTCACCGTGGCATCGTAAAAATAGAGGCCGGGCACGGCATAGTTGGACTTGGGCTGGGCCGGCTTCTCCTCCAGCGACAGCACACGGCCGTCCTTGTCGAATTCCACCACGCCATAGGCGCGGGGGTCCTTGACATAGTAGCCGAAGATGCAGGCGCCCTGTTTGATCTCGGCAGCCTTCTTGAGCATCGACGAAAATCCCTGGCCATAAAACAGGTTGTCGCCCAAAATCAGGCAACCCGGCTCACCGCCCAGGAAATCGGCACCCAGCACGAAAGCCTGGGCCAGGCCGTTGGGTTTCTCCTGGATTTTGTATTCGAAACACATACCCAGCTCCTCGCCGCTGCCCAGCAGTTCGCGGAACATAGGCAGATCACGCGGGGTGGAAATGATCAGCACCTCGCGGATACCGGCCAGCATCAGCGTGGACAGGGGATAATAGATCATCGGCTTGTCATAGACGGGCATAATCTGCTTGGAGATGGCCTTCGACAAGGGGAAGAGACGCGTGGCACTGCCACCGGCCAGAATAATTCCTTTGGTCATAGTTTTCAATTAATGCATCAAAACGCAAATGTAAGTGTTTTTTCCGATGTATGAAATAGTTGTTAGCATTATACCGATTGAAAAAAATCAGTATCTTTGCCCCCGCAATACGGCTTAGGGAATCGGGTGAAAATCCCGGACAGTCCCGCTGCTGTAAGTCCTCGTCGTGACCCTCGCGGTTATCGGCCACTGGCCTCCAACAGGCTGGGAAGGCACCGCGCAGAAAAGGGGGAGGATAAGTCAGAAGACCTGCCGGATGTTGCATCCAGTAAAAGCGACCGCGTGGAGACGGTCCGATGGAGACCTTTTTTGTTTAACTATTTAATACAGAAGAATTATGAAGAAGATTCTTTATCTTGCTGTAGCATTGTGTGTTGGCTTTGCTATGGCTTCGTGTAACAATGACGATGACAAAACCGCCACCCTGGATTTTGAAGGTCAGCAGTGGACTGCCCTCATCGACACCGCCCAATATGGTGGAGACCTGCTCTACGGCAGTGGTAAGGACACCTATGCCTGGAGCGATGCCAAGACGGGCATCAGCGGCGGCCTGACCCGTGCCTATGGCGGTGAATATGGTTATTCCGAAGGCGGTGTGGCCATTTCCAACTACATCGATGCCGATATCCAGAATCACGCCACCTATTTCTACCAGCTTGCCATTCCGCAGTCGAACGGCAGCAAGAACTTTGCCGTGGTCTATTGCGATGCCACCCTCACGCTGGCCACGCCCCACGTGGTCCGTTCGATGGATGTCAGCCCGACGACCTATCAGCTGGGTTCGACCAAGTTCGGCGACGGCTATGCCGCTTCTCTGGCCGAAAGTGGCAACCTGACCATCACGATCACAGCCGACAACGAGAAGACGTTGGAAATCGACCTGGCCCGCGACGGTAGCATCCTGGAAACCTGGAAGACCTTCGACCTGAGCAGCCTGGGAGAAGTCAAAAGCCTGACCTTCACCATGGACGGCAGCGACAAATCCAGCTACGGCGTCAAGCACCCCAAGTACTTTGCCATCGACAATGTTGTGGTCGAGCTTTAATATCAATAAATATCTCCGGTTCATGCTGCCGGCAGCCTTGTTGCTGTCGGCAGCATGTTCCAATGCCGATCCCGGTATCGAAGAAGAGGATTTTTCCAATACCGGGCAAGGCATCTTCATCTTGTGTGAAGGCAATTTCAATGCCGGCAACAGCACCCTGTCCTATTACCAACCTGCCACCGGGCAGGTGGAAAACGGCATTTTCGCCCGGGCCAACGACCGCAAGTTGGGCGACACGGGCCAATCCATCGCCATCTATGACGGCACTGCCTATATCGCCGTGGAAAACAGCGGCATCATCTGGGCCATCGACACAGCCACCTTCCGGGTCAAAGGCCAACTGACGACAGGTGAGACCGAGCACATGATCAACCCGCGCTACATCCATTTCCTGAGTGGCGAAAAAGCCTACGTCACCGATCTTTATTCACCTTACATCACCATCTTCAACCCCCGCACCATGACCTCGACGGGCAGCATTTCCACCCGGCAGGAGTCGGCCTTCGGCTACTTCTCGACCGAAAAAATGGTTGCCTGGGGCCACTACGTATTCACCAACTGCTGGAGCTATTCCAACAAAATCCTGGTCATCGACACCCGCTCCGACCAGATGGTCCACGAAATCACGCTCGACAGCTGGCAGCCCAAAGACATGACCATCGACGCACGGGGCAAGCTCTGGGTCATCACCGACGGTGGCTATTCCACGGGCGACGATTCTTTCGGAGACAATATTCCCCATCTATACAGCATTGATGCAGAGAGTTTTGCCATCGAACAAGACTTTGCACTCGACACCGACGAAGGCAATGTGCAACTGGCCATGAACCCTTCGCGCGACACCCTTTATCTCATCAACAACGACATCTACCGCATGGCCGTCACCGATCCGCATCCGCCCGTGCGCCCCTTCATCCATGCCGAGCTGGGCCAGAACGGACGCAGGCATTTCCTGTATGCCATCGGCGTACATCCCCGCAACGGAGAGATCTATGTGGCCGATGCCGTCGATTACAGCCAGTCGGGCGTGGTCTTCCGCTACAGCCGCGACGGCCGCCTGATCGACAAGTTCCGGGTGGGCATCACTCCCAACGGCTTCGCTTTCAAATAAACCCATGAAACGACTTGCATTGCTCCCCTGCTGCCTGTTGCTTTTCCTCCTGCTCCCCTCCTGCCGCGAGCAGGAAGAAAAAAACCTGCCGCGCATCAGCTGGAGCGAGCCCTCGGCCCGCTATCGCATCCACGAAGGGGAACAGATCAAGTTGATTCCCATCGTGCAATACACCGACGAAACCACCGTCTATCTGTGGATGGTGGACGACAGGGTGCTCAGTACGGCCACTCTGTTCAATTTCAACGGAGAACAGGCTGGTGAATTCTACGTAAAACTCATTGTCAGCAACCGTTACGGCGAGACACAGGACGAAGTGAAAGTCACCGTGCTGGCCAAAGAGACACAGCTGCTGCCCGAGCTTCCGCCCCCCGGCGGCTGGAAATTTCCCTGGACCTCCATCAATATCGCCCAGGGGCGCAGTATCAAGGTGAAAGCCTATATGACAGAGGGCCAGGAAGAGGTGTCCCAGGTGTTTCATGGCACGGCGCAGGGCCGATACACCGTCACACTGACCGCCCTGCAGCAAGGCGCCGAAGTGTCACAGGATTTCATCATCAACGTATGCCCGCCCGAGGGCAGCTACCGGCGCGGATCTGCCGGACAGGCCCTGGTGGACCGTGTCTATGAATTCATGCCCGCACCCGGACATCAGGTGAACGGCTATATCATCGTGGGAGATGCCTTCCCCGATGGCTGTACCCACCAACAGGCCTGCGACACGGTGCTGGCCCACTTCCAGCGTCGCTGGTCGATCAGTCTGGGGGCCCAGGGAGGCTACCTCATCGCCGGCTTCGACCACAGCGTTCCCGCCTCGACCGACGGTTACGACCTCTGCATCAAAGGCAATCCCTTCAGTTACCAGTCAGAACCGGGCATCATCTGGGTGAGCCAGGACGACAACGGCGACGGACTGCCCAACGACCAGTGGTTCGAGCTAGCCGGTTCGGAATACGGCACCGACAACGAGACTTTGGAATATGCCATCACCTACTACCGCCCCCGGCAGGCAGGCTCGGCCATCGGCTGGCGCGACTGCCTGGGCAAGACAGGCTACGTCCCCTATATGGAGTACTGGAACCCGCACGACAGTTACTGGCAGCCGTGGGTAGAAGGCACGGCCACCACCGACAGCCTGCACACCATCGAAAGGACCTGGTTCGGCTCGCGACTGCGCGATCGCAGCACCTACCAGAACGGCATGTCGGACATGCCCGCCTACGACTGGGGCTATGTGGACAACCTGGGCGACTTTTTCGAAGACCGTGCCGGCAAGATGGGCTATTACAAAATCAGCCAGGCACGCACCTGGGACGGCCAGCCCGCCAACCTGCAATACATCGACTTTATCAAGATACAGACCTCCCAGACGGGCAGTACGCCCAACCTGGGCGAAATCAGCACCGAGGTTTACTATATCAGCGACTACCACCTCGAACCCGAAACAGACTGACCGATGAAGCGCACATTGCTACTGCTGCTGTTGTGGGCGGAGTTGCTGCCCTGCTCCCTGTCCGGCTTCTACCGGACCGCCTGCCATGCACAGACCTCAGAGCAATGGTCGCTCCGTCTCGATGAAGTCGGCATTCTGGCCCAGCGGCGGCTCAAGGATGCAGGCGTGCAGCAGACCAGCATCGATACGGCCATCCTGCATCAGAACGTTTCCCTGTCGATGTCCGACATCCTGACCCAGCATTCCACGCTTTTCATCAAGAGCTATGGCCGTGCCACGGAATCGACCGCCGAGTTTCGCGGCACCTCGCCGGCGCACACCCAGGTGCTGTGGAACGGCATGAAAATCAATTCACCCATGCTGGGCACGGTGGATTTCAGCACCATCCCTTCCTACTTTGTCGATCAGGCCAACCTGCTGCACGGGGCTTCTTCGCTCACTTTGACAGGCGGCGGCCTGGGCGGGGCCGTCGATCTGAGCACCCTGCCCGTCCAGGGCCAGGGCACCACGCTGCAATACATCCAGGGCATCGGTTCGTTCGATACCTACGACCAATTCCTGCGCCTGAGCTACGGCAACGGGCGCTGGAGTACCAGCACCCGCCTTGTCTATGCCCGTAGCGACAATGATTTTCCCTATACCAACTACGACAAAAAGGTGGATGTGCGCGACGACGAGGGTCATATCGTCCGTTCCTACCATCCTCGCGAACGCAACCGCAGCGGTTATTTCGACGATTTCCATCTCCTGCAGGAACTCTATTGCAATGCCCGCGACAAGGGTCGTTTCTCGCTGGCGGCCTGGTACAGCCACAGTCTGCGCGGGCTGCCCTTCCTCAGTGTCGATTACAAGGACAACAGCAGTTTCAGCAACGAACAAGGGCAGGATGTGGCCCGTGTCGTGGCCGGCTGGAGCAAAGCCGCCACCGTCTGGAACATCGGCCTTCGCGCCGGCTATGTCCGCCAGCAGACCGCCTACGACTACTCCACCACCTACGAATCGGTCAGCACCGACATCACCCATGCCATGAGCCTCAGCCAGCAAGGCTTCCTGCGGGCCGGGGCCGACTGGATGCCCCTCCGTGCGCTCTTGCTCACAGCCGTCTCGGAGGTTTATTACAACCATGTCTATAGCGTGGACAAGAGTCCCTTCCATATCGGCGAAAACTACCGGTTGGGCCGGCCCGAATACCACTTGAGCCTGTCGGCCAAATGGCGGCCCCGCCAGCGGATGACCATGTCGGCCGTCCTGCGCGGGGAATGCTATGGCGACGACCTGGTGCCGCCCATTCCGGCCCTGTTTGCCGAATACGTCCTAGTGTCGCGGCAACACGAGGGTCTGGTCCCTTCTGCCGAGACGCTGGTCGTCAAAGCCTCCGCTGCACGCAACTACCGCTATCCTTCGATGGACGATCTTTATTTCAAGCCAGGCGGCAATCCCGACCTGCGTCCTGAAAAGGGGCTCACGGCCGACGGCGGCCTGGAGCTCAGCCTGCTAAGGAAAGGGGTTTCCCTCAAAGCCAACCTGTCGGCCTTCGACTCCCACATCACCGACTGGATATTGTGGACTCCCAATGCCAAAGGTTACTGGCAGCCGTCCAACCTGAAACGGGTCCACAGCTACGGCACCGAAATGTCGGTGACGGCCGGTTTTTCCTTCCGACACGACTGGCATCTCGACCTGACGGGCAACTACGCCTACACCCCCAGCCTGAACATGAGCCGCGAGGTGGAAGCCGACGATGCCTCCTACGGCAAGCAGCTGGTCTATGTACCGCGGCATTCGGCCAATCTGAGCGGCCAACTGTCGTGGCGCAGCTGGGCGCTTTCCTGCCAATGGATGCACTACAGCGAACGTTTCACCACCACCAGCAACGAGACAGCCTACATCACCGGCCGCCTCAAACCTTTCTACATGAGCAACTTGTCATTGGAGAAGAGTTGGCAATGGAGACAGGTGCATACTTCGCTCAAAGGCGTCGTCAACAATGTCCTCGACACGGAGTATGTCACCGTCCTGTCGCGGCCCATGGCAGGTCGCAACTTTGAATTGTTTTTGGAAATCAAGCCGCAATGGCCCCTCAAATCCGCCTCGAAATGATCAAGAAACTGTTATTCAGCCTGTGTACCGCCCTGTTGTTGCTGTCGTGCAACGGCAGCGGCCCGAGCCACAAAAAGATACAGGGCGAGCCCGTTCCCCTGCGCTACGCCCGCAACCTGAGCATGATCCGTCACGACGGGGTCACCGAGGTCTTTATCCGCAATCCCTGGGACACCACCAAGGTGCTGCACCACTACACCCTCTACAGCCATCCCGACAGCTGCCGCCACCTCAAACACCCGGGCACGCTCGTGCAAGTGCCGCTGCGCCGGGCCGGCGTGTTCACGGCCGTCCATTGCGGCCTGATCAAGGAACTGGGGCAGGAAGCGGCCATCCGCGGCATCTGTGAAATTGAATACATCCATATCCCTTCCATACAGGAAGCCGTCAGTGAAGGGCGCGTGGCCAACTTCGGCAATGCCATGGAACCCAGCATCGAGGGCATCATGGATGTGCAACCCGATGCCTTGCTGGTCTCGCCTTTCGAGAACTCCGGGGGCTACGGACGCATAGAGCGCCTGGGCATTCCCATCGTGGAATGTGCCGACTACATGGAGTTCAGCCCCCTGGCCAGGGCCGAATGGATGCGCTTCTACGGCCGTCTGTTCGGCCAGGGAGAGCGCGCCGACAGCCTTTTCCAAAGTGTTGAGCAACGCTATCTGGCCATGAAGGCGGCGACCGACACTGTGTCACACCGTCCGTCGCTGGTGGCCGAAAAGCCCTATTCGGGCGTATGGTACGTGCCGGGCGGCACCAGTTCCATGGGCATCCTCTACCACGACGCAGGCGCCGCCTACGTGTTTGCCGACCGGCCGAAAAACGGTTCGCTGGCCCTGTCGGTGGAGAGTGTCTTCGAAGTGGCGCAACAGGCCGATATCTGGCTCATCAAATACAACCAGTCGCAGCCGCTCACCCTGGCCCAGATCAAAGCCGACTACCCCTCGTTTGCCCACTTCCGTTCCTTCCAGTCGGGACGGGTGTATGGTTGCAATCAGGACAATTCGCTTTTCTATGAGGAAACCCCCTACCATCCCGACCGGCTTTTGGCCGACCTCATCAGAATAATTCACCCGCAGTTGGGAATTGCCGGAGAAAAGCAGTACTTTCAACCCCTGAAATGAGAAATACCCTGGTCATATCCGGTCTGGCAGTGCTCACCCTGCTGTTTTTCGCCGTCTCGCTCTACTCAGGCAGCGTGAGCATCCCTGTGCCGGCCATCACCGATATCCTGCTGGGCAAAGGCTCGCCCGATCATCCTTCGTGGCAGTTCATTATCATCGAAAACCGCATTCCGCAGTCTGTCACCGCCCTGCTGTGCGGTGCGGCCCTGTCGGTGAGCGGCCTGCTGTTGCAGACAGCCTTCCGCAATCCGCTGGCCGGCCCGTCGGTGCTGGGCATCGACAGCGGTGCCCACCTGGGAGTGGCCGTGGTGGTGCTGGTGGCCGGCGGCGTAGTCTCGACCAGCTCGCTCACCATCGGCGGCTTCGCCTTGGTCATCCTCTCCGCGCTCTCGGGAGCCATGGTCGTCATGGCCTTGTTGCTGTTCCTGTCGCGTCTGTTGCAAAACAATGTCATGCTGCTCATCGCCGGCATGATGGTGGGCTACATCGCCTCCAGCCTGATTTCCCTACTCAATTTCCGGGCTACGGCCGAAGGTGTCCATGCCATGGCACTCTGGGGTATGGGCTCGTTCAGCAGCGTCTCGCTCGACCGGCTGCCCTATGCGGTGGTCATCATCTGTCTGGGCCTGTTGCTGGCCTTCCTGCTGATGAAGCCGCTCAACGCCCTGCTCCTGGGCGACAACTATGCCCGCAACCTGGGCATCAGCCTGCGGCGGACACGCACGTTGCTGCTGCTCACCACCGGCCTGCTCACGGCTGCTTCCACCGCTTTTTGCGGTCCCATCGGATTTATCGGGCTGGCCGTACCGCATATCGCCCGGCTGTTGCTGGGCAGCGCCAACCATCGCACCTTGCTGCCCGCCACGCTGCTCACCGGGGCTTCGCTGGCGCTCCTATGTAATATTATCAGCACCCTGCCCGGCGAATCGGGCATCATTCCCATCAATGTCATTACTCCCGTCATCGGCGCCCCCATCGTGCTCTGGGTCATCCTGCGGATAGAAAAATAAGGCCATGGACTGTCAACTCAAAGATCTTGTCATCGGTTACCCCGGTCATGCAGTTGCCGGGCCGCTGTCGGCCACTTTGCGCCAGGGAGAACTATGCTGTCTGCTGGGGGCCAACGGTGTCGGCAAGAGCACGCTACTCCGCACACTGGCAGCCTTCCAGCCCGCCCTGGCAGGCGAAATATGGCTCGACGGGCAACGCCTCAAAGAAATCACACCGCGTCACTTGAGCACCCTGGTGGGCATTGTCCTGACCGATCGCGTGCGCACAGCCGGTGTCACCGTGCGCGACCTGGTGGCCATGGGGCGCAGTCCCTACACCAATTTCTGGGGCAAGCTCACCGAGGCCGACCACCGGCAGGTGGACCAGGCTATCGACCAGGTGGGCATCCGCCCCTTCACAGAACGCCAGATTGCCACCCTGAGCGACGGAGAGCGACAAAAGGTGATGATTGCCAAAGCCCTGGCCCAGGGCACTCCGGTCATCCTGCTCGACGAGCCCACCGCCTTCCTGGATTTTCCCAGCAAAGTGGAGATCATGCTGCTGCTTCGCGAGCTCGCGCATGGGATGGGTAAGACCCTGCTGCTCTCCACCCACGACCTTGACCTGGCCCTCCAGACGGCCGACCGCCTGTGGCTGATGGGACGCGACCTGCCTTTGGCAGTCGATTCCCCCCGCGAACTGGCCGCCGCCCTCCCCGACTATTTCCCCAGCGGCCACCTCAGCTTCGACGCCGAGCATCTCCGCTTCAACCTGCTCTGATCTCTTGACTTGTTTCCTGCGGAAGGATTTTGTTCTGCCGAAATGTCAGAAAAACTGACATGCACCAGGCTGCCAAACCTGTCTTTCCCCTTTGGCACAACTTTTGTTTGAAAGTCGGCGTTCCCATCGCGGAACACCAGACAACAACGAAACAACAAACAATAAAAAACATACAACTATGGGAAAGATTATAGGTATTGACCTGGGTACTACCAATTCGTGCGTGGCCGTTCTTGAAGGAAACGACCCGGTAGTCATCGCCAACAGCGAAGGAAAACGCACCACCCCCTCCATTGTGGCCTTTATCGAAGGAGGCGAACGCAAAGTAGGTGATCCTGCCAAGCGTCAGGCCATCACCAATCCGAAAAAGACCGTTTCCTCCATCAAACGACTGATGGGTGAGAAATACGACCATGTCACGGCCGACATCAACCGTATGGCCTACTCCGTGGTCCGTGGCGACAACAACACGCCGCGTGTCGATATCGACGGACGTCTCTACACGCCTCAGGAAATCTCGGCCATGATTCTGCAGAAAATGAAGAAGACCGCCGAAGACTATCTGGGACAGGAAGTCACCGAAGCCGTCATCACCGTGCCGGCCTACTAC
>JAFSRR010000013.1 GCA_017446025.1 Bacteroidales bacterium | reverse complement strand
GGTGGCCACTGCCGACGACAATCTCCATTTGAGCGTGGAAGGCCCGGCCCGGGTGGTCGGCGTGTGCAGCGGCGACATCACCAGCGACGAAGACCTGACGGGCTCCACCGTGCGCCTCTATCAGGGCACAGCGATGGTCTATGTCCGCTTGCAGGGAGCTGTTTCCCCCGACAAGGTGACGCTGACCGTGCGCTCCGACAAAATGGGGACGCAGAAAATCAGATTGATGTAAGTTGATCGGGCAGTTTGGGTTGCTCGGACTGTTTGGGCTGTCCAGATAGTATGGGCCGTTTTGGCTGTTTGGCGGCGGCCTATTTGAGCAAGGCCAGTGCCAGGACTTCTTCGGCCCGGCGCACGTAGTGGAATTTGAGCCCCTTGAGATAAACGGGCTGGATTTCCTCGATGTCCTTGCGGTTTTCCTCGGAAAGGATGATTTCCTTGATGCCGGCCCGTTTGGCGGCCAGTATCTTCTCTTTGATGCCTCCCACGGGCAGCACCTGTCCGCGCAGGGTCATCTCGCCCGTCATGGCCAGGTTCTTGCGCACCCGGCGGCGAGTGAAGGCCGAAGCCAGCGAAGTGAGGATGGTGATGCCGGCCGAAGGCCCGTCCTTGGGCACAGCGCCCTCGGGCACGTGGATATGGACACTGTGCTCCTCGAAGACATCGTCTTGGAGCCCCAGCTCGCTGCAATGCGCCTTGAGATATTCCAGGGCCAGCATGGCCGATTCCTTCATCACGTCGCCCAGGTTGCCCGTCAGCGTGAGCTTGCCGCCCTTGCTCTGGTTGAGGCTCGACTCGATGTAGAGGATCTCGCCGCCCACGGCCGTCCAGGCCAGTCCGGTCACCACGCCGACAAAGTCGTTGCCCTCGTAGCGCTCGTGGCTGTAGCGCGGCACGCCGAGGTATTCACGCAGGGTGTCGCCCGTCAGGGTGATGGTCTGTGGCTCTTTGCTGGAGGCTATCTTGAAGGCGGCCCGGCGGCAGATCTGGGCCAGTTTCTTGTCCAGTTCGCGCACGCCCGACTCGCGGGTATATTGATCGATGATCTGTCGGATGACCGGCTTTTCGATGACAAGCTGCCCGGGGGCGATGCCATGGTTTTCCATTTCGCGGGGCAGGAGGTGGCGGTGGGCTATCTCGATCTTCTCTTCGGCGATGTAGCCCGACACATCGATCAGCTCCATGCGGTCGAGCAGGGGCTGGGGAATGGTACTGAGCGTGTTGGCCGTGGCGATGAACAGCACCTTGGACAAATCGTAATCGATGTCCACGAAATTGTCGTGGAAGGTGTTGTTCTGCTCGGGATCGAGCACTTCGAGCAGGGCAAACGAGGGGTCGCCGTGGGCATCGTGGCTCACCTTGTCTATCTCGTCGAGGATGAAGACCGGATTGGAAGTGCCGGCCTTGATCAGCCCCTTGATGATGCGGCCGGGCATGGCGCCGATGTAGGTGCGCCGGTGACCGCGGATCTCGGCCTCGTCGTGCAGGCCGCCCAGGCTGATGCGCAGGTATTTGCGTCCCAGCGATTCGGCCACCGAGCGTCCCAGCGAGGTCTTGCCGACTCCCGGCGGGCCGTAGAGGCAGAGGATGGGCGATTTCATGTTGCCCTTGAGCTTGAGTACGGCCAGGTGCTCCAGGATGCGCTCCTTGACCTTGTCCAGGCCGAAATGGTCCTTGTCCAGGATCTTCTTGGCCCGGCGCAGGTTGAAATTGTCTTTGGAATATTCCCCCCAGGGCAGATCCAACAGCGTCTGCAGGTAGTTCATCTGGGTGGAGTAGTCGGGCGAGTAGGAGCTCATGGCCTCCAGCTTTTTCATCTCCTTTTCGAAGATTTCGGCAGTCTCCTTCGACCATTTCTTGGCCTTGGCCTTTTCGCGCATCTCGCGGGCGTCCTGCTCCTGGGCCGTTCCGCCCAGCTCGCTCTGGATGGTCTTGATCTGCTGCTGGAGGAAATACTCCCGCTGCTGCTGGTCGATGCCTTCCTTGGTCTTCGACTGGATCGACATCTTCAAATCGAGCAGCTGCGACTCCTTGGTCATGATGTCCAGCAGGCGGTAGCAGCGCTGGCGGAATTCGTCCGTCTCCAACAGCTCGATCTTGTCCTGCAGCTTGATGGCGAAGTTGGCGCAGATGAAATTGACCAGCGAATAGGGCTTCTCGATGTTGCGGATGGCGAAGATGGCCTCCTGGGGCAGATTGCCCGAGGAATTGCGGATGATCTTGACCGACAGGTCCTTGATGGCCTGGATGAGCGCCTCGAACTTGCGGTCCTGCTTTTGGGGCATGATGTCCTCGCGCAGGCAGATGCGCCCCTTTAGATAGGGCTCCGTGCCGGTGAGCTCGTCCAGCTCGCAGCGGTTGATGGCCTGCAGGATGATGGTCGTCGAGTTGTCGGGCATCTCCAAAATACGCAGGATGCGCGACACGACACCCACCCTGACCAGGTCGTCCTTGACGGGCTCTTCGCACTGGGCGTCCTTTTGGGTGAACACAGCGATGATGGTGTTCTGCCGGTAAGCGTCCCTGACCAGTCGCAACGACTTGTTGCGGCCGATGTTGACAGGCATGGCCACCCCGGGAAACAGCACCATGTTCCTCAGCGGAAGGATGGGCAGTGTGTCGGGCAGGTCGGTCTGGCTGAGGTATTGTTCGTCGTCCTCCGAGATCATGGGGATGAAGCCCTTCTCCTCGGTGTCTTCCTCAGACAGCAGTGCTTGCTGGAAGATGCTGATCATGGCTGTTATCAGGGCTTATTTTCTTTTGGCGGCCTTGGCGTTGTAGCGACGGTTCAGGCCTTCCACAATCTCGGGGGTGATGTCGTAGACGGGGGCGCCCACCATGATGTTGTCGTTGTTGGAGTTGCTGAATATCAGCTGATAACCGGCCTCCTTGTTGTAGGCTTTCAGGAAGCTGTAGATGGAATCGTGCAGGCGTTCGTTCATGCGCTGCATCTCGGTGGCCAGTTCGGTCGAGAGGCGCTGGTCGAGCTCCTGCAGCTCCTGCTCCTTCTTGAGCAGACGCTCCTGCTCGCTGCGGGCGCGCTGCTCCGACAGGAAGGCGTTGTTTTCGAGCTTGCGCTGGAACTCGGCAGCTTCCTGCTGCAGCTGGCGGGCCTTCTGGTTGTAGTTGGCCTGGGAGTTCTCCCGCTTGCGCATGAGCTGTTCGTTGAGCTCCTGGGAATAGTCGTACTGCAGCAGCAGCGTGTCGACGTTGATGTAGGCTACGGGCATGCGCTGGCATACGGCGGTGCTGTCGCCCGTTTCAGGGGCGGCGGCTTTCGAGCCTTTGTTGTTGCTCAGCACGATGAAGTAGAGGGCAGCGACGGCTGCCAGCAGGATAATCTCGATGACCAGATGTAATTTTTTCATATTGCTTGGGTTATTGTTTTCGATCGGGTTACTGTTTCATTCTTTCTTCGCGGTCCATGGACTGCGCGCAGCGGATGCCTTTTTGGTGGAGGGCACGGTTGCCTTCGATGTGGGTGTTGGGGAATTTTCCGCCCTTGACGAAAAACACCCTGATTCCCAGCAGCAAAACGGCTACCAGCACAAGCACCAGTGTCAGGATCAGTATCTGCAGCATCGTGGATTGTCGCTTTTTTCCATTTTAGGCTGCAAAAGTAATCATTTTCCACTTATTATCAAAGCAGGGTGGCTTGGCTCGGTGCCCGGCCGGCTGCTGAAATCCGGCCTCTGGCGCTCAGCACAGAAGAAAACAGTGCTTCGCCACCAGAGGGCCGGATTTATACCGCAGGTCGGCCTCGGGCCACGAGATTGTGGAATGATTATTATCGGAGGATTTCTTTTTCCAACGAGTTTTCAAATACCCGTTACACTTTTTCCAACGACTTTCTGGTGTTTCGTCGCACTTTTTCCAACGACTTTTCGATGGTTCAACGCACTTTTTTGCCCGACCGAAGTCGGTTACGGGGATTGTTAACGCAGGGCGTTAGTGCTGCGCGGTAGTGAGGGTCTGGAGCAGGGCGGAGAGCTGGTCGCTGTCCATGCCGTGCGAGAGCAGGTGGTCGGAGAAGGCTTTCGAGAAGTCTGTACCGGGCAGTTGCGACTCGTCGCTGAGGCCGGCGTAATACATCAGGCAGAGGTTGAGTCTCAACGACAGCAATGATTGGCAAATGTCGGGGGGCGTTTTCGGACGTGACCTGGT
>JAFSRR010000012.1 GCA_017446025.1 Bacteroidales bacterium | reverse complement strand
GATGATTACCGCGCAGACATCCCCTTTGGCCAGGGTCTGACGCACGGCCTCCAGGTCGTTGAGCGGCAGGAAGCAGACCTCCAGCCCCTCGTTGACGGGCGCGACGATCTTGGGATTGTCGGTGACGCGGACAGCGGCCGAGGTGCGGCCGTGGAAGGCTTTGCCGAAGGCCACCACTTTACGCCGTCCGTTATGGAAAGAGGCCAGCTTGAGGGCGTTTTCGTTGGCTTCGGCCCCCGAATTGATCAAGAAGAGCCGGTAGTCGTCGTAGCCGCAGGCCCGTCCCAGGCGCTCGGCCAGTTCGGCCTGCAGGGGGTTGACAACGGAATTGGAGTAGAATCCCAGCTGGCCCGCCTGCCGGGCAATCGCCTGGACATAGTGCGGATGGGCGTGGCCGATGGAGATGACCGCGTGCCCGCCGTAAAGGTCCAGGTAGGCCTGGCCCCGGTCGTCCCAGACCTGGCAGCCCTGCCCCTTGACGATGCTTACATTGAATAGCGGATAGACATCAAACAGTTCCATGGCAGTTAAAATCCTATATTTTTCAGCTGAAGGCCGCATTTCTCGTCCAGGCCGAACATCAGGTTCATGTTTTGGACGGCCTGTCCGGAAGCGCCTTTCAGCAAGTTGTCGATGACAGAGAGTATCAGGAGTTTGCCACCGTGTTTCTCGACATGGACCAGGGCCTTGTTGGTGTTGACCACCTGTTTCATGTCGATGTTGGCCGGGCTCACGAAGGTGAAGGCGGCCTGGCTGTAGTAGTCCTGATACAGTTTTTCGGCCTGCTCCTGCGAGAGGGGGCAGTCGGTATAGACCGAGGCGAAGATGCCCCGGGCAAAGTCGCCGCGCAGCGGTACGAAATTGACCGCCCGGTCAAACCCCGGCTGCAGCAGTTGCAGTGAGCGGACAATCTCCTTGAGATGCTGGTGTTCGAAGGCCTTGTAGGCCGAAATGTTGTCGTTGCGCCAGCTGAAATGGGTGGTGGCACCGGGCTTGACCCCGGCCCCGGTCGAGCCGGTGATGGCCGTCACCTGCACTTCCTCCCGTAGGAGGTGGGCGGCAGCCAGCGGCAGCAGGGCCAGTTGGATGCAGGTGGCAAAACAGCCCGGATTGGCGATCTTGCGGGCCTGGACGATCTTGTCGCGCTGCAGTTCGGGCAAGCCATAGACAAACCCTTCGCTTTCGTCGCGGTAATCCTGCGACAGGTCAATGATTTTGACCTTTGCGGGGACCTGGTGGGATTCCAGGAACTGGCGGCTGTCGCCATGGCCCGAGCAGATGAACAGCACATCGACGCTGTCCAGGGGCAGCTGGTCGGTGAAGACCAGGTCGCATTCGCCCCACAGCCCGCCGTGGATGGCGGTCACGGGGCTGCCGGCCTGGCTGCTGCTGTGGACAAAGGCGATCCCGACCTGCGGATGGTTGACCAGGATGCGCAACAGTTCGCCGGCCGTGTAACCGGCTCCTCCTATGATACCTGCTTTGATCATCGGTTATTATTTGTGATTGCGTTTCTGGACGTTGTAGAAAATCTTCATCTGGTTGCCCATGATCTTGGTGAAGCCCTTCACGTCGTCGGCCGTCCAGGCCTTGTTCACTTCGCCGTATTCGCCGAAGTCGGTCTTCATCAGGTCGAAGCTGGAGTCGATGCCGACGAGCGTATAGCTGTAGGGACGCAAGGTGATGAACACCTCGCCCGTGACATTGTCCTGGGTGCTCTCCAGGAAGGCCTCCATGTCGCGCATGACGGGATCCAGGTACTGGGCCTCGTGCAGGAACATGCCGTACCAGGTGCCGATCTGGTCTTTCCAGTACTGCTGCCACTTGGTGAGCGTGTGCTTCTCGAGCATCTTGTGGGCGTTGATGATGAGCATGGGGGCGGCGGCCTCGAAGCCTACCCGGCCCTTGATGCCGATGATTGTGTCGCCGATGTGCATGTCGCGGCCGATGCCGTAGGCCGATCCGATGCGCTCCACCTCGCGGATGGCATCGACGGGATTCTTATACTTTTTGCCGTTGACGGCCGACAGTTCGCCCTTGACAAAACCCAGGCTCAGCTTTTCCGTCCCTTGCCGGCTGACGGGGCTGGGATAGGCCTCCTCGGGCAGGGTCTGGTCGGATTTCAGCGTTTCCTTGCCGCCGATGGAGGTGCCCCAGAGACCTTTGTTGATGGAGTATTCCATCTTCTTGAAGTCGGCCGTGTAGCCGCGCTCCTTCAGGTAGTTGATCTCATATTCGCGGGTCAGCACCATGTCGCGGGTGGGGGTGATGATCTGGATGTCGGGAGCCAGGATCTGGAAGGTCAGGTCGAAACGGACCTGGTCGTTGCCGGCGCCCGTACTGCCGTGGGCCACGTATTTGGCGCCGACCGATTTGGCGTAGTTGATGATGGCGATGGCCTGGAAGGTGCGCTCCGAGCTGACCGAGATGGGATAGGTGCCGTTGCGCAGGATGTTGCCGAACACCATGTACTTGATGCTCTTCTCGTAATAATCCTTGGTGATGTCGAGCGTGGCGTGTTTCACAGCGCCCAGCCGGTAGGCCTTCTCTTCGATGACCTTCAGCTCCTCCTGGCTGAAACCGCCGGTGTTGGCGATGGCCGTATAGACCTCATAGCCTTTTTCCTCGCTCAGATATTTAACGCAGAAGGAGGTGTCCAGACCTCCGCTGAATGCTAATACAACTTTTTCCTTCATATCGCGTGTCAGTTATTTGTTTTCGTGTTCTTTGGGGTCGTAGAGCATGGCGGTGCACATGCAGAAACGACGTTTTTTCTCCTGCAGGATGGGGTAGTTGACGCAGCTCTGGCAGCCTTTCCAGAAGGCTTCGTCGTCGGTGAGTTCGGCGAAGGTCACCGGCCGGTAGCCCAGCTCGTAGTTGATCTTCATGACGGCGGCGCCGGTGGTCAGCCCGAAGAGCTTGGCCTCGGGGAAACGCTCGCGCGACAGGGCGAAAGCCCTCTGCTTGATGCGCTTGGCCAGCCCGTGGCCGCGGAATTTCTCCACGACGATCAGACCCGAATTGGCCACAAACTGCTTGTTGCCCCAGGATTCGATGTAGCAGAAACCGGCAAACTCGTCGCCGGCCAAGGCGATGATGGCCTTGCCTTCGAGCATCTTCTGGGACACATACTCGTTGGTCCGCTTGGCAATGCCGGTGCCGCGCACCTTGGCGGCATCCTCGATGGTTTTCAGTATGGTGTCAACGTAGGGCAAATGGCTTTCATTTGCCACCATCACTTCAATTTCCTTCTCCATGATTTTTGTTCAGTTGTACGATGATCAGTTGATGGGGAGCACTTCAGACAGTGTGCGGACCAGCTTGCGCTTGTCCACGCCCTCGCGTGGGATGACCAGGATGGTGTCGTCGCCGGCGATGGTGCCCAGGATGTTCTTCGATGAGCGACGGTCGATCTCGGCAGCGATGCCGCCGGCATAGGCCGGCTTGGTCTTGACCACGGCAAAGGGGCCGCAGAAGTCGATGGCCAGGAATCCCGACGAGGCGAAATGGGTGTCCTGCGTCTTCATGCGGATGGTTTTGCCCAGCGACGAAGATTCTTCGGGCAGCACATAGATGTAACCGCCTTCATAGTCGGGCATCTTGGCAATCTTGAGTTGCTTGAGGTCTCTCGACAGAGTGGCCTGTGTCAGGCTGAAGCCTTCTTCTTCCAGGGTTTGCAGCAGTTCTTCCTGACTGCTGATTTTCTGCTCGTGGACAATCTTGCGAATGCTCTTCAGCCGGTTTGCTTTGTCTTTCATTATTTCGTATTGCGTCTTGATGAATAAAAATGCGAAATTGGCCTGCAAAAATATACAGAAATAAGATGCGACGCAAGAAAACACGGGAAAAAATTTATTTTTGCCGTATATGTGGTTTTTATGCAAAAACAAAAGCAAGAAAAAACCTTGGCCGGAACGGGGTTCCAACCAAGGTTTCGGAAGGTTGTCCAAGGCGGATTCGAACCACCACAGGCAGTACCAAAAACTGCAGTGCTACCATTACACCATTGGACAATCCTGTTGACGCCTCCTTGAAAAGGCGTGCAAAATTAATGAGTTTTTTTTATTTGGCAATCAGCAGGAAGTAGTTTTTCTTGCCCTTCTGGGCCAGCATGTATTTGCCGTCGAGCAGCATCGAGGCATCGACAGTGGCGTCGAAGGCGGTGATCTTCTCCTTGTTGATGAGCACGCCGCCGTTCTGGGTCATCTTGCGCATCTCTCCCTTGGAGGGGAAGACGGCGGCCATGTCGGTGAGCAGGTCGACGGCCCGGACACCGGCCTGGAGCGCATCGCGGCTCACTTCGAAGGTGGGGACGCCGTCGAAGATGTCGAGCAGGGTCTTTTCGTCGAGTTTGCGCAGCTGCTCCGACGATGAGGCACCGAACAGGATGCCGGCGGCCTCGATGGCGTTCTCGTAGTCGGCGGCCGAGTGGACCATGGTGGTGATGTCCTTGGCCAGGCGCTTCTGCAGCAGACGCAGGTGCGGTGCCTGGCGATGCTCCTCGATAAGCTGCTCGCATTCCTCCTTGCCGATGAAGGTGAAGATCTTGATGTATTTCTCGGCGTCGGCATCGCTCACGTTGAGCCAGAACTGGACAAACTTGTAGGGCGAGGTATAGTCGGCCGACAGCCAGATGTTGCCCGATTCGGTCTTGCCGAACTTGCCGCCGTCGGCTTTGGTGATGAGCGGGCAGGTCAGGGCGAAGACCTCGCCGCCGTTGGTGCGGCGGATCAGCTCGGCGCCGGTGGTAATGTTGCCCCACTGGTCGGAACCGCCCATCTGCAGCTTGCAGTTTTTGGTCTCGTACAGGTGCAGGAAATCGTAGCCTTGCAGCAGCTGGTAGGTGAACTCGGTGAACGACAGTCCGTCGCGGGCCTCACCGTTGAGGCGCTTCTGCACAGAGTCCTTGGCCATCATATAGTTGACGGTGATGTGCTTGCCTACGGTGCGGGCAAAATCCAGGAAACTGAAATCCTTCATCCAGTCGTAGTTGTTGACCAGTTCGGCCCGGTTGGGCTCGTTGCTGTCGAAATCCAGGAAGCGGCCCAGCTGCTCCTTGATGCAGGCCACATTGTGGCGCAGGGTCTCTTCGGTGAGCAGATTGCGCTCTTGCGATTTGCCGGAGGGGTCGCCGATCATGCCGGTGGCGCCGCCGACCAGGGCGATGGGCTTATGGCCGCAGCGCTGGAAGTGGCGGAGCATCATGATGCCGCAAAGGTGGCCGATATGCAGCGAATCGGCCGTCGGATCGATGCCAACGTAAGCGGTGGTGACTTCTTTCTGCAATTGTTCTTCGGTGCCGGGCATCATGTCGTGCAGCATGCCTCTCCATTTCAGTTCTTCGACAAAATTCATCGTAATATCCCTTGTTTTTATGTGTTACACGCGGTGTCGGTAAAAAATAACCGCTGCAAAATTACAAAAAAAATGCGAGGCGTGTTTGTTTAATGAAAAGTTCATATTACATTTGCGTTTTCTGTACGGAACAACTAAATACACACATCATGAAGTCTTTAAGTCCCAGTGTCCTGTTTTTCGCCTCCAAATCGGCGAGTGTCGCCCCCCAGGTCAGGGAGGCCTTGGAAGAGTCGGGTGTCTCTTTCGAATACACCTATAACATACAGAAAGCCTGCGACTACCTGTCGGATAAAAAGCCCTGTCTGCTGCTGTTCGACACGGATCCGGACGATGCCCGTGCCGCAGAGCTGTGCCGGAAAATCAAGAAGACCAAGGAAGAAATGCTTTTCGAAGTCTGCTTCATGGTCGATGACAACAAAAACTTTGAAATGTTGTGGGGTTGGACCAAGCTCGGCGTGGACGAGTTCGGTTTGCGCGACACCAATATCAATCTGATCATCCAGCGTGTCCAGTGCATCCTGAAACGTTACCTCATGGGCTCAAAAGCGATTCCGAAGAACGGCTTTTTGATCGACCGCGAACGCTACATGGTCTTTGTCAACGGCAAGGAGCTGGTTTTGCCGCGCAAGGAATTCGAACTGTTGATGTTGCTGTCCTCCAAGCCCGAAAAGGTCTTCACCCGCGAGGAAATCTTCCGTCAGGTATGGGGCAACCGCCTGATTGTCGGTGACCGCACCATCGACGTGCACATCCGCAAGATCCGCGAGAAAATCGGCGACGACTACATTGTCACCATCAAGGGTGTCGGCTATAAGTTTCAGGACAAATAGCCGCCGGCTGTGATTCCTGCTGTCGGGGAGGCTACTCGATCACGCCTCCCAGCAGTGATTCAATCACTTTAGGATAATACTCATACTCAAGGGGATGAACCTTGGCTGCCACCTGGTGATAGTCTTCACCGGGCAGCACGGGGCATGACTTCTGGAAAATGATGCTCCCCTTGTCCAGCTCTCCGTTTACATAGTGGATGGTGATGCCCGTCTCTTTGTCACCGTCGGCAATCACCGCCTGGTGGACATGGTCGCCGTACATGCCTTTGCCGCCGTGTTTGGGCAGCAGGGCGGGGTGGATGTTGACGATGGCCCGGGGATAGGCCATGACCATCGACTCGGGGATGCGCAGCAGAAAACCGGCCAGCACGATGAAATCGATGCACTCCTTATTTAATAAAGTAAGCACCTGGCCGCCGTACAGCTCTTCCCGGTTGAAGCAATGGCAGGGCACTCCCAGTCTTTCGGCCCGTTGCACGACACCGGCCTGGGGGTGGTTGCACAGGATCATCACCACCTGGCCCAGGGGCTCGGATTGTGAACGAAAGTAACGGACGATGTTTTCGGCATTGGTCCCGGATCCCGAGGCGAAGATGGCGATACGGCGTGGCTGGAATTCTTTCATATCAGTTGATTATCAATCTGTTAAAGTCTAATGTTAATGGTTTTGACATTATTTTGGGAGCAAAATTAGTATATCTTTGAAATATGTCGTTACTTTGCGCCGTCTTTTTAGGTAACAAAATTATTAATCTAAATTAATTGCTATGTCTGAAGTTGCAGATAAAGTTAAGTCGTTAATTGCGGAAAAACTGAGTGTCGAACTGTCACAGGTTACACCTGCCGCTAGCTTTACCAATGATCTGGGTGCCGATTCTCTGGACACCGTCGAACTGATCATGAGTTTCGAAGAAGAATTCGGCATTGAAATTCCTGATGGCGATGCTGAAAAGATTGCCACTGTCAACGACGCAATCGAATACATCGAAAAAGCTCAAGCTGCGAAATAAATAGTTCCGCAACGCTCTCCGGCGGCCCTGCCGTGACGGGGAGTAATTCCAACTGACTTTCTATGGAATTAAAAAGAGTTGTTGTAACAGGTCTTGGTGCTATTACCCCGATTGGAAACACTGTCAATAAGTATTGGGAGTCTCTGATAAACGGTGTAAGCGGATCAGGACCTGTTACTTGTTTCAACCCTGAAAAGCACAAGACGCAATTTGCCTGCCAACTCAAGGACTATCACCCTGAGGACTACTTCGACAAAAAGGAGGCGAATCGCTACGACCTGTTCGAGCAGTATGCACTGATTGCTGCCCGCGAGGCCATCGAGGATGCCCATTTTGAACTTGAGAAAGAAAACCTGAACCGCTTCGGTGTGATCTGGGGCAGCGGGGTAGGCGGTGTGCATTCCTTCGCCGACGAAGTGAAAAACTTCTATGAAGGCGGGGAGAATCCGCGTTTCAGCCCGTTCTTCGTCCCCAAGATGATCAGCGACATGCCGGCCGGTTATATCTCCATCCAATACGGATTCAGAGGCCCCAACTTCGGTACGGTCTCTGCCTGCGCTTCCTCCAACAACGCCATGTGCAATGCTGTCAACCTGATACGTCTGGGCAAGGCCGATGTCTTTGTCTGCGGCGGATCGGAAGCATCGATTACACAGGAGGGCGTCGGCGGATTCAACGCCATGAGGGCCCTGTCCACCCGCAACGACGATCCGGCCCGCGCCAGCCGTCCGTTCAGCAACAGCCGTGACGGTTTTGTCATGGGTGAAGGTGCCGGCTGCCTGATTCTCGAAGAGATGGAGCATGCCCTGTCCAGAGGCGCACGCATCTATGCCGAACTGGCAGGTACGGGCATGTCGGCCGATGCCTATCACATGACGGCTCCCCATCCCGACGGACTGGGTGCCCGCATGGTGATGGAAGAGGCCATGGCCGAAGGCGGCATCCGCCCCGAGGAAGTCGATTACATCAACACCCACGGCACATCGACCAAGCCTGGCGATATTTCAGAGGCCAAAGCCATTGTCAACACTTTCGGCGCCCATGCCTACGAGATGAACCTGAGCTCCACCAAGTCGATGACCGGCCATCTGCTGGGCGCCGCCGGTGCCATCGAAGCTGTGGCCACCACCCTGGCCGTCTATCACGGCATAGTGCCTCCGACCATCAACCACGAAGAGGGAGACGATGATCCGGAAATCGACAGTAAGTTGAATTTCACTTTCAACAAGGCCTGTCGCCGCGACATCAGAGTGGCGCTGTCCAATACTTTCGGATTTGGCGGTCACAATGCCTGCGTGGCCATCAGGAAGTGGAAATAGCCCGGGTGCCTATGCATTTTCCGAGTCTCCGTCGGCAGGAAACCGATCTTTATCACTCATTAAAAAACATACTGGGATTCCGTCCCCGTCATCTTGAATTGTACCAGCTGGCGCTGAGACACAAGTCGCAGTCGTTGCAGCGGGAAGACGGCGTGTTGCTCAACAACGAACGCCTGGAATTCCTGGGCGACGCCGTGCTGGATTCCCTGGTGGCCGACATCTTGTTCCGCCATTTCGACCTGGAGGGCGAAGGCTTCCTGACCGACACCCGCTCCAAGATTGTCAAGCGGGAGAGTCTCAACAACCTGTCCCTCGAGCTGGGACTGGACCGCCTGTTGCTGACTTCGGCCAGGACGGCTTCCCCCCGGCAGTCCATCTTCGGCAACATGCTCGAGGCGCTGATCGCCGCCATCTATCTGGACCGGGGCTACAAGACATGCCAGCGTTTTGTCGAGAAAAAGATACTGGGCCGGCTGGTGGATCTGGAGGATATCGCCCATCAGGAGGAGAATTTCAAGTCGATGCTGCTCGAATGGAGCCAGCACAACAAGAAGAAACTGGACTTCCGCACGGCCGAATGCGACGCATCGCCGTCGCGAAACCCTGTCTTTGAATGCCGTATCTATGTGGACGATGTCTTTGTCTCGTCCAACACGGGCTATTCCAAGAAGAATGCCCAGCAGAACGCAGCCCGGCTGGCCTGGGAAAAGCTCAAGGAAGAGCCCAAGGAAAAGCCCGGTGAAAACCCCGGAGAAACCCCCGGGGAAAACCCTGGAGAGAATCCCGGTGAAAACCCCGGAGAAAACCCTGCGCCCGTTGCCGATTAATTATTAACTTTGCCCCGCTTAAACGAATCCGACGATGAAACAACCGCTCAGCATCTATAATACCCTGACCCGCAAGAAGGAACTTTTCCAGCCCCTGCACGAGAACCTGGTGGGCATGTATGTCTGCGGCCCGACCGTCTATGGCGACGCCCACCTGGGGCATGCCCGTCCGGCCGTCACCTTCGATGTCTTGTTCCGCTATCTGCAGCGCATAGGCTACAAGGTGCGCTACGTGCGCAACATCACCGATGTGGGCCATTTGGAGCACGATGCCGACGAGGGCGAAGACAAGATAGCCAAGAAGGCCCGCCTCGAGCAGCTGGAGCCCATGGAGGTGGTACAGTACTACCTGAACCGCTACCACAAGGCCATGGATGCACTCAACGTGCTGCCGCCCAGCATCGAGCCGCATGCTTCGGGCCACATCATCGAGCAGATCCAGCTGGTCAAGGACATCCTGGCCAACGGTTACGCCTACGAAAGCGAGGGCTCGGTCTATTTCGACGTGGTCAAATACAACCAGTCGCACCATTACGGCAAGCTGTCGGGCCGCAACCTGGAGGATGTCATCAACACCAGCCGCGACAACCTCGACGGCCAGACCGAGAAGCACAACCCCGTCGATTTCGCCCTCTGGAAAAAGGCGCAGCCCGAACACATCATGCGCTGGCCCTCACCCTGGAGCGATGGTTTCCCGGGTTGGCACTGCGAATGCACGGCCATGGGCAAGAAGTATCTGGGCAGCCAGTTCGACATCCACGGGGGCGGCATGGACCTGGTCTTTCCGCACCACGAATGCGAGATTGCCCAGGCAGTGGCCAGCCAGGGACAGGACATGGTCCGCTACTGGATGCACAACAACATGATTACAATCAACGGCCAGAAGATGGGCACGAGCCTGGGCAACTTCATCACCCTCGACGAGTTCTTCTCTGGCAGCCACAAAGACAAGGACGGCCGGGAAATGCTCCAGCAGCCCTATTCGCCCATGACCATCCGCTTCTTCATCCTGCAGGCCCACTACCGCAGCACGGTCGATTTCAGCAATGAAGCCTTGCAGGCTTCCGAAAAGGGCCTGGAGCGTCTCATGGATTCCTGGCACCGGCTGCGGCAGCTGACACCCTCCGACAGCTCATCGGTCGAGGTGGGCGGTCTGCGCCAGCGTTGCTACGATGCCATGAACGACGACCTGAACACGCCGGTCGTCATCTCCCATCTGTTTGAGGCCGGCCGGGCCATCAACAGCGTCTACGACGGCAAAGCCACCATCTCGTCGGCCGACCTGAAGGAATTGCAGGAAGTGTTCGACTTGTTCATCGCCGACATCCTCGGCCTGAAAGACGATGCCCAGGGCGGCAATGCCAAGGCTGAGGCCGCCTATCATGCAGCGGTCGATATGCTGCTTCGCATGCGCATGGAGGCCAAGGCCAACAAGGACTGGGCCAAGGCCGACCAAATCCGCAACGAACTCACGGCCCTGGGTTTCGAAATCAAAGACCGCAAGGACGGCTTTGAGTGGAAGCTGGTCTAAGTGTATTGGAAAAACAATCAGACAGAAGGGTCGATAGTCACTATCGGCCCTTTTTTTCGGTGGTCTTCGGCTGGAGTTCCTCGGGCTTCTGTGCCTCGATGGGCAATTCGCGGATGTTCCAGTTTTCATTGACCTCCCAATTGGCGCGCAGGGAAATCTTCTTGTTCAGGTAGAACACCTGCTCGGGCTGCCGCTTGGTCTCAAAGCAGCCGGTGGTCCACTGGAAATCCTCGTCCTCGTCGAGAATGAGCCGCAGGTAGTATTCGCCGGGTTTCATGTTCAGGCAGTCGGCAATGCCGCCCACCACATCTTCCCGCCGCAGCACTTTCTCGCTCTTGTCGAGCACTTCGACAAAGGCGCTGTGCCCGTCCAGCCCGGCGATTTCGACCATCAGGCGCGAATACTCCTTTTCGGCCCTCACCTTGAAGGTCTTGGTGTAAGTGTTGTTGGTGAGGCTGTCGTAGATGCTGCGCACCGTCCCTGAGTCGAGCGCCAGTTTGTATTCCACCTCGTAGTCCCAGTCGGCATACAGGTGCTGTATGCGCGGGTTGTAGTCGTCTCGTGTCAGGTCGAACTCCCTGGTCTCCACCCACGATGTGTCCTTCTTGAAGAACAGGTGCCAGGGTTGGCCCTGAATCTCGGCGATGGGATGTTCCCACACAAAGTAGGGGGCCCCGAACACTTCCATGGTGGCCGGCATTTTGGCCTCCATGTTGAAATGCTTCACCGGCTTGACAGGCGGGGGCGGCACGATGGTGTCGGTCTTGAAGATGGTGTCCTGGCGGCTGGCCTGGACCGCCGGTTCATCCCCTCCTTTGCGGTTGTTTTTCTTGTCACGGCTGTCGCGCTCGTTTTTCCGGGTGCTCTTGCTGCTGGCCGCCTTTTCCTTCTTGGCAATCAGATGGAGCGTGTCGCAGGCGGCTACCAGACGGTCGGCCGAGTCGGTCTTGAGGTAGTCGAGCTGCAGGTGCAGGGTGTCGGTCTTGATGAAGACCGAGTCCTTGATCCAATAGGTGAGCGTGTCGTGGGTGGGGTTGTCTTCCAGCACCAGCCAGTCGTCGGCGGGGCGGAGGCTGTCGGCGGTTAGCAAGGTAAGGCGGGGCAGACTGTCCGCCTTGAAGCCGAAGGTGAGGCCTATTTTGTTCCTTTCCGGGCGCTCGGCCTTGACCAGGTATTGCCGGCCGAAGTCTTCGTTGTAATACCTCAGGATAAGGTCGTCGGGCTTGTAACAGGGCTCCTGTCGGACAACGATGCTGTCGATGGTCAGGCTGTCGCGCCAGATGGTGTCGTTGACCGGGCAGAAGTCCATCCAGGGCACCACCACCGAGTCCATGAAGGCCAGGCCTTCGCCCTTCTGGTCGAAGCGGTAGTCGCGGTTCTGGTCGCCCAGGGCATAGACCTTGTAGGCAATGGGTTTGAGATTGTGGATGTAGAAGCGCCCCTTTTCGTTGGTCTTGCCGATGCGCAGGAAGGGCTCGTTGTAGAAGGCGCTGTCGCCCATGTCGGCATGGACACCCACGATGATGCCCTTCTCGGGCGCGAGGGTGGCGGCATTGATCACCGTGCCCGAAATGCCCAGCGAGTCGAGACTGTCACCGGTGGAAAAGGCAAAGACATAGCGTCCGAAGGGATTGGCTTCGTTGTAATCGACGATGGCATCGCCGAAATCGATGGTGTAGGTCTGGTCGGCCTGGAGCGAATCCTGCAGCTCGACCACGATTTTGCGCATGATGTTGCTCACCGTCGGGGGCTTTTTCTGCGGCGGCGACACCACCACATTCTCCGATGCCTTCTGCACATTGACCAGTTCGTCGAAATAGAGCTCGATTTTCTTCTTGTCCCAGTTGCGGGCGTTGGCCTCCGGCTTGCTGCCCAGCATCACGGGCGGTGTCTCGTCCTTGGGGCCGCCCTGGGGCATGCCGATACTGGCGCAGCCCATATACAGACTGACGGCCAATCCCGATGCCAACAAACCCAGAAGTCTTTTCACTCTATGATCCTGTCTTTGATGTGACAAAGATAGTGCAACCCTGGCCCAATCGCAAATTATTTGGTTCTGCCTGGTGAAAGACGTCTTGTACTGCGCACTATTTTGTCTTCGGCCGGCCGCTGAAATCCGGCCTCTGGCACTCAGCACAGAAGAAAACAGTGCTTCGCCACCAGAGGGCCGGATTTATACCGCAGCCCGGCCGCAGGGAGCAATTTCATTTTGTGTTTCAAAGATGATGGCTTATATTTGCCGTGAATCGATTATAAGACCACAGTATGAAGACCATTTTTAAATCCCTTGTCCTTCCATTTATTATGGTGCTGGCCTTTGCTGGCTGTAAAGAAGATAAAGAGGGACTCGTTGGCAAAGGAGTGAAGACCTTGGATGCCAAGGATGTTACTGTATCCAAGGCCCTGCTTTGCGGTTTAATTAATGCCCCTGACCTGGTGGCGATGGATTTCGAGTTTGGATTCGAGATATCGACAGACCCCGGTTTCACCACCGAATCCACATCGAAAGTACGCTCCCAATACTACAACGAAAACCATGAGTTCAGCTGTCAGCTGGAACACCTTATGCACGCCTCCACCTACTATTATCGCGCCTACATGATCAATCAAATGATGTTGTATCATGGCCAGGTCAAGACCTTTACAACAAATCCTTGTCCTGACGGCGCTGTGGATTTAGGCCTGAGTGTATACTGGTCGACCTGTAACCTTAGCGAATCGGGATTAGTCAATTCTCCTGAAGTATATGGTGATTACTTTGCTTGGGGAGAAACCAGTAGCAAGTTGAATGTGCCATATGAATGGTCGAGTTACAAATGGTGTAACGGATCATCCACCTCACTTACCAAATATAGCACCAGCAGTTCCTATGGAACAGTCGACAATAAAACCACTCTCTATCCCGAAGATGATGTGGCTCATGTGATACTCGGCGGCAGTTGGCGTATGCCTACGGATGCTGAGTGGACTGAACTTCGGGGAAAATGCTCTTGGACATGGACTAGCAATTACAATGGTACAGGAGTCGCAGGAAGAATAGTAACCAGCAATGTCGAGGGTTATAAGGATAAGAGCATCTTTCTTCCCGCCGCTGGTGACCGGTACGACACCAATCCCTTCAATGCGGGGTCCTACGGCTACTACTGGTCTTCTTCCCTCTATACGGGCCGCCCGTACTGCGCGTGGTTCGTTGACTTCTATTCCGGCAATGTCTACAGGAACTACGGCTACCGTTGCTACGGGCTCTCAGTCCGTCCTGTCTCAAAATAAGCCAGCCAGGCTCAATCCGCCCTGCGCTGCCGCCGGCGCCTGGCGGCTAAGTGTGTATTCGGGAAACTCTTTTCTTTCACGTAGAAAAGCTATATTTGCTGCCAAACCGCAAAGTGTAACCGCCCCTGCCGACAACTATCTCTATCGGCGAGGCATAATTGTTTCTGACGATGAAGACATTATTACGATTTCTGTTTGTGGCTTCGGCCATGCTGCTGGCTTTTTCCGGTTGTAAAGAAGATAAAGATGAACTCGTTGGCACGGGAGTGAAGACCCTGGATGCCAAGGATGTTACTGGATCCAAGGCCCTGCTTTGCGGTTTAATCAATGCCCCTGACCCGGTGGCGATGGATTTCGAGTTTGGATTCGAGATATCTATGAACCCCGATTTCACCACCGAATCCACATCGAAAGTACGCCCCCAATACTACAACGAAAACCATGAGTTCGGCTATCAGCTGAAAAACCTCATGCCCGCCACCACCTACTATTATCGCGCCTACATGATCAATCAGATGATGTTGTATCATGGTGAAGTCAAGTCCTTCACAACTGGAGTGATTCCGGTTGAAAGCGTTTCGCTGGATAGGAACGATTATACTTTCAATGCTATCGGGAATTCCCTGTTCCTTAGGACTACAGTTCTTCCTTTAAATGCTACCAATAAGAGTGTTGAGTGGTCTTCTAATAACGAAAATGTAGCTACTGTTAATAGTTATGGAGGTGTCACCGCCCAGGGTAACGGTAGAGCCATCATAACTGTAAAGACCGTGGATCAGGGAAAAACGGATACTTGTGCCATCACTGTGAAGCAACTGGTTACAAGCATTGCAATAAGCAAGACATCGCTTTCGCTCGTGGTTGGTGAAGAAGATACTCTCTCTGTGACATTTTTGCCGGACAATGCTAATGACAAGACATGCACTTGGACTTCATCAGATAATTCTGTTGCCACTGTAGATGAGAATGGCAAAGTGACAGCTGTAGCCCGGGGCACAGCCATTATCAAGGCCACAGCCAATGACGGCAGCGGCGTCAGCTCGAGTTGTCAAGTATTAGTAAGGAGTAATTCCTGTCCTGACGGCGCTGTGGATTTAGGCCTGAGTGTATACTGGTCGACTTGTAACCTTAGCGAATCGGGATTAGTCAATTCTCCTGAAGTATATGGTGATTACTT
Organism: Bacteroidales bacterium; assembly: GCA_017446025.1. Taxonomy (GTDB): domain Bacteria; phylum Bacteroidota; class Bacteroidia; order Bacteroidales; family UBA1402; genus UBA1757. Next base: position 3,989 of record JAFSRR010000012.1, on the reverse strand, counting down.
TGCTTGGGGAGAAACCAGTAGCAAGTTGAATGTGCCATATGATTGGTCGAGTTACAAATGGTGTAACGGATCACCCACCTCACTTACCAAATATAACATCTACAGTTCCTATGGAACAGTCGACAATAAAACTACTCTTGATTCCGAAGATGATGTGGCTCATGTGATACTCGGCGGCAGTTGGCGTATGCCTACCTATGCTGAGTGGAGGGAACTTCTGGAAAAATGCTCTTGGAATGGGACTAGCAATTACAATGGTACAGGAGTCGCAGGAAGAATAGTAACCAGCAATGTCGAGGGTTATAAGGATAAGAGCATCTTTCTTCCCGCCGCTGGTGGCCGGAGCGTCACCAGTCTCAGCGATGCGGGGTCCCGCGGTTACTACTGGTCTTCTTCCCTCCTTACGGACTACCCGGGCTACGCGTGGAACGTTGTCTTCTATTACGGCTATGAAAGCTGGGGCGTCGACAACCGTTACGACGGGTTCTCAGTCCGTCCTGTCTCAGAATAAGTCCGGCCAGGCTTAATCCGCCCTGCGCTGACGCCCGGAGCCGGGCGGCTATGTGTCTTTTTCTGAATGTGTAGGAGTGTGAAGTGTGAATTCTAATTAGAAGTGCAACACACTTCAAAAGTCAAAGTTGAACGGAGATTAGCGTTTCAGAGTAAAAATCAGCATTATAATTGCTAGTCTTTCAAGCAACCAATAGGAGCAACAATCACACCGTCTGTTCTCTTGTATGCATATTGTCCGACGGCAGTTAAAACCATTTTAAATGACGGTTTCTTCATCTTTGTGGTATCTATCTTGTCGGCCAACGTATTCAAGTTCGCTGCACCCTCATTAATAAGTGTATCGCCCCCCAATTTTATCTCAATGAGGCCATAGCTGCCATTTTTCAAGTGTACAACGGTGTCGCATTCAAGGCCGCTCTTGTCTCTGTAGTGAAATACGTTTCCATCATTGGCTTCTGCATACACGCGAAGATCTCGCACGCAGAGTGTTTCAAAAAACAATCCAAAAGTGTTCAAATCGTTCAGCAAGTCATTCGGCCCTATACCTAAAGCCGCAATAGCCAAAGATGGGTCGACAAAATAGCGTGTATCGCTGGTTCGTATAGAGGTTTTTGAACGCAGGTTAGGATTCCAGGCTGGCATATCCTCTATCACGAAAATCTTTTTCAAAGCATTGATGTATGACGAGATTGTTTCGTCGCTCATATCTTCTGGCTCATTCGTTTTCATGTCCTCCATGATAGTGGGTATGCTGGCCATCGCTCCTTGCAATCGCGCATATGAGCGCATAAGCCTCTTGGCACGGAACTCATCTCTTTCGACTCCATCAACTCTTGAAATGTCAGAGCGAGTTATGGCTTCAAAATATTCTGTGACTTGGCGAAGTGATGCCTTCTGGCTTTTCTTGGTCAGAGATTTAGGCCAACCACCTCGACAAATAATATATGCGATGTCTTCCATCTTCAAGGCACTTTCACCATCAACCTTGTTTGGTTCGGCAAAAAGAGCTCTGACACTTACTTCCCCAGAAGACTCTCCCGATTCCCATAGTGTCATGGGGCGCATAGTAAGCCATGCAAAACGTCCGGCACCAGTATGGAAAATTTTTGATTTATCTGCGGGAACGGCAGAGCCTGTAAGCATGAATAAACCATCATCTTTTCTGTGGTCTGCTTCAAAACGTACTGCATCCCATATTTGAGGGGCTATCTGCCATTCGTCAATAAGCCTCGGTGTATCACCTTGGAGCAGCCGTTTGATGTTGGTTTCCGCCAATTGAAGATTTTGCTGCATATTATCAGGGTCATCCATATACAGGATACTCTTAGCCTGCTGTTCGGCAGTAGTTGTTTTGCCACAAGCTTTAGGCCCTTCAATAAGAACCGCCCCCATTGCCTCTAATTTCTCTTCTAAAAGAGTATCTGCAATTCTCCTCCGATAATTGAAAGTATTTTCTGCCATAATAATATACTTGCACGATTTTGGGAACAAAGGTAGTGGTTTTCCTCGAAATGAAAGTTTTTTCGTAACCAAATTTGGTTATTTGGCGTGTTTTTGTTTGGTTATTTGGCGTGTTTTTGTTTGGTTATTTGTCTTCGGCCGGATTTGTACCGCAGCCCGGCCTCGGGCCATGAGATTGTGGAATGATTATTATCGGAGGATTTCCCTGGCCATGGCGTTTACTTCGTCCGCATCAATCGGCTCAAGAACGATTTCTTCCGGCTCCAAGTCCAGGAGAAACTGCATATAATTGGGAAGAGTGAGCAGCTGGCCCTCCCGACCGACATTGAAGTTGCCGAATTTGATGATGTGGTTCACGTTGTACTTGTCCGCATGCTTCAAGACGGTTTGCACGCTCTTGGCCTGTGCAGTCCTGGCTTTCACCTCAAGCGGCACACATTCGCCTTTCATCTTGACGAGGAAGTCCAACTCCATGCCGGAGTCTTTTTGGAAGTAGTACAAATTTTGCTGCTTTTTGTGGAGCGTGTCTGCCATCAGATTCTCGAAGATGGCTCCTTTGAAGCCTCCTAATTTACCCTGCAGGATATCTGCCCTGGTTCCAGGTCCCAGCATCTCGATGAGCAGGCCGATGTCTGCTGTGTAGACCTTGAACACGTTATCCTTGGCATTGCCTTCCATCGGGAGGCCGGTGATGTTGGTATTGTAGCATCGGCAGATAATGCCGGCATCTTCCAACCACTGGAGAGATCCCAGATAGGTTTCACTCCGTCCGCCGGGCTTGACCTTGCCGTATTGGAATTTTTTGTTTTCCTTGGCCAGTTGCCTGGGGATGGAGTCAAAGCACTCGCGTATATGGGGCTTATCTTTGTCCGGGGCATATTTGATCATATCGTCGCGATACTCTTTCAGGATGCCCTTATACTCATGGCTTACTGCGTTCATGTTGTTTGTGGCCAGGAATGTGTTGATGGGAGCAGGAAGTCCACCTATGGCGACATAGAGGTTCAGGTATTTCTTCATGGCCACGTGAATTCCTTCCGGAACCGGTGTCTCCTGTGTGTAGAATTTACGAAGTGCCTCAATGACATCCTGATTCATCCCATTGGCCCATAGAAACTCTTCAAAATCCAACGGATACATTTCGATGATGTCCTCGCTGCCTACAGGGACAGAGTTGATACCCGGTTCTTCCTTTCGAATCATCTTCCGACGCTGCTTTTTGGATTCATCACCGTAGCCCTGGATTCCCAGCAGGGAGCCGGTGGCAATCACGTCAAAGCGGCCATCCTCCTTGAAAAACTTGAGCGAAGTCCTGGCCTCAGGACATTCCTGAATCTCATCAAAAATCAGGCAGGTCTCTCTGGGAATGAACTTGACACCCTCGATCTGCGCGGACAGGTTGAGAAGAATGCTCTCCACATCCTTTGACCCAACGAAGGCCCCGATTCGATCCGGCTGCTTGATGAAGTTTATATAGACGACATTCCTATAGTTTTCTTCAGCGAAGTGCCGCGAGATATACGTTTTTCCGCATTGGCGGATGCCCATAATCACCAATGGCTTGTGTCCTGGGGTGTTTTTCCACTGGCTGAGAGCGTCTTCAATCTTTCTTTTCAGCATAGTGCGATTCTTTATCCGGGGACAAAGGTACACTTTTTCCAACGACTTTCTGGTGTTTCGTCGCACTTTTTCCAACGAGTTTTTGGTGTTTCATCGCACTTTTTCCAACGACTTTTCGATGGTTCAACGCACTTTTTTGCCCGACCGAAGTCGGTTACGGGGATTGTTAACGCAGGGCGTTAGTGCTGCGCGGTGGTGAGGGCCTAGAGCAGGGCGGAGAGCTGGTCGCTGTCCATGCCGTGCAAGAGCAGGAAGTCGGAGAAGGCTTTCGAGAAGTCTGTACCGGGCAGTTGCGACTCGTCGCTGAGGCCGGCGTAATACATCAGGCAGAGGTTGAGTCTCAACGACAGCAATGATTGGCAAATGTCGGGGGGCGTTTTCGGACGTGACCTGGT
>JAFSRR010000011.1 GCA_017446025.1 Bacteroidales bacterium | reverse complement strand
GTTGCCGCAGGAATGGAACACCGTGCCGCCGAAAGCATCGCCGGCTTTGGTCATGGCCGGCACCGCCAGATCCAGGTACATGTCGGCCGGGAGCATGGTCACACTGTCGTCGCTCAGGCCCAGGCCGTCGAAGCTGCGGGCGGAAGAGAAACCGTGACCGGGCTTGACCAGGGCGTCGCCGATGAGCTGTTGCTGCAGACGGGTGTAGTCGATGATGAGGTCGGCCGTGCGGTCCATGGCCGCCTTGACCGTATCGGGATCCAGACAGAAATCCATATAGAACTGGCTGGTGTCGATGATGTTGCTCAGTGTGTTGAGCGGCGACTGCAAATCACAGAAGGAAAGCGGCAGACGGCCCCGGGTCTTGTCGAGCATATACTCGATCATCTCCAGATTGTGCCGGCCCACCGGGGTCTCGGCCACCGGTCGGAAGGGGGCAGCCAACAGGTCGGCCGTCGAGGCGAATTTGCCTTCGATGGCAGGGGCCTGGCCGGGAGCCCAGACATAGTCCACACCATAGGCTGTGGCTATCACGCCCAGTCCATACCAAGGCTCCAGGAAATTGGGCACGTCGGCCTTGAACTTCATGCTCTCCTTGAGGGCACCCAACTGCCAGGCCAGCGAAGCCTGCATGTCTCGGCTGCCCGACGAGAAGACCTCGGCCACGCGCATGCGGCGATAGACCAGCACGCCCGATGAGCCTTGCCAAAACCGGGCACAACGCTCGTTGAGGGGGGCCTCGTAAGATACATATTCCTCTATATCAAACTTTTCCGGGCTGATTGGCGTCACCGCCGTTGCCTGGGAATCCCTCAGTTTGTTGTCAAAAACATCCTTCATCATACTGTAATCGGCCGACATTCAGCAAAAATCGGCTTGCAATGATAGCGGAATCTTCTGAATTATGCAATAATATGTCCTCTATTAACAGACGTTTTATAAACAAAGCAATCCCTGCATGAGCCCATTTCACGATTGCTTAGCGGGCTCCTCCAGTTTTTCCACAAAATGTTTGCAGACCTCGGAGTTTTTTCGGTACTTTGTGAGGTAGTTGCCCCCATGGGCGGCTGTCATCGGGCAAGCCACATATACAACACTAAAAACATACAGATTATGATCATCATTGGAGAAAAAATCAACGGAGCCATCCCTTCCGTTGCCAAAGCCATTGAAGAAAAGAATGCCGACTGGATCCGCAACCTTGCCAGAATCCAGAGCGAAGCAGGCGCAGACTTTCTTGATGTCTGCTCTGCCGTAGTGGGCAAAGACGTCGAAACCCTGAAATGGCTCATCGACCTGGTGCAGGAGGTCTGCGACACCCCCATCTGCATCGACAGTCCCAACCCGCATTCCATCGTGGAAGCCATCAAGTTCTGCAACAAGCCCGGGCTGATCAACTCAGTTTCTCTCGAAGGCGACAAACTCGACACGGTCTTCCCGGTCATCGCCGATACGGAGTGGCAGGTCATCGCCCTGTTGAGCGGCAAGGACAGACTCTCCGAAGATATCAATGTCAGAATCGATGCCCTGGAGCAGGTCATGCAGAAAGCCAGGGAATACCATATCGACGAATCGAGGATACACATCGATCCCCTGGTCTTCTCCATGGGAGCCATTCCCTCGTCCTACTCGGGCTATGCCACCGTGGCAAGATACACCAAAGAGCATTATCCCAATGTCCATATCACCAGCGGTCTGTCGAATGTGTCCTATGGTCTGCCCTCAAGAAAGACCATCAACCAGGCCTTCCTCATCCTGGCCATGCAGGCAGGCATGGACTGCGCCATCATCGACCCGACCAGCCGGGACATGATCGGTTCGATCTTTGCCACGGAAGCGCTGTTGGAAATCGACGAATACTGCATCGGCTACATTGGAGCCTACGACGAAGGCCGTTTCGGCGTGAAGAAAGCTTGATAAAGACATTGCTATGAATATTCTGGTTTGCGTAAAGCAGGTTCCTGACACGACAGAAATAAGGATAGATCCTGTCAAGAAGGTCCTCATCAGGGAAGGCGTTCCCAGTGTCGTCAATCCCTTTGACGGCTATGCCCTGGAAGCAGCCGCCCGAATCAAGGACAAAAATCCGGACACCAAGATTGTGACACTGTGCATGGGACCGATGCAGGCGCAGGACGCCCTTCGGGAATGCCTTTCCATCGCCGCC
>JAFSRR010000010.1 GCA_017446025.1 Bacteroidales bacterium | reverse complement strand
GTGAAGAAGGTCTAATGTTAGGTAAGAAGCATTTCCCCGATTTGATAGTGACGGATATCATGATGCCTGGAATGGATGGCTTTGAGATGATAAGGCATATCAAGGAAGACCCGGATATATATGCCGTGCCTATTATTGCCCTGACAGCCAAAGGCTCGCTCGACGATAGAATACATGGGATCGGAATGGGAGTGGATGATTATATCCTTAAGCCTTTCAGTGCTTCCTACCTCAAGGCGCGCATAGGGGCCTTGTTGGAGCAGCGTAAACAGTTACAGAAACGCGTTTTCGAGTTGATTAGCCAAGGAAACGGTAGCACTTTCCGCCGTCATCAGATTGAACCGTCCATGCCGGAAATCACACCTGCCGACGAACTGTTTATGCAGGAGCTTATGGCTTTCATGGAAAAAATATAGACAATGCCGAGTTGACCATCGAGCAGCTTGCTGCTGCTCTTAAAATGGGAAGGACGGTATTCTACAACAAACTCAAATCAACTATGGGGCTGGCTCCAGTAGATTTCGTTCAGGAAATACGTATTAAACGATCTGTGCAGCTGATGCATACCGGGGAATTCACCATTGCTGAGATTGCATATCAGACCGGATTCAACGATCCGAAGTATTTCAGCCGCAGTTTTAAGAAGCACACGGGTAAGACCCCGTCCGAATACGTAAAACAAATCAAGAGCGAGAAGAAAAGCTGAGCCGGTCGAATGTCTTTTTACCCTTGAGATAGTAATCCAGGGTGGAAATGCCGGGATAGATTTCCGGGATAGCTTTCGATATGGTATGTTGCTGCACCCATTTCCGCTTGGGCTGCATCAGCGGTTTCATCTGCCGGTAGGCACGGCGGGCCTTGAAGACCGCCTTGAAGTTGTCGGTTTCAGCCTTGAGCAGAAAGAATACGGCTGCCACCATGTCGAGCACCCAACGCCGCCACATCACACTCCGCAAGCTGTCGGCAGGCAGGTTCTTGTAGAGCATCAGCAGGTTGTTGCGAAAGTTTAGGAAGGTTTTGCGCGGATTCTGGACGTTCAGCGTGCCGCCGCCCAAGTGATAGACCGAACTCTGGGGCAGGCACACCAACCGATGGCCGAGAAGGCGGAGCCGCCAGCACAGGTCGATTTCCTCCATGTGGGCGAAGAAGTCGGCGTCCAGGCCGCCGGCGGCCAGATAGTCGTCTCGCCGGATTATCAGGCAGGCGCCCGTGGCCCAAAAAATGTCGACTACCGTATCATACTGGCCAAGGTCTTTCTCGACATTCGACTGGATGCGGCCGCGGCAGAAGGGATAGCCCAGGCGGTCGATGAAGCCGCCGGCGGCACCGGCATGCTCGAAATAATCCCGTTGCCGGTCGCTGCGTATCTTGGGCTGACAGGCAGCCACCTCCGGATGTGCGTCCATATACTCGAGCATCGGCTCCAGCCAGCCGGCAGGCACTTCGACATCGGAATTCAGCAGGACGACATATTCGGCTTCTACGGCCTCGATGGCCCGGTTGTAGCCTTCGGCAAAGCCGTAGTTGCGATCGAGCAGGACCAGCCTGAGGGCGGGATACTGCGCCTGCAGCCAGGCCACCGAGCCGTCGGTCGAACCATTGTCGGCCACCACCACCTCGGCGCCGGCCATTTGTGTGCGCGAGACAACCGACGGCAGGTAACGCTCCATGAGGGCCTGTCCGTTCCAGTTGAGTATGATGACAGCGACTTTATCCATATCAGAGACCTATTGTATATAGCACGATTGAATACGGCTCCACCTCCAGGGTGGCTTTGCTCTTGAGTTTGACCGTCTCTGTCACCGGGGCGACAGGCTGGGCCTCAAAACCGTTCTCATCGTCGGGCTGTCCCTTGATGCACGTTTTGGTCACGCTCTTGAAACTGCCGAAACGCGACAGGTCGATGCTGGCCTTGGCGGCTTTTTCCCCGGCATTGCAAACCTTGAGGAAGAGCTTGCGCGACTGGGTGTCCAGCACGACCGACTGGCCGAGCAGCTTGTCGTCGGGCCGGTCGAAACCGACACAATCGCCATAATAATAGTCGCCGCTGGACCGGCCGAACATCTGCTGCACGTAATAGCTGCAGGTCAGGAACGGACGCTCGTTGTCGAAGTAAATCAGGTCGGGGTTCCAGTTGTTGGTGTTCTTGCGGGCAAACAACGGAGCATACGATGTCATGACAACCACATCGGCGTTGCGCTCCACATGCAGCAGATAAAGCCCTTCGGCCAGCGCGT
>JAFSRR010000104.1 GCA_017446025.1 Bacteroidales bacterium | reverse complement strand
TTCGGCCGAGTGGCCGTCCTGCACGCCGCCGTCCCAGTTGTTCTTGGTCACCGTGTCGTTACCCTCGACGATGTTCCCCTCCACATAGGCCCAGTGAGGTGTCCGGCCGCGGCCGTTGGCACGGAACACTCGGTAGGCGATCGGCTCGTCCTTGGGGGTGACAGGACCCGGCTTGAAGTAGTTGTTGAACACGTTGTAGGAGTGTCCGGCTCCGTCGCCCGTGCGGTGGTACCAGTTGTAGATGATGTTGTTCAGGTAGTTGAACTCGCTGCTCGACATCGAAGGATTACGACCGGTGTTGTTGGCCCAGATGTTGCGGGCGAAGGTGTTGTTGATACCGCCGATGGTGCTGCCGAAGGAGTGGTTGTAAGTGTCCAGTCCCTGGGAGGAAATGGAGTTCTGGATGGTCACGTTGACGGTCATCAGCTTCTGGGCAGGGCCGCCGTTTTCAGGCTGGTACATGTAGCGGTAGAAGGAGATGTTCTCGTCCAGACCCCAGCTGCACGACAGGTGGTCGAGCATGATGTTGCCGATGGGGTTGCCGCCGATGCAGTCGTCGCGACGGCCCACGTTGGTCTCGCCACGGCGGAAGCGCATGTGACGGATCACCACATCGTGGGTGTCGATCCAGACAGATTCACCGGCCACGCAGACACCGTCGCCGGGAGCAGTCTGGCCGGCAATGGTGATGTACGGGGATTTGACAATGAGCGGGGTCTTCAGGCGGATGATGCCGGCCACGTTGAAGACCACGATACGGGCACCTCCCTGTTCGCAGGCCCAGCGGAATGAGCCTTCGCCGTCGTCATTGAGGTTGGTCACGGTCAGCACCTTGCCGCCGCGGCCGCCGGGAGTCCACATGGCACCGCCTTCGGCACCGGGAAACGCGGGAATGTCACACTTGACCAGGTCCGACGGCTTGCGGGCGCAGGGCACATAGGGACGGCCCATGGCAGCCTCCTTGTCGCGGATGGCCTTGAAGGAGTTGAAAATGGAGTCTGACCGCTGCTTGGCTTTGGCAATCATGGCTTCCGAAGCTGCTGCAATCTCAGGCGGGACACTCGGGTACTGTGCCCGGGCCGCGGGAGCCTGCATCAGCATCATGGCACCCAGGAGGGCGCACGTCATCGCTGTTTTTTTCATAATTGTATTGTTTATAGGTTGGTTGTCTTATCAGAGGGCAATCATTTGCGGACAAATGTAGAGACAGCATAACACAATATCAAGCCAATAATATTTAAATGACATAAAGTGCCTTAACGCGCCTGCCCCCGACCCCTCCCATGCCGGAGAGACAAGGGAGGGACAGGGGGCAGGGAAGGGTAGCGGGCCGAAAGCCGTGAAGGCACCGGAGCAGGGAAGGGAAGACTCAGGCTTGGTTGAATTTTTCCTTGCCCTGTTTGCAGCGGGGGCAGCGCCAGTCGTCGGGCAGGTCCTCGAAGGCCACGCCCTCGTGCTCGGCGGGGTCGTACACATAGCCGCAGATGCTGCACACATACTTGCCGCTGGCCTGCCTGCCGGCAAAATCGACTTCGGCCGGGATGGTCGGCACGGGACGGTCCAGATCGATGACACGCCTGGCCTCCAGGTTTTCGTAGCCCTGGGGCGTGTGCGTGCCCATATAGACGGTGGGGTGGTTGCGGACGAACTCGCGCACGCGGTCCATCGTCTCGCGGGCCGCAGCGAGGTCGTCGAAGACGACGGAGAGCTTGTTCTCATACAGTGCCTCGTCCACGTAGGTGATGTCGGCCTGGAACATGTAGAAGAGCCCTTCGTTCTCAGCTATCACGAGGCTGTTGCCCCGGGTATGGCCCTTGGCCTTGATCAGATAGACGCCCTCTGCGATCTGCTGGCTCTCGGGAAAATTATAGTAGGGGCCGTCGGTGAAATGCACAGGCTCCAGGTTCGGGATGTCCTTGAGCTCCTCCGCGCCGGTCTCGTCGGCATTGACATAGATCCGGGCATTGGGGAAGCTGCGCAGCTCGCCGCTGTGGTCGCTGTGCCTGTGGGTCAGGAGGATCTTCGTGACCTGCCCGGGGCGATAGCCCAGCGCGGCCAGGGCTTCCATGTAGCCGCAGACAGCCTTGCCCGTATAGGCCAGGGCCGACTCGTCGGGCACTTCCTCGGGAAAGTTCCCGGGCAGCCCCGTATCGACCAGTATCACCTCCTTGCCCGTGTCGATCAGATAGTTCTGCAGGCTGCCGCGATAGCGGATGTTCCTGTCGAACTTGTCCACGCCTTCTTCACCGCCGAAAGCGAAAGGCTGGGTATAGAACCCGTCCTTCCGGAATTTTACTGCTTTGATCTCCATAAGACAGCTCGCCCTTACATCATGGCCGTGAGGAAATTCTCGTAGCCCAGCTTGTCGATATAGTGGAGATACTGGGCCTCCCAAGCCATGTGGTCCTTCTCGCCGTCGATCCACTTGTAGATGAGTTTCTGCGTGGGGTAGTCGTCCTTGAAGGCCTCGGCCAGCTCGCTGAGCTCCCTGACGGCCTCGGGCTGATAGTCGGATTCGATCTGCTGCCTGGGATCGTCGTAGAAGGGAAACTCGACCGTCTTCATGGCCTCCTGCAGCTGGGCAGGCTTGCAGCCGAGCTCGACCAGGCGCTGCAGCACCTCTTCGGCCTCGTCCCATTCTTCCTCGGCCTCTTCCTTCCATTTGTCGGCCAGCTTGCTCCAGCCCTGCAGGCGGCAGTAGGCTGAGAAGGCGAAATGCTGTTTACTGTTTCCAAACCATACGGCGCCGAGTTCGGCGAACTTTTTCAATGCTTCTTGTTTAGTCATAGTCGTTTTGTTTTTATATATTATAATGTGGCGCTAAGATAGCCTTGTTGCCCGACACGGCCGCTGTCCGAAACAATACAATATTTGTCCGGAACGATACAGTTCCGCCATCTTTTCTTATCTTTGCCGATCCGATTCGTGCTATGTACACACTCAAGGAAAGCTGGCATGCGATGTTCGGCGCGATGCCGATGGACAACTGGGACGGCAAGATGTACTGCATCGAGACCGATGCGGCCAAGACTTTCCGCTCGAACGAGACGCAAGGCTACCTCTCGGCCTACACCTTCACGCTGGTCACGCAAGGCTGGCTGACATTTATCTACAACGGCAAAGTCCTGACACTCAATGCCGACGATCTCTATTTCTACTCGCCGGGGCTTTCGGTCACCATCGTCTCGGCCTCGGAAAACTACCGCGCCATCTGTCTTTTGGCCGACGAGCACACGACCATCGACATGCCCACCGTGCGCGACCTGGTGGGCATTGCCTGCCTGCCCGTCGTGCAGCTGCACGAACCGAAGCTCACGCTGCCCCATGCCACGGCCCTGCACCTGGCCTCGCGGATGCGCGAGATCATCGCCTACCTGCACTCCGACCATCTCTACAGGCAGGAGACCCTGCGCATGCTCTACGCCCTCTTCCTGCTCGATGTGCAGAACGCCCAGCAGCGGGTCATCGTCCAACGGCCGATGACCAGGCGCGTGGAAGATATCTTCATCGGTTTCATCCGCCTGCTGCCCGCCCACTTTGCCCGGCACCGCAACATCGCCTTCTATGCCGGCCGGCTCAATATCTCGCCCGTCTATCTCTCGCGCGTGGTCCGTCAGGTGTCGGGACGCACCGTGGTCGACTATGTCAACCAGATGCTGCTCATGGAAGCCTCCTTCCTGCTGCGCACCACGTCGATGGGCATCGCCCAGATAGCCGACCGACTCAACTTTGCCGACGCCTCCTCGTTCAGCAAGTTCTTCTCACGCCGGAAAGTAATGTCGCCCTGGCAGTTCAGGGCCGGGGCTGACACATTCGGATCTCGCTGTCAATAGCCGGGATTCTGTGCGACCTTGGTTTGGTTCTTGTCGAGAGCATCCTGTGGAATCGGACGCAGTATCTTGTACTTTCCGTCGTCGCCCTTCATCTGTGCATCCGTGACGCCGTCCTCATTGTAGGCTGTTACATATTCAACCAGCTTGTGGGTACGTTTCAGATCAGTATAACGGACATATTCACCGGCCATTTCGCGGGCTCGTTCGTCCAGGATGAAGTCGATGGTGATATCGCCGGCAGTCACATTCATGGCAGCTTCGAATCCGGTCTTGACAGTGCCCGGACGCTGACGCAGTTTGTTGATCATGTCGGCGGCCTTGAGCCTGTCGTTGCACTGAAGGTATGCTTCTGCAGCAATCAGGTATGCTTCGCCAAGACGGGAAAGAACTACATCGTGGGTGCTACACGACGAGGAACGGTTGGCGATGGAAGCAGCTGTATAGTCGTCGAACTTCTTGATACAGGGAACGCCCAGGTCCATCGAACGCCGCTCTTTCCAGGTGGCGTTCACCTGAGTGGAGGGCCCGATACCGACATTCTCCAGCGTGGTCTTCGTAATAATGGTGTTGGCTTTCTGTCCGTAGGGGTCGTCGGCCCGCCAGGCGGCAATATCGGCATCTGTCGCCCAGGCGGGAGCGTAATAGGCAATAATGGGACTGGTTGGGTTGTTGTAGTAGTCGAAGTATTGAATAAAGCACATCAAAAACACCGAACGAAATACATCAAAAAGCAAGATTTCCTTGTACAGTCCAAATATGATGTCTCTGCCGTTCAAAAACTCATCGACAATCTACCTTCAATGAACCTACAATAAACCCACAATGAACCCACAATGAACCTTCAATGTACCTACAATAAACCCACAAAGAACCTACAATGAACCCACAATTAAATTTGCTTGTGTGATTTACCGGGTGGTTTGACGATTTTACCTGTCTGATGACGGCTTTTGCCGGGCTGTGGAAAAGAAAATCTTTGAATGGATTCTTATTAGGCGAAGATGATTATCTTTGTGCCACAATCAAACAAAATACACAGTATGAAAAAAATATCCCGTTTCGCCAAAGTGACGGCTTTCCTGCTGGCCACAGTCCCGACCTTGCCAGCGGCCGCTCAGGAAGAGCAGAAAAAAACGCAGGAAGAAGGCTTCCAGTTTACCACCGTCAAGGAGAATCCCATCACGACGGTGAAGAACCAGAACCGTTCGAGCACGTGCTGGAGTTTCTCGTCGATCGGTTTCTTTGAGTCGGAGCTCCTCCGGCTGGGCAAAGGAGAGTATGATCTGTCGGAAATGTTTGTGGTGCACAAGACCATGGAAGACCGGGCAGAGCGCACTGTGCGGTTGCATGGCGACGTGTCGTTCTCACCCGGCGGCAGCTTCTTCGATGTGGCCTATTGCTGGCGCAACTACGGCATGGTGCCCCAGGAGGTGATGCCTGGCATCCTTTACGGTGACACGCTGCCTGTCCACAACGAACTTGATGCTGTGGCCGAGGGCTATCTCAAGGCCTTGCTGGCCAGCAATCCCAAAAAGCTCACCCCTGTCTGGAAGAACGGATTAAAAGGTATTTACGACGCCTATTTGGGTGTTTGCCCCGAGGAATTCGTTTACAAAGGCAAGAAATACACCCCGAAGTCCTATGCCGAGTCGCTGGGTCTCAATATGGACGACTATGTGTCGCTGACATCTTTCACACACCATCCCTTTTATACCACTTTCGCCCTGGAGATCCAGGACAACTGGCGTCAGGCCCAGTCGTACAATCTGCCGCTCGACGAGTTCATGCAAGTGTTCTCCTATGCCATCAACCAGGGCTATACCATCGCCTGGGGCGCCGATGTGAGCGAAACGGGCTTCAGCCGCCAGGGTATCGGCGTGGTGGTCGATGAAGGCAAGGGAGCCGATCTCACCGGCAGTGACATGGCCCATTGGCTGGGACTGTCGGCCGCCGACAAGCGCAAGGAACTCACGGCCAAGCCGCTGCCTGAGATGGAAGTGACCGAGGAAATGCGTCAGCAGGGCTACGACAACTGGGAAACCACCGACGACCATGGCATGCTCATCTATGGCCTGGCCAAAGACCAGAGCGGCAAGCCATACTACATGGTCAAGAACTCATGGGGCACCAGCAGCAAGTATCAGGGCATCTGGTATGTGTCGGAGGCATTCGTCCGTTACAAGACCATTTATATCCTGGTCCACAAGGATGCCGTGCCCAAGGACATCCGCAAGAAACTGGGCATCAAATAGGGGAGCCTGGAGGTTTTTCGAACATTTCCGAAAAAAAAGATTTGCAGTTTCAGGAAAAGGCTGTATTTTTGCCCCGCATTGAGGGAAATCCTGTCCTGAAATGCAAACGCGAAAATAGCTCAGTTGGTAGAGCACGACCTTGCCAAGGTCGGGGTCGCGGGTTCGAGTCCCGTTTTTCGCTCCAAGGCTCTGCAAGTCTTTGACGACCGTGGCAGAGCCTTTTTTCATGCCTGCGAATGATGGCAGGGACACCTTATAATAATAGCGACTATGATAGCATTGGTGACAGGCGCATCGCGCGGAATAGGCAAGTGTATTGCCCTTGAACTGGCCGCTTGCGGCTATGATCTGGCATTGGTGGGCCGCGACAGCACGGCCTTGACAACCGTGGTCGAAGCAGCACGGGAAAAAGGCGTGAAAGCCATTCCAATTGTTTCCGATTTGGCTGAGGAAAAAGCGCCGGCCGACATTGTCCGCCAGACGGTTGCCCGGTTTGGTGGCATCGATGTGCTGGTCAATTGTGCCGGCTTGTCCCAATCGGGCAGTTTTATCGATGTCACACCGCAACAGTGGGACCGGATCATGATTGTGAATGCCCGTGCGCCTTTCTTCCTTTGCAAGGAGGCGCTGCCTTACCTCAAGCAATCAACCAGGCCCATTGTCATCAATATTGCTTCGGTGGTGGGCTTCAAAGGCTATATCAACCAATCGGTCTATGCTTCGTCGAAACATGCCCTGACGGGGTTCACCAAAGTGTTTGCCAAGGAGGTGCAGCCCTTCGGCATCCGCGTACATCTCATTTCACCGGGTGGAGTAGCCACGGAAATGGTCACCCAAATGCGTCCGGACATCAAGCCCTCAGAACTCATCCAGCCCGAGGAAGTGGCCGAGATCGTCCGTTTTCTGGTCACACGCAAGGGAAATGGCGTAATCGACCAGTTCTATCTGCGCCGCTACAGCGGCCTGGCCTTTGATTAGAGGTTATCTGAAGAGGCCTGTCTGAGTACGGCCTTGAAGGGAATCTGACGGGTATTCTTCACTTCGCCCATTACAAAGGAACTGTTCAGCCCGCCGATGCAGTCCAGTTCACCCAGGATTCTCAACACAAACTCCTGGTAGGCTTTCATGCTTTCCACATAGACTTTGAGCAGGAAGTCGTAGTCACCGGTGATATTGTAACACTCGGACACTTCCTCCATGTGCTGCACCGCTTTCATGATGAGTTGGGCGTTCTCGAAGGAATGCTGCTTCATCTTGATGTAGCAGAAGGCCACGAAGGTGCAGTTGAGTTTCTCTGCATCCAAAACAGCAATGTATTTGCGGATAAATCCTTGTTCCTTGAGCCTTTTGATGCGCTCGAACACTGGACTGGGCGAGAGGTTGACCTTGGCGGCCAGTTCCTTGGTGGTGAGGGAGGCGTCTTCTTGCAGGGCCTGCAGCAGCAGGATGTCGGTCTGATCCAGATATGCCATGGGAAGTTTTTTATTCTGCGGGGACCCATATTTGAGTCTCGTATTGGTTGAAAATTTTGTTTGAATGTGCAAATGTAGAATTATTTACTGAACTTACAAAATAATTTGGAAGATTATTCTTTGTCGATGTAATTTTGCCACGTCGAAACAACAGAAAACTCAAACAAATTTCAAACATAAAAAACAAGACTATGAGTACGAACAGAAAACTTCATTTCGAGACATTGCAACTGCATGTCGGACAGGAACAGCCGGATCCCGCGACCGATGCCCGCGCCGTGCCTATTTACCAGACCACTTCCTATGTGTTCCGCAATTCACAGCATGCCGCCGACCGTTTTGCCCTGAAGGATCCGGGCAACATCTATGGCCGTCTGACCAACAGCACCCAGGATGTCTTCGAGCAGCGAATCGCTGCACTGGAAGGCGGAGTGGCCGCCCTGGCCGTCGCTTCCGGCGCCGCTGCCGTCACCTATGCACTGCAGAACATTCTGGGTGTGGGCGACCACATCGTCGCAGCCGACAACCTCTATGGAGGCTCGTTCAACCTGATTACCCACACGCTGGCCACCCAGGGCATCAGCAACAGCATTGTCAATGTCAATGACCTGGCAGCTGTCGAGGCGGCCATTCGCCCCGAGACCAAGGTGATCTATGCCGAGACTTTCGGCAACCCCAATTCAGATGTCACCGATCTGGACAATCTAGCCAAGTTGGCCCATGCCCATCATATTCCGCTGATCATTGACAACACCTTCGGTACTCCTTATTTAATCAGGCCCATTGAGCATGGGGCCGACATCGTGGTCCATTCGGCCACCAAGTTTATCGGCGGACATGGCAGCAGCCTGGGCGGTGTCATCGTCGATGGCGGCACTTTCGACTGGAAGGCCAATGCCGACAAATATCCCACACTGGCCAAGCCAGATCCCAGCTATCATGGGGCCGTGTTTGCCGACGTGGCCGGGGCAGCCGCCTTCGTGACACGTATCCGGGCGGTCATCCTGCGCGACACCGGCGCGGCCATATCGCCGTTTAATGCCTGGATCCTGTTGCAGGGGCTGGAGACACTGTCGTTGCGCGTGGAGCGTCATGTGGCCAATGCCTTGAAGGTGGTCGAGTTCCTGGCTTCCCATCCCAAGGTGGCCAAAGTCAATCATCCTTCCTTGAAAAACCACCCCGATCATGCACTTTATGAGAAATACTATCCCCAGGGAGCCGGCAGCATCTTTACCTTTGAGGTGAAGGGGGGAGAGAAGGAAGCCTGGCGTTTTATCGACTCATTGAAGATATTCTCCCTGCTGGCCAATGTGGCCGATGTGAAGAGCCTGGTGATCCATCCTTACACCACCACGCATTCGCAGATGACCCCAGAAGAACTCAAGCAGCAGCATATCACGCCTGCCTCGATCCGTCTGTCGATCGGCACGGAGCATGTGGACGACCTGATCGCCGACCTTTCGCAGGCCCTGGAACAAATCTGATTATTAACTCAATAAATTTCTATTACTATGATTGCGAAAAACATCACGGACTTGGTGGGGAACACCCCTCTGGTCGAATTGTCCCGCTTCTCGAAAGCACAGGGACTTGACAATGCCTTGATTGCCAAGGTGGAGTTTTTTAATCCGGGTGGCAGCGTCAAAGACCGCATCGCTCTTGCCATGATCGAAGATGCCGAAAAGCGTGGCCTGCTCAAACCGGGTGACACCATCATCGAACCCACCAGCGGCAACACTGGTGTGGGACTGGCCTGGGTGTCGGCCGTCAAAGGCTATCATCTGATTCTGACCATGCCCGAGACCATGAGCATCGAGCGTCGTCGTCTGGTGCAGGCCTACGGGGCACAGGTGGAACTCACGCCCGGCGCTGCCGGCATGAAAGGAGCCATCGCCAAGGCTGAGGAACTGCGCGACAACATTCCCGGCAGCATCATCCTGCAGCAGTTCGAGAACATGGCCAATCCCCAGAAACACTATGCTTCGACCGGCCAGGAAATCTGGGATGCCACCCAGGGCAAAGTCGATATCTTTGTAGCCGGCGTAGGCACCGGGGGCACGGTGAGCGGCGTGGGCAAGCGCCTCAAACAGCTGAATCCGGCCATACGCATCGTGGCTGTCGAACCGGCATCCTCGCCCGTATTGAGTGGAGGAGCCCCCGGTCCGCACAAGATCCAGGGCATCGGTGCCGGTTTTGTCCCTGCCACCTTCAACCGCGAGGTAGTGGACGAAATCCTGACCGTGGAAAACGAGGCCGCCTTCGAGGCCAGCCGTTTGCTGGCCAAGCGCGAAGGGATCCTGGTGGGTATTTCCTCGGGAGCAGCCTTGTCGGCTGCCACAGAGCTGGCCAGCCGTCCTGAGAACGCCGGCAAAAACATCGTTGTACTGCTGCCCGATACGGGCGAGAGATACCTCTCGACAGCGCTGTTTTCGGAATAACATCCAATTCTGTGGCAAAAGAGACGATTCTCACGAAGAGAACCGTCTTTTTTTTTGTGTGTTTCTCAGAAATAATCGTTTTCTTTGCTCCGACAAATCCTTTGCAAAGATGAGAAAAACGATTGTTATAATAGTATTGACTATCAGTGGATTGCTCCTTTCTCGAGCAGAGACACTGACCGAAGGGTTCGAACAGGGACTGCCTTCTTCGGCCCCTGACACTGAAACAGAGGTTACCTTGTCTTCCGGAGTGTGGCGCATCTTGGGCGTCTATGGCAAGAAGGACAACAACAGTCAGCGGGCCACCATGTCGACGGGCAGCTATGTCGAGACACCGGCCCTTTTCCAACCCGGCAGTCTCAGTTTCAAGTTCCGGGGGTCGGGTAGCGGCAAACCCTTACTGATCCAGAAATCCACCGACCGCATCAACTGGAATGATGTCGGTACGGCCATCGCCTCGTCGTCCACTCCCTATGGCAGCGCTTCCTACAGTCTCCAATCGCAGGAAAACGACACGGCTGTCTATGTCAGGTTCACCTGCCAGAACGGTACCATTTACCTGGACGACATACAAATCGTCCTGGGCTCCGTCAGCGGCGGACAGGGAAGTGAAGGAGAACCCGTCAATTCCGAGCCGCAGGATACGCTCCTCTGGGAGGGCCCGCACAGCACGGAGCACTGCCTGTATGTGGCCACCTGGGGCAACGACAGCGGCGACGGGTCGTGGGAACATCCTTACTATAATCTCCAGAAGGCTGTCGATACTGCTGTGCCGGGCGATACCATTTACGTGCGCGGCGGCACCTATTATCCCACAATGAAAGCCGACGGATCCAAGACCACGGTCAGGATCACCAAAAGCGGCACGGCAGCAGCCCGTTATACCATCAAGACCTTCCCCGGCGAGTTTCCGGTGCTCAATTTCAAGGATCAGCCCAAGAAACAGAGTATCCGCGGCATTTTGCTCGCAGGTGACTACTGGCATATCTACGGTCTGCACATCACCCGGGCCGGCGACAACGGCATCAAACTGGAGGGCTCGCACAACATCATCGAGCGCTGCACTTTCAGCTACAACGACGACACGGGACTGCAACTGGGCTTCGGACACAAGTTCAGCGACTCGCACCCCGGCATCAGCGCCAACGACGGTTCTTATTGCGCCTACAACGACATCATCGACTGCGATTCCTACCTGAATTGCGACAGCGACAACTTCGGCAGCGATGCCGACGGTTTTGCCTGCAAAATGCACAATGGCCTGGGCAACCGCTTTATCCGCTGCCGGGCCTGGGACAACAGCGACGATGCCTGGGACCTGTATGAGACCGATTTCGGCGTCCAGTTGATCGAATGCTGGGCCTGGGGTTCGGGACGTGCCAGTCTGTTCGACTGGGTGGAAGCATCGGGCTCCTTCCAGGGCAACGGCAATGGCATCAAACTGGGCGGCAACGGTACGGGCGGCTCTTCCAAGGGTGTGCACGAGGCATGGAATTGCGTGGCTTTCAACAATAACAAGACCGGCTCGGTGAAAGGCTTCGATGAAAACAGCCACAAGGACGGCGTCAAACTGGTCAACTGCCTGGCATTCGGCAACGGCTACGATTTCATGTTCGAAGATTGCGAGGATTCGACCAAGTTTGAGTTCTACAACAATGTCTGCCTGGGCCGGATTGAAATCAAAGGCCGCTTCAGCGATTCCCACAACGCACTGACCGTCATCAAGAACGCCTGGACCCGCCAGGTGATCAATAATGGTTTCTCGGAGGCCGACTACATCAGTCTGTCGGAAGAGGATGCCAAAGCGCCCCGCGGTGTGGACGGAAGCCTGCCGACGCGTTTCGCCCGTCTTCGCGCCAATTCTGTCTTGATAGACAAAGGGCTGGATCTGCGCAGTCCGCTCTACGAGGCTTTCCCCTTTACCTGGCAGCCTGTGAGCGGTGCCGCCCGTGACCTGGGTCCCTACGAATATGAGCAGGCACCCACGGCAGCCGAGCAAGTCTTTTTGGGCAGGGAAGCGCATTTGTCCCTGGCTGTGTCCGACGGACAGTTGACTTTTACCGTGCCCTGTGACGGCCTGGCCCGTCTGGAACTGTACGATATGCAGGGACGTCGGGTTGAGCAGATCCGTCGCCTGATGGTCACCGGCGGCGCCCGCTACTGCCTGCCGCTTTCTTCGGCCGCCCAGCCGGGTATCTATCTGGTACGGCTCACGGTCGATGGCCGCTCAGTGCAGCAGAAAGTCATTGTCAGATAAGTCTGCCTTGCCAGACTGCGACGGCTGTCATGTCAGCCGGCATAAAAGAAACGAGGGCGGTCCGATGGGCCGTCCTCGTCATATATCAGGAAGATACTTGCTTTAGGCAATGTAGGTGCCGGCAACCGTGTCGCCGCCATGACCTGTCCAGTTGGTGTGGAAGAACTCACCTCTGGGCTTGTCGGTACGTTCGTAGGTGTGGGCGCCGAAGTAATCGCGCTGGGCCTGCAGCAGGTTGGCGGGCAGGCGTTCGCTGCGGTAGCCGTCGTAATACTCAAGGGCAGCCGAGAGGCAGGGAGCCGGAACGCCGTTCATGACAGCGCAGGCGATGACATTACGCCAGCTCTGCTGGGCATCGGCCAGCTTGCTCTGGAAATAGGAATCGAGCAGCAGGTTGGCCAGATCGGGCTTCTTGTCGAAGGCTTCCTTGATCTTGCCCAGGAAGACCGAACGGATGATACAGCCGCCACGCCACATCAGGGCGATGCCGCCGTAGTTCAGGTTCCAGTTGTATTCCTTGGCAGCGGCACGCATCAGGGTGTAGCCCTGGGCGTAGGAAACCACCTTAGCCGAGAACAAAGCCTTGCGCAGGTCTTCCAGGAAGGCCTTCTTGTCGCCGGTGAACTTCTGAGGCTTGGGGCCGACCAGCACCTTGCTGGCAGCGACGCGCTCTTCCTTCTGGGCCGACAGGCAACGGGCGAATACGCTCTCACCGATCAGCGTCAAGGGAACACCCTGATCCAGGGAAGCGATTGCAGTCCATTTGCCGGTACCTTTCTGACCGGCGGTGTCGAGAATGTAGTCGAGGACATACTTGCCGTCCTCGTCCTTCTTGGCCAGGATATCACGGGTGATTTCGACCAGATAGCTGTCCAGGTCGCCCTTGTTCCATTCGGCGAAGGTCTGGTGCATTTCCTCGTTGGTCATGCCCAGGATGTCCTTCATGATCTGGTAGCATTCGCAGATAAGCTGGATGTCACCGTATTCGATGCCGTTGTGGACCATCTTGACAAAGTGGCCGGCACCGTTTTCACCTACCCAGTCGCAGCAAGGCGAACCATCTTCGACCTTGGCGCAGATGGACTGGAAAATGGGCTTGACATAGGGCCATGCGGCGGGAGATCCGCCAGGCATCATGGACGGGCCTTTCAGCGCACCTTCTTCACCGCCCGAAACACCGGTACCGATGTAGAGCAGGCCTTTGCTTTCGACATAGGCCGTACGACGTGCGGTGTCGGGGAAATGGGAGTTGCCGCCGTCGATGATGATGTCGCCCGGATCGAGCAGGGGGATAAGCTTTTCGATGAAATCATCGACTGCCTGACCGGCCTTGACCATCAGGAACACGCGACGCGGGGATTTCAGGGAAGCCACCAGCTCTTCGAGAGAATGGGCTCCGTAGAAATTCTTGCCGGCGCCGCGACCATTGATGAATCTGTCAACTTTTTCGACGGTACGGTTGAACACGCTGACATGGAAACCTTTGCTCTCCATGTTCAGGACCAGGTTTTCACCCATGACGGCCAAACCGACCAGTCCAATATCAGATACTGCTTTCATAATTAAATGTTTAGATAGTTATTGAATGATTTTGAATCCTATTTTTGCCAGACGTGCCGCCAAATCGGCACCGGCATGGGAGAGATGAAGTGTGAAGGCGGTGAATTCCCGACGCACGGGATAATCGCCCCGCTGCTGCTCGAAACCTTCCAGACAACCGCGCAACAAATCGCTGTCGGTGCGGACATCGTAGGTGTAGAGGATGGCCTGCGAAATGACCTCCTGGTCTGTTTTGCCTTTGGCATCGATCGAGAACTCCAACGACTGGGCGGGAGCAGGCACACCCGAAGCCGTCCAGTCGGTCAGGGGCAAGCCCAGGTACTGAGCCACGGTGCGGACACTCATGGTCGTGCCGTTGGCCTTGCCGTCGGCCGAATAGCCGGCGATGTGCGGGGTGGTGATGTCCAACAGACCGACCAATTCCGCATCCAGGGCGGGCTCGCCCTCCCAGACATCCAGTACGGCTGCCTTCATGCCACCGGCCTTCAACACCGCCTTGAGCGCCTGGTTGTCGACCACCTCGCCCCGGGAGCTGTTGATCAGGATCTGGTCAGAACGAAGCCGGGAAAGGCGTTCTTTGTCGAACAAGTGCCAGGTGGCATCCTCGCCTTCGGCCGTCAGGGGCACATGTACCGTCACGATATCGCTCTTGGAGAGCAGGGTATCGAGCGATACAAAACCCCGGCTGCCTTCTTTGCGGGCACGTGGCGGGTCGTTGAGCAGGACTTTGAAGCCCATGAGCGAAGCGACTTCGGCGACTTTGCCGCCGACATTGCCCACCCCCACGACGCCCAGGGTCATATCCTGGAAACGGAAGCCGTGCCGCTGGGCCAGACAGACCAGCACAGAGGCGATATACTGCTTGACCGACCAGGAGTTGCAACCCGGGGAGTTTTTCCAGACGATGCCGTTTTGTTCACACCAATGCGTGTCGATATGGTCGTAACCGATGGTGGCCGTGGCAATCACCTTTACCTTCGAACCCTTGAGCAACTGCTCGTTGCAGATGGTACGGGTGCGGGTGATGATGGCATCGGCGTCGCGAACGACCTCCGCCGTAGTCTGGGCACCGGGCAGGTAAACCACCTCGGCGTAGGGCTCCAGCGTTCCTCTGAGGAAGGGAATCTTATTGTCGCAGACGATCTTCATCTTTTAGTCTTTGAAACGGTCGGGATAGGCCCACAAACCCAGTGCGGGATTGGAAATGTAATAGATTTCCTCGCCGTCGGGCATGGTGTTCCATCCGTCTTTCAAATGGGCCACATCGTAGTGGGCCATCACAGCATCCAGGTCACCGTAGTTGAAGCCGACACTTTCGATTTCCTCGCGGCTCATGTCCGGGCCGGGGCAATAGGTAATCGTGAAGCGGCCTTCGGAAGAACCGTGGATGAGGTGGGCCGAAGCGCCCAGATTGTCCTGCAGGTCCTGGTTCTCGTTGGTGCACTTGAGTGTGTGGGGCGTGCCTTTGTAGCCGTATTTGCGGATCAGGCCGTCGATGGTCTTGTCTTCGCCGAATTCCTTCAGGGCAGGGGCCAGCACGACGAGCTCGGCACCGTCGGCCAAGGCCATACGGGTGCGGTAGATGCTCTTGTTGCCCAGCCAGGTGCTCTTGAACTCTTCGGGATCGAGATAGACCAGACATTTCTTGATCTCGTGGTCCACCATGATGAAGTTGGTCTCCAGCGACAAATCGGCTGCTTTCTGGAAGCATTCGAAATCGTCGCCGATGAAGATGCCCTTGAGCTCCATCTTGCCCGTCTCATAATTCTTGGCCAAAACGGTCTGAATGAATACGATTGGCAATTGGCTGATAAAGTGCTGCTTGGCATATTCCATCACGTCACGCACGGGTGATTTGGCCCGGCCCATGATGCGTTCCATGCCATAGGTGGCACCGATGAAATGACTCTTGTTGATGCCTTCGCTGCCGCCTACACCGACAAACAGGTTCTTGGTGTAGTTGGCCATGCCGATGACCTCGTGCGGCACCACCTGGCCGATAGACAGGATCAGGTCGAAAGAGGGATCGAGCAGCAGTTTGTTGACCTGGGCGGGCCAGGAATAGTTCAAACGGCCTTCCGATATCTTGTTGACATATTCTGCCGGGACTTCGCCCACCGTCACCACGTCGTTGCGCCAGTCGTGCACACGGAACTTGTCCATGGGCACGTGGCCGAACATGGTGCGGATCTGTTCTTCGGTCATCGGGGAATGGGTGCCCAAGGCCGGCATGACATCCGTCAGCGTGTCGCCGTAATAGTCATAGACCATTTCGGTGATCGGTCCGGCATAGGAATTGAAACGGGTAAAATCGGGGGGCAAAGCCAACACCCGATTTTTCTTACCCATTTTGTCGAAAACCTCCTTCAATATGGCTCGAACCTCATCGGGAGTGATATTGTCGGTTTTGGAACCTCTGCTGTAATATAACATTGCAACAAATGATTAGAATGAACGACTAGACACCGCTGTAGGCGCTGAAACCACCGTCGACGGGGATGACGATACCCGTGACGAACGAAGAGATGTCGCTCAGCAGGTACAGGGTGGCACCGATCAGGTCTTCGGGTTCACCGAACTTGCCCATCGGGGTGTTGTTCAGGATCTTCTCAGTACGAGGCGTAGGCGTGCCGTCTTCTTTCATCAACAGGAAGCGGTTCTGGTTGGTCAGGAAGAAACCGGGAGCGATGGCGTTGACGCGGATGCCGATCTTGGCAAAGTGTACGGCCAGCCATTCGGTCAGGTTGTTGATGGAAGCCTTGGCGGCGGAGTAGGCGGGAATCTTGGTCAGAGGACGGTAGGAGTTCATCGATGAGATGTTCATGATGGCACCCTTGCCGGCTTCCAGCATATCGCCGGTGAAAACCATGGTGGGCAGCAGCGTGCCCTTGAAGTTGAGGTCATAGACTCTCTGGAAACCGTCCATCGACAGACCGTAGAAAGTGGCATCCAGATTCTTCTTGTCTTCTTCGACCATCTGTTCGACACCCGTGGTGGCCTTCGGAGAGTTGCCGCCGGCACCGTTGATCAGGATCTCGATCTTGCCCAGTTCCTTGTTGACTTTGGCCTTGGCAGCTTCCAGGGATTCCTTCTCAAGTACATTGGCCACTACGCCGATGGTCTTGACACCGTATTCCTTCTGGATTTCGGCAGCCAGTTTGGTGGCGGCTTCTTCGTTGATATCGACAATGGCAGTCTTCACGCCGGCCGAAGCCAGACCGCGAGCCAGGGTGGCACCGATGACACCGGCACCGCCGGTCATGACGCATACTTTACCTTTCAGGTCTTCAAATGAATATTTGTTCATAATCTTGTAGTTTTGGGTTAGTATTTATTTTTTGAACATTCTCAGGATGTGACGCTCGTAGATGTTGCTGATGACCTGTTCGGCGCATACAGCCTTGTTGCGGCTGAGGGCGTCGGTGTAGTCCTTGCCCAGTTCGGCAGCCACTTTGTAACCTACATGGATCAACTGACGGAAGTTGGGGTTGTAATCCTTGTTGCCGGGGATATGACGCAGCGTGTCGGCAAATTTCTTGCCGCTCCAGGATTCCACTTCCTCGATAGTCGGCAGCTTGCTGCGGTCGATATCGATGACGGTGGCGTAGGGGGCGCAGAGCTCGTCGAAGCGGCCGTAGGCACCTTTATATACAGCCTTGGCCATCTTCAGGGCCTGGGCGTCGTCGGCCATGGCCAGACCGATCAGTTCTTCCAGCCAGGAAGTGCCGGCGGTCTTGACGTGGATACCCTTGTCATACTTGCGGATGAGGTCGCCCATGATGGGATAGATGGTGAACTTGTCACTGCCGGAGTGTATGCTGAGCTTGAGGTTGTCGGGCAGGCCGAATTCCTTGACGGCGAAATCGATCACCAGCAGGTCCTGTTCGAATTCCTTGGTGAACTGGGCCACGTTGCCGACATAGTCGACACCCTTGTTGAAACGGCCGGTGAACTTGGGAGCGATGGTCTGGGCAGGCACTTTTTCGCCAGCCAGTGCGCTCAGGATCAGGAACATTTCGATCGGGGTCTGGGCTTCGTCGACTTCGTCCATGGAAACCTCAGGCACGAAATTGTCGGCACCCTTCACTTCGGCGATATGACGGTAGATGCGACCGGCTTCCTGGGCGGCGAAGAGGAATTTCTCAGCGTTTTCGCGCAGCAGTTTCTCGGTGATGTCGAAAGGCTCGGCGATGCCGGGGATGGTCAGCTTGCCCACATACTTGGCATTGCGCTTGACAAAAGCGTCGATGTCGTCGGCGGGAGCAGCCTTGCCGATATAGTCGGCCACGTCGATGGTGAAGAAATCGGAGCAGTCGATGAAACGGTCGACATTGTTCATGTTGATGTGGTCGGCATCGACAAAGTAGGGGCCGGTATATCCCAGGGCCTTGACAGCGGCGTCAGCTTCCCGGCGGGTGTCAATCGGTTCGGAATGGACAATGTTGTGTTCGCGGTTCGATTTGTTCCACACAGGGGTGAAATCGATGCCCAGTTCTTTGCGGGCCTTGATCAGTGCACTCAGCTGGGCTTCACCCTGATGGGCGAAACGGTCACCGGTACCGAAGGAATACTTGCTGATTCTCATAGCTTTAAATCAAATTAGTTCGTTGATAATTGTATGTTGATTGATAATATGTTCTCCCTTATGCGCACATATGAGCCTACAAATATAGATTTATTTGAGACTTGTTGCAAATTAAATCTGCAGAAATATTTCCGCGTCGGTTTTTTTGAAAATAAAGCCGGGGAAGTATTGCGGCTTTTGCCGCCAAATGATTATTTTTGCACGATAAACCACCATCCCTTCATGCTATGGCAAACCTGAGATTCCATCTGGTAAAAGAAGCCTTCGACCACCAGGTAGTACCCGCCCAGAAAGTCGGACGCAAAGTATCTGACTACTATGGGGAAAACGTTTTCAACATGTCGACTATGCGGCGCTACCTCACAAGGGGCGTCTACCGCAAACTCTGCCAGTCGGTCGAGCAGGGCGGCTCCATCAGTCCCGATATTGCCGAGCAGGTGGCCCGCGCCATGAAAAGGTGGGCCATGAGAAGGGGTGCCACGCATTATACCCATTGGTTTCATCCGCTCAACGACGGTACGGCCGAAAAGCACGACGCCTTCATCCAGCATGCCGATCCCGGCCATGTGATAGAGAAGTTCAACGGCAAGCTGCTCGTGCAGCAGGAGCCCGACGCATCGAGTTTCCCCAACGGCGGTATCCGCAACACCTTCGAGGCCCGCGGCTACAGTGCCTGGGATCCGTCCTCGCCGGCCTTCATCGTCGATGATACGTTGTGTATCCCCACCATATTCATTTCCTATACAGGCGAAGCGCTCGACTACAAAACGCCGCTGCTCAGGGCTCTTTCGGCCGTCACGACAGCCGCCCTCGACACCTGCGCCCTTTTGGATGTGCCCGCCGGCAAAGTGATTTCTAACCTGGGCTGGGAACAGGAGTATTTCCTGGTCGACGAAGCCCTGTTTTCCTCACGTCCCGACC
Organism: Bacteroidales bacterium; assembly: GCA_017446025.1. Lineage (GTDB taxonomy): Bacteria > Bacteroidota > Bacteroidia > Bacteroidales > UBA1402 > UBA1757. Next base: position 90,152 of record JAFSRR010000104.1, on the reverse strand, counting down.
TGATGATGTGCGGACGTACCATCATGGGGCACGAATCGGCCAAGAACCAGCAACTGGAAGACCATTATTTCGGTTCCATTCCCAAGCGGGTGGTGGAATTCATGAAAGATCTGGAAATCGAGGCCTATCGGCTGGGCGTGCCCCTTAAGACCCGCCACAACGAGGTGGCCCCCAACCAGTTTGAGTTCGCACCCATCTACGAAGAAACCAACCTGGCGGTCGATCACAACCTCATTCTGATGGACTTGATGCGCAAAGTGGCGCCCAAGCACCATTTCCGGGTGCTGTTGCACGAAAAGCCCTTCGCCGGCATCAACGGCAGCGGCAAGCATTGCAACTGGTCGCTTTCGACCGATACGGGCATCAACTTGTTCTCGCCGGGCAAGACGCCGCACGACAACCTGGTGTTCGTAGCCTTCCTGGTCAACACGCTGATGGCGGTCTATCGGCACAACGCTTTGCTCAAGGCCTCGGTGGGCAGTGCCGGCAACGCCTACCGCCTGGGGGCCAACGAGGCTCCGCCGGCCATCATCTCAGTCTTCCTGGGCAACCAGTTGACCCGCATCCTCAAAGAAATAGAATCTTCCGACGAGATCAAGCTGGGCGACAAGGCCCGGCTGAACCTCAACATAGGCATGATTCCCGAACTGATGGTCGACAACACCGACCGCAACCGCACCTCGCCCTTTGCCTTCACAGGCAACCGTTTTGAGTTCCGTGCCGTCGGATCGTCGGCCAACTGTGCCTGCTCGATGATCGTGCTCAATACCGCCGTGGCCGGCCAGCTGAGCGACTTCAACGCCGCTTTGAGGAAACGTGTCGAAGGGGGTGAGGACAAGATCAAGGCGGTCTATTCCATCCTTCGGGAATACATCAGCATCGCCAAGCCCATCTGCTTCGACGGCAACGGCTACAGCGACGAATGGAAACAGGAGGCTGCCGCCCGCGGCCTGGACTGCGAAAACAGCATCCCGCTCCAATACGATGCCTACCTGCGGCCTTCTTCCATCGAACTATTCAAGCAGACAGGCGTGCTCAACGAAAAGGAGCTGCATGCCCGCAACGAAGTCAAGTGGGAGACTTACACCAAGAAGATCCAGATCGAGGCCCGGGTGCTGGGCGACCTGGCCCTGAACCACATCATCCCGGTGGCCACCCGCTACCAGTCGGCCCTGCTCGACAACCTCTACAAGCTCAAAACGCTTTACAGCGAGGAGGACTATCGAGCCTTGTCGGTAGTCAAGTCCGACAAAATCAAGAAGATAGAAAGCTATATGGACGACATACAGACCTTTACCGATGCCATGGTCGAGGCACGCAAGGTGGCCAATAAAATCACTGCCGAACGCGAAAAGGCCATTGCCTACCACGACACGGTCGAGCCGTATTTCTCCAAGATCCGCAACAAGATAGACAAGCTGGAGCTGATGGTCGACAACGAGCTTTGGCCCCTGCCCAAATACAGAGAACTTTTATTTATCAGATAATCGTTATGAAAAAAGTCATGATCCTCATCGGCGCTCTGATGATGATGACCGCCGTATGTGCCCAAAACCAAGGGCAGAATGCCAGACCTTTCCCGCCTCAGAACCAGGGTCAGGCTCCGGTACAAGAAAAGAAGTACACCATTGTCGTTGCACGCGACGGCACGGGCGATTTCCGCAACATCCAGGATGCCGTCGAGAGCATCCAGGCCTTCCGTCCCGGAGAGCGGACCACCGTGTTTATCAAGAAAGGCATCTACAAGGAGAAGCTGATCATTCCCACCTGGATCACCAATGTGGTGTTCATCGGCGAAGACCTGGAGAATACCGTCATCATGTGGGATGACCACGCCAACATCAACAAGATGGGCACCTTCCGCACCTATACGGTGCTGGTGCAGGGCAATGACATCACCTACCAGAACCTGACCATCGAGAATGCCGCTCCCCAGCTGGGACAGGCCGTGGCCCTGCATGTGGAAGGCGACCGTGTCTGCTTCTTCAACTGCCGCATCATCGGCAACCAGGACACCATCTACACCGGTCGTGAAGCCGCCCGTATCTATTTCGACAACTGCTACATCGAAGGCACCACCGACTACATCTTCGGTCCCTCGACCGCCTGGTTTGAAGCCTGCCACCTGCATTGCAAACGCAATTCCTTCATCACGGCCGCCTCGACGCCCGAAAATATCAAATACGGCTACATCCTGAGCCACTGCAAGGTAACGGCCAACGAGGACGTGACCAAGATGCACCTGGGCAGGCCCTGGCGCGCCTACGGCATGACCTTGTTCATGTACTGCGAGCTGGGTGATTTCATCGTGCCGGCCGGCTGGAACAACTGGGGAAACAGAGACAAGGAGCGGACGGCCCGTTACAGCGAATACAAGAACTACGGTCCCGGTGCCGACACCAAGGGACGTGTTGCCTGGAGCCATCAGCTCACCGACAAGCAGGCCAAGGAATACACGTTGAAGAATGTCTTCGGCGATTGGGATCCCCTGGCTGTAAAATACGTTGAGAAAGACTGATCAGTGAAAGGCTGCGGCCGCAAGCCGCCAGAAACCCCTGCCGCCTCTTTTGGTGTAGCCGTAATGGGCCGCCAACAAGAGGCGGTACTTTTTATGGCTGTCGGGGAGCGAGGAAAGGGCCTGACAGTAGAGATCGTCGGCCCGGTGGCAGGCATCTTCGCGATAAAGGGAGGCGGCCAGGGAAACCAGTTTGAAGCACCAGGCGGCCGTCAGTCTGGGGCGCTCTGCCTCCGGCTGTGCGGCGATGTCCTGGCGGATGGCCTCCAGACTGGCCAGCAACTTGTCGGCATCATCGCTCCAACTGCGGGCTGAGATGGCATCGGCCGAAGTGTTTACCGTGTATAAGGCTTCGTTGATCCAGCGTTTGCTGCTGGCGTGCAACAGGAGCCTGAAGCCGAATTCCAGGTCTTGCCAGCGATCCAGGCGCTCGTTCCAACAGCCTGCGGTATCGAGCAGGGAGCGACGCAGGCAGACGTTGTGGGTCATCACCACCGGATCGATCAGCTGTTGGGCGGCGTCAAAACGCATGTGCTTGGGCAGCAACTGCCCACGGTCGGTACGGAAACGGCAGGCAAGCAGCTGGGGGGCTCCCATGTGGCCAAGTATGCGGCGCAGCCGCTTCAGATAGTCGCGGCGCATCACATCGTCCGAATCAAAGCAGAGCACATATTGTCCACTGGCGGCCTTCAAACCGGCATTACGGGCCTTGCAGGCACCCTGGCGGGGCTCTTCGAGTAGTACGATGCGGAAATCATCCGACTGGTTGGCTTGCTGGAACTGCCGGCAGACGGCGGCACTGCCGTCCTGGGAACAGTTGTCGACCAGAATGAGCTCCAAAGGCCTCAGACGCTGTATGCGGATGCTTTCCAGACAGGCAGGCAAGCAGGCCTCACGATTGTAGTAGGGGACAATGACCGATATGAGCGGGACTTCTTTGCCGCCATATTCCTGACCAACTACCTGAGGATCGAGAGAACAAAGGTAGGAGAGGCGATAGAGGTCGAACAGCCGCATCTTGGGAGCCGGTCCGCAGAGCTGCCAGGCCATGGACGGGTGGAAGCCGTTCCAAAGCCCCCTCAACAGGGGTTTGAGCCCCCATCGGCAACAGTACTGGTACCAGCGAAGTATCTTGATGGCGGCGATGGTTTCCGCCTGGCGGAAAACAGGCTGGCAGAGAAACTTCCTGACTGCCTCCAAACTCTGGGACAAGTAGGCGGCATTTTCCGTCAAGCCAGTATGTATCAGTGGATTGTCTATATGCAACACCGATATTGCGAACGCCTGCAATTGCAGCCCAAACAAGGTGTCTTCGTGGCCGTAATCGTGAAAATCGACGTCAAAACGGCATCGGCGGAAGACTTCTTTTTTGATGCAGAAATTAAAGGACGAAAACGATGCGTAAGGGTGTTGATTGCGTAGCTCGGCCGGCCGCATTTCCCGCTGCCGCCCATACGACCAGCGCAACAGCCGGTCTGCCGCCGGCGGGGTAGCTTGATAGGCACAGCCTCCGACCAGGACATCAGCCTGAGGAAAATGCTTTAAGTAATTATTTATATATTCCTGGTTATCAATCAGCACGTCGCAATCCATAAAGAGAATCCATTCGTATTGGGCGGCATCTCCCAGGAAGTTACGCAGGGCCGCCCGGCCCATCTTGCCCCCCGGCTGCAGCCAGTGGATATGGGAATCGTCGGGGCAGTCGGCCGCATTCATCCGCTGGATTTCCGGAGTGGAGCAGTCGTCGGCGAGCAAAATCTCGAAGGACTGCCCAAGCGTTGAAAACTGGGCAAGCAGGGCCTTGAGCAGCGGCGCTACGGGCTGGTTGTAGACAGGAATGCAGACGGATAGCATTGGTGCTTTTGTTTTGGGAGCGAAGATAGTGTTTTTTTTCGTATCTTCGCCCTCAGATTGACCAGACAATGAAGATACAGCCATTTTACCCTGTCAAAGACCGGCACAGCTTCCATATCGATGTCCAGGCCCGCTACTGGGTGGACTACGACAGTGTGGAGGAATTGCGCAGCGTGCTGAACGATGCCGCTGATTTCGGGCTGCCGATCCTGCCTGTCGGCGGTGGCAACAATTTGCTGTTTGTCAACGACTATCCAGGCATCCTGCTGCATTCCTGCCTGAGGGAAAGGACTGTTTTGGAAGAAAACGACGATGCCGTGCTCATAAAAGTCGGCGCCGGACATAATTGGGACGAACTGGTGGCCTGGTGCGTGGCCCAGGGCTGGGGTGGCATGCAGAACCTTTCGGGCATCCCCGGCGAGGTGGGGGCGACCCCCGTCCAGAACATCGGTGCCTACGGCGTGGAAGCCAAGGACATCATCGAGGCCGTCGAAGTGCTTGACCGGACAGACTTGTCGCAGCAGACCATAGCAGCTGCGGATTGTGACTTCGGTTACCGTCGCAGCCGTTTCAAGACGGATTGGAAAGACCGGTATATCGTCACCCATGTCCATTATCGTCTAAGCAAAAAACCTGTGTTCCAGGTGAATTACGGAGCCGTGTCCGCCCGTCTGGCAACGCAGGGCGGCCTGAAGGCCGGTGACGACACGCAAAGCGTCAAGGACAACCTGCAACTCATCCGCCGGACCATCCTGGCCATCCGTGACGAAAAACTGCCCGATCCGGCCAAGGTGGGCAATGCCGGCAGTTTCTTCATGAATCCCGAAGTGGGGAAGCCGCAATACCTGAAACTGAAAAGCGATTATCCCGATATGCCGGCCTGGCAGCTGTCCGACGACCGCTACAAACTGTCGGCAGCCTGGCTCATCGACTCCTGCGGCTGGAAAGGACGCCGTCTGGACGATGCCGGCGTATGGCCCTCGCAGCCGCTGGTGCTGGTCAATTACGGACAGGCGGCCGGGGAGGACATCCTTTCGCTGGCCCGGCAGATCATCGACGATGTCAGCCAAAAATTTTCCGTCACCCTGCGGCCTGAGGTCATCATCCTTGGGCAGGAAGCGTAGTGTGGCCTCCGGACAAATTTTTTCATGCAAAAAACATGGCATGCGACAGCAGATTGCCATAAAAATTTGTACCTTTGTTTCTCTGAGCAGATAAGAACAATAATAACAATAAAAATACAGAACCCTATGAAATTCATTGCCTCCAGTTCCGCTCTTTCCAGCCGTCTGCAAGCCATCAGCAAAGTGATGAACCCCAAAAACGCCTTGCCCGTGCTGGACAATTTCCTGTTTGACATCCAGGACAACCGTCTGACCGTTACCGCTTCCGATGCAGAAACCACCATGGTGACCGTGATGGATCTGATCGAAGCCGACAAATCAGGAGTCTTCGCCATCTCTGCCAAGAACATGCTCGACGCCTTCAAGGAGATTTCCGAGCAGCCCGTCACCATCGAAGTCAACGAACAGAACATGGCCGTGCGCATCGACTACCAGAACGGTTCGTTCAACTTTGTCGCCCTGGCTGGCGACGAATATCCCACCATGAAGCCCATGGAGCGTACGACGGGCAATCTGACCATCTCCCCGGCAGCCCTGCTCAAAGGCATATCCTCGACGATCTTCGCATCGGCCGATGACGAGCTTCGTCCGGTCATGAACGGTGTCGTCCTGGACATCACCGGTCAGGACCTGACTTTTGTAGCTTCCGACGCCCATAAACTGGTACGCCTCACCAACACCGCCTTCCACGGTGACAACATGGATGCAGACGCACATTCCATGCTCATCCTGCGCAAGAAACCGCTCAACGTCCTGAAGAGCATCCTGGCGCGTGAGGATGGGGAAGTGAACATTGTGTTCGACGAAAACCGCGTGGTCATCCGCCTGGGCGACTACACCATTTCCTCCTTGCTCATAGAGGGCCGTTTCCCAAACTACAAGGCCGTCATTCCGCAGAACAACCCATATACCATCTGGATTGACCGTCAGTCGATGCTCAACGCCCTGAAGCGTGTGTCCATCTGTTCAGACCAGTCCAACGGCCTGATCCGTATGGACATCAAGGACAACCAGTTGAAGATTTCGGCCCAGAACTCCGATTTCTCCACCTCGGCCCAGGAAGCTGTCAGCTGCCAGTATGGCGACGCCGAGCTGGTGATCGGTTTCAAGGCCCAGTTCCTGATCGACATCCTGTCGAACATCACCACCCAGGATGTGGTCATCAAACTGGCCGATCCCGCCCATGCCGGCCTGATCATGCCTGCCGAAAACGAGGAGAATGAGGACCTGCTCATGCTGCTCATGCCGATGATGATCAAAGCCTAAGCTTGTCCTATGGAGCTAAATCTGAAAAACCCGCTGGTATTCTTCGACCTGGAGACAACCGGCATCAATATCGTCACCGACCGCATCGTGGAGATATCCTATCTCAAGGTCTATCCCGACGGTCACGAGGAAAGCCACACCTATAGGGTCAATCCCGGCATGCCCATCCCCAAGGAGGCTTCGGACGTGCATCACATCACCGATGAGGATGTAAAGGATTGTCCCACCTTCCGTGAAATCGGGAAGGTCATCGCCAACGACATCAAGGGCTGCGACCTGGCCGGCTTCAATTCCAACCGCTTCGACATCCCGCTGTTGGCCGAGGAATTTCTGCGCAACGACATAGACATCGATCTGAGCACGCGCAAGATGATCGACGTGCAGGTGATTTTCCACCGCATGGAACAGCGCACCCTGACGGCCGCCTACAAGTTCTATTGCAACAAGGACCTGGTCGGCGCCCATGGCGCAGAAGCCGACACCAAGGCCACCTACGAAGTGCTCAAGGCTCAGTTGGACCGCTATCCGAACGATCTGGAAAACGACATCGCCAAGCTCTCTGAGTTCTCCCATCAGACCCGCAATGTTGATTTTGCCGGCAAAATTGTGTACAACGCCAACGGCGTGGAAGTCTTCAATTTCGGCAAATACAAGGACATGCCCGTCGAGGAGGTGCTGAAAAAAGACACCGGCTATTACGGTTGGATGATGAACGGCGATTTTCCGCTGAACACCAAGAAAGTATTGACCAATATCCGGCTGCGTCAGCAGCAGACACTGTTTTAAGCCATGCTGGAAGGAAAGAAAATCATTCTGGGCATCACCGGCAGCATCGCTGCCTACAAGGCTGCCTATCTGGTCAGGGCCCTTCGCAAGAAAGGCGCTGAAGTGCAGGTGGTCATGACCCCTGCCGCCAAGGAGTTCATCACTCCCGTCACGCTCTCTCCCTTGAGCGGACGGCCCGTGGTCAGTGAGTTTTTCTCGGCCAACGACGGGGTTTGGCACAGCCATGTCGATCTCGGACTCTGGGCCGATGCCATGCTGGTGGCGCCCGCGACGGCTTCCACCATCGGCAAGATGGCCAACGGAATAGCCGACAACATGCTCATCACCACCTATCTGTCGATGAAATGTCCGGTCTTTGTCGCTCCGGCCATGGACCTGGATATGTACCGTCATCCTTCCACACAGCACAACCTGCAGCTGCTGACTTCCTACGGCAACCACATCATCGAGCCCGCCAGCGGTGAGCTGGCCAGCGGCCTGGAAGGCAAGGGACGGATGCAGGAGCCCGATGCCATTGTGGCCACCCTGGAACGTTTTTTTCAACAAGCGGCCAGTCTGAACGGTAAGACCATACTGATCACGGCTGGCCCGACCTACGAGAAAATAGACCCGGTACGCTTCATCGGCAATTATTCCTCGGGCAAGATGGCCTTTGCGCTGGCCCGTTCCTGCGCCGCACGCGGGGCCCGGGTGGAATTGGTCAGCGGCCCGGTATCCCTTTCCACACCGCAGGGAGACATCCACCGCACCGACGTGGAATCGGCCGCCCAGATGCACGAAGCCTGTGAAAAGATTTTTCCCGACTGCCAGGCCGCCATCCTGTGTGCCGCCGTGGCGGATTTCCGTCCGGCCGCCTGCGCCGACAGCAAGATCAAACGGGAGAAGGGTGGCATGACCCTGACGCTGGAGCCCACGACCGATATCGCCGCCTCCCTGGGGGAGGCCAAGCGTCCCGGCCAGGTGTTGGTCGGATTCGCCCTGGAAACCGACAACGAAGCAGCCAACGCCCAGGCCAAGCTGGAGAAAAAGCACTTGGATTTCATTGTCCTGAATTCCCTGCAGGATCCCGGCGCCGGCTTCCGTACCGATACCAACAAAGTGACTGTCATCTCCCGTCAGGGAGCCCAGGCCTATCCGCTCAAGAGCAAAGCGGCCGTAGCCGAGGATATCGTCGACTGCCTGACAACATACCTGCGCTGAACAAGGAACCATGACCTGCTCAAAAAAAATATGGCTGCTGACACTCCTCCTCGCTGGGATGTCGATTTCCTTTGCCCGGGCACAGGAACTGAATGCCCGCGTGCAGATCAACACCGACCAGATCAGCGGCACGGACAAGGCCGTCTATGAGAGTTTCCGCACGGCCGTGACCGAGTTTCTCAACACCCGGCTGTGGACGCAGGTGGCTTTTGCACGCAACGAAAAGATCGACTGCAGCTTTGTTTTCATCTTCCAAAAGAGGGAAGATGCCCACCACACGGCCGAAATGCAGATCACCTCGAGAAGACCGGTCTTCAACGCCTCCTACATGTCGCCCATGCTCAACGTGCGACAGGTGGTCGAATTCGACTATCAGGAGGGCAAACGGCTCGATTACAATCCCAATAGCATCGACGACAACCTGGTGGCTTTGCTGGCCTTCTGGAGCTATATCATCCTGGGCATGGACTTTGATTCTTTCGCCAGCCTGGGAGGCGAGCCATTCTTCCAGGAAGCCCAGAACATTGTCTCCCAGGCCCAGGGCATGCTGGGCGACAGCTGGCGGGCCCGCGATGACGACCGCAACTGCTGGGGCTGGATGAATGCCATCAACGACGAAGGGCAGAAATGCCTGCGGCTGTTCAACTACCAGTATCACCGCCAGGGCCTGGACCGCATGTCCGAACAGATGGAAGAGGCCCGCCAAACCGTCACCGGGCTGTTCGAAACCCTCAAGCCGGCTCGTGACGACAATCCACGCAGCCCCTTGCTGGGCAATCTCTCCGATACCAAGATAGACGAGTGGATACAGCTTTATTCCAAGGCACCGGACAGCGAGAAGCAAATCGTTTACGACCAACTCAACGATATCTGGCCGGGGCAGGGCAACCGCCTGCAGGCCATCAAAGAAAGACCTTAAAACCATGTTACACAAACTGCACATCGAAAACTATGTCCTCATCGAGGCCCTCGACCTGGAGTTCGCTCCGGGCTTTTCTGTCATTACCGGCGAGACCGGTGCCGGCAAGTCGGTGCTTCTCGGCGCCGTCACTCTGGTGCTGGGCCAGCGTGCCGATCTGAAGATGATCAAGGAAGGCCGCGATCGCTGCTTGATCGAAGCCGAGTTCACGGAGATTAATCCTTTGGAATCATATTTCAAAGAGAACGATCTTGAGTACGATCCTTTGTCCTGCGTTGTCCGGCGCGAGTTGTATGCCAACGGCAAAAGCCGGGCTTTTGTCAACGATTCCCCCGTCTCCCTGACCCAGCTCAAGGACCTGGGCAGCCGGCTGGTGGACATCCATTCCCAACACGAGAATCTTTTGCTCGGCAAGGAGCCCTTCCAGCTCGACGCCCTTGACACCGTGGCCCGGACAGCCGGCGAGCTAGCTTCGTACCACAGGGCATGGCATGATTATCAGGACAAAGCAAGGACGGTGGAGAAGTTGTCTGAAGAGCTTCAAAAAGGACAAGAAGAAAAAGACTATATCAGCTTTCAATTCAAGCAGTTGGATCAAGCCTGCCTGAGAGCGGGCGAGCAAGCTGAACTCGAAGAGGAATTGGAAGTGCTCAGCCATACCGAAGAAATCAAAAGCGGGCTGGCTCAACTCAGGGAGTGTTTCGAAGGCGAAGACAGCGGACTCTGCGTCCGCCTGAAGGCTGCCACGCAGATTGCCGGTCACCTGTCGGGCGTATTCCCCAAGATCCAGGAGGCCTGCGACCGGCTGGATTCGGCGCTGATCGAACTCAAAGACCTGAGCCGTGATGTCGAACACTGGGACGCTTCGGTCGAAATGAATCCTTCGCGGCTGCAACAGGTGGAAGACCGTCTCGGCCTGCTCTTCGACCTGCAGCAGCGTCACCACGTCAAGAGTGAGGAAGAACTGCTGGCCTTGAAAGACGATTACGAAAAGCGTCTGCACAACATCGACACAGGCGACGAACAGTTGAAACTCGCCCGGCAGGCCATGGAAGCTGCCCTTCAGCAGGCCTTGGAAGCGGCAGCTGCCTTGTCCCGAAAGCGAACGTCGGTTACGACCGCCATCGAGCAATACATGGTGGCCCAACTGCAACAGCTGGGTATGCCGCATGCCCGTTTTCAAGTGGAGATGACGCCCAAGGAAATGGATGCCAGTGGGGCGGACAAAGTCGTATTCCTTTTTTCGGCCAACAAGAATGCTACTGTACAGCCCATCAGCCAGATTGCCTCGGGCGGTGAGATTTCCCGGCTGATGCTCTGTCTGAAGGCTTTGATCGCAGATGTCGGGCAGGGTTCCGTACTGCTGTTTGACGAGATCGACACGGGCGTGTCGGGAGAGATTGCCCATAAAATGGCCTTGCTCATGCAGGAAATTGCCCGAAACAGACAAGTATTGTGCATCACACATCTGCCTCAGATCGCCGCTCGTGGCGCCTGGCACTACAAAGTCGAGAAATCCGACACGGAGCAGCAGAGCCTGAGCTCGGCCCGCTTGCTCAACGAAGCGGAAAGAGTGGAAGAAATAGCCCAGATGCTGAGCGGTGCCGCCCTGAGCGAGGCAGCCGTCAAGAATGCAAAACACTTGATTTACGGAGATTAAACTTTTTTGAACCCCATGTATTACAACAGAAAACAACCCGGCAGCGGCAACGAGATGATCTTCGGCATACGTGCCGTCATGGAGGCTGTCGCCGCTGGCAAGGATGTCGATAAGATCTGGATACGCAAGAACTTGGAAAACAATCTGGCCCGGGAACTCTTCGAGCAGTTGAAGGGCACGAATATTCCCGTCCAGCGTGTCCCCCAGGAAAAGCTCAACCATATCACCACCAAGAACCACCAGGGAGTGATCGCCTTTGTCTCGCCCGTCACCTATCAGCGGCTCGAACAAATGGTGCCGCTATGGTATGAGGCCGGCAAGCAGCCTCTGGTCGTTGTCTTGGACAGTGTAACCGATGTGCGCAATTTCGGAGCCATTGCCCGTACCTGCGCCTGTGCCGGTGTGGATGCCATCGTCCTGCCGATGAACAACAGCGTCACGGTCAATGCCGATGCCGTGAAGACCTCGGCCGGAGCCTTGCACACCTTGCCCGTCTGCCGCGAGAACAGCCTGCGCGATGCACTGCGCTATCTCAAAGACTCCGGTTTTCATCTGATCGCTGCCACGGAGAAAGCATCCCAAATGTATACAGGGGCCGATTACAGCGGTCCTACGGCCATCATCATGGGGGCAGAGGATACGGGCATCGCTCCCGAACACCTGCGCATTTGCGACGAACTGGTCCAGATTCCCATCCTGGGCAACATCGCTTCGCTCAATGTCTCGGTAGCGGCCGGTATCATGATTTACGAAGCAGTCAGACAAAGACAATGACCCATCTATTTTTGGACGTTTTCAAAGACACCTTGATGATCACCACTTTTGTGCTGGTCATCATGTTGTTTATAGAGATATTGAACATCTCCACCCAGGGCAATTGGCATCGCGGCCTGTCGCGTTCGCCCCGTCTGCAGACCATAGTGGCAGCTTTGCTGGGGCTGATTCCCGGCTGTTTCGGCGGCTTTGCCGTCGTGTCGATGTATTCCCACGGCATATTGCATTCAGGGGCGCTGCTGGCCGCCATGATCACCAGCATCGGCGACGAATCTTTTGTCATGCTGGTTCAAATGCCTGAAAAGACCCTGATGATCCTGGCTATCCTTTTTGCCCTGGCGCTGCCGGCGGGTTTTGCCGCCCGGAAACTGTTTCCGCGCATATCACCGGCAGCCGTTCATCCCGAACACCTGGTCCTACACCAACACGAACAGCCTGGACACATTCGCTTGAAAGATTTGCCCGGCCGTTGGAAAAAGCATTTGCTGCATCCCAGTTTTGCGCGTGCCCTGTTGGCTGCCGGTCTGGTCGGTTTTATCATTCTGCTGGCCATGGGCGGATTTGAGCATGGCCATGATATGCCGCATGAAATGGCAGCAGGCCCTTCCACAGGATTGCATCTGCCTTTGGAAGAACGTTGGTTCAACTATGTCTTCCTGGTCCTGGCCCTGGCCGTGCTGATGACCGTGCTCACTGTCAGCGAGCATTTTCTCGAGCATCACCTTTGGGAGCATGTCATCCGCAAGCATTTCCTAAAGATCTTCCTGTGGACCCTGGCGGCCCTGGCATTGGTCCACATGCTGGAATACCGCATGGATGCCCTCAATTGGATAAACCGCAACCCCTATGTGCTGCTTCTGCTGGCTGTAGCCGTCGGACTGATTCCCGAATCCGGCCCGCATCTGATCTTTGTCGGCCTGTTCCTGGGCGGTCATATTCCTTTCTGCATTTTGCTGGCCAATGCCCTGGTACAGGACGGCCACAGCAGCCTGCCTTTGTTTGCCGAAGACAAGAAAGCCTTTGTCGTGGTCAAGGGCATCAAAATGTCGCTAGCCTTGCTGCTCGGCGGTTTGGGATTGCTGCTTTGAGCGACCCTGACAGGGCAGTGTACCTTTCCCACATCCGAAGCAAAAACAACGGTCCCCGGAAGTCCGAAACTTCCGGGGACCGTTTGTATAAGAGAGTGTCTTTAGGCTTAGAAGAGCACCTTGGCCGATTTCTTGCCGTCGGTAATCAGATAGAGACCGGGAGCCAGACCTTCAACGCTGTGCTCGCCAGCTTCCAGACGCAGACTGCGAACCGTTTGTCCAAAAACATTGTAGATGTTCACGACAGCTGTTTCGCTGGTGAAGAGCAGTACCTGAGACTCACGGACAACAACCTGCAGACCCTCACGGCTGTGATTCGGGCGGATGGCGTCAACAGGCTCCGGAGCAATGTTGTAGCAGATTTTCGGACCGACATAGCCGCCGTTGGTGCCGGCTGTGAACAAAGGCGATTCGTTGCCGATGAAGAAGGTGTTTTCATCTTCGAAGAGTTCATCGATTTCCAGATCGAACCAGAAGAGCGGCTTGCCGCGGTTCACCATCTTTTCGTCACCAGAGGAAACATAGAGGTTCTGGCTCTTGTTCTTCTGAGCGACGGGATTGGGATCTTCTCCGTCACCATCGTAATACTCACCGTCGAAATAGTTGTTCAGCAAATTGATCGAAACCTGCTGTCCCTTGGCCGGCATAAACAAGGCCAGGTTGGAAACGGGGTAGTACTGGTCGCTCCAGCGACGATAGAAGATGTTGTCGTTGATGTCGATATTGATATCGAAGCCATTGGCGTTGGAAGTGAACTCCAAGAAGTTGCGGTTCTTCTCAGCATGGCCGCCCAGCTTGTAGAACAGGTTGTGGCAGATGGTGATGCTGATGGTCGAATCCTGCGAAGTCGAGGCCTGACGGGCAATGTTGAACAGCTGGCTGCCGTGGAAGTTGGACACGATGTTGTGTACAAAGACAAAGCTGTCGAGCTCGTACTTGATGCTCGAATTGTTGACAAACTGGATGAAGTGGGCACCCATGGATTTGCCGTCGCAAGGACGGGAACCACCCATGTTGTCGAAGTAGCAGTTCTCGAAACGGAGTTCCTTGATGACAGCAAAGTTGCAACCTGTGTTGGTACGGAAGATTTCCTGGTTGTCCAAATCGTAGAAGTTGCACTGACGCACGGTCCAGGTCTCCATAATCGAGTCGCGGACGTTGACATAGAAAGGAGAGTAGGTCTCCAGGTTGTAACCTGTATAGGTGGTATTGTCGCGCCAGGTCAAACCTTCGAAGACCAGGCTGCTCAGCTTGGCGCCGTTGCTCGAAGAAATGCGGCCGAACAGCACGGGCTCTTCGTCCTTGGCATTGCGGATCAGCAACGAACCGTGATGCTGCGGATAAACCAACCCGGAGGCACCCAGCAGATAGACGCCGTTGTCTTCGTCGCAAGCGGCCAGTTCGATGGTGTCACCTGGTACGGAAATCTGCAGGGCCACCTTCAGTTCGGGTACGTTGTGGACAGTCAGGACACCGGCCTGGGCACGATCCACGTAGCAATCGACCGAACCGACATACGTGTGGTTGACACCAGCCGTGTAGAGAGCAGAAGCTTTGGATATCTCCATGTCATCTCCCTGGAAGATGGCGCCGAAACGGGCAGCATCAAGCGTCTTGCTTTCAATGGTGAGCGTGTCGGGCCATACACCGAAGGCCGTGACATTCTCTGCCGGCTCAGCCAACAGGTTGTTCAATACCTGGACTTTCAAGCCTTCGGCAGGCTGATAGAAATGCAATCCGTGATAAGGAGCGGCACTGAGGGCTGAGTTCTTGCTCTGGAACATCAAGTTGTTGTTTACCTGAGTTGTCACAGGAATCTGAGGAGCCTTTTCAAAGCTGATCAGGTTGCTGTTGGCAGCGTCGCAGGCATAGAAAGTGTTGTTGACAACAGCCAGGGCCAGCTGGTCATTGCTGAATGCGGTCTGGCCGAAGGCTATCATTTCACGCAGGGAAGATCCGTAGAAGCAGTTCTCCTTGACGGTGACATTATCTATGGCCACTGTGCCGTCTGTGACTTTGCACAGCAAGGTGGCAGCCTTCTGTCCGAATGCATTGTTGTTGACAGTCAACTGACTGAGTTGTGCACCGCCGTTGACTTCAACCAGGGTGCCGGCCACATCGGCATCCCGTCCGGCACGGCAGTTCTGGATGGTCAAGCTGCCGGTAATGGTGTCGTTGGCTGCCAATGAGATGAACTTGCCCGACTTGTCCTGGGCCAGAATCAGGTTGTCAAACATCAGGTCGTTGAACTTCATAGCCGTCTTGCCCTTGAACTGACCGGACAGTACGACATCCTTGCCCTGGCTGCCGCGGAATACCACATTGTTGAGCGAAGCATCGATGGTCAGGCCTTCGGAAGGCAGGAGATAAATGCCGTTGGCATCGGTACTGGGTTTCATTTCAATGACGATCTGCTTGAGATTCAAGGCTGCATAGTCATACACCAAGGCTCCCTGCAGTTCAGAGATGTTCTCAACCAGGGCTCCGCCGGCCACCATCGTAAACAGCGGCTCAACAAAGACATTGGCCGAGCTGACATAGCGGATGGCGTTGTTGACAATCTTCAGGGCAATGTCGCTCAAATAGGGCTGGCCAGCCACAGGCAGGGCCACCAGCATGTATTTGGCGGCCGGATTGCTGTTCAGCTCGTGGATGGCGACCACACCGCTGGCACCGGCAGGCGTTGCGATCATATAACCTTCCTGTCCGTTGTACTGGGCGGCGCTGAAACCTGCTGTCGTGGACAAGGCTTCAGGAGCGTCGGCAAACAGCTGGCCGGTAAGCAGCTCGGTCAGTTTTACATCACTGAAAACAGGATGGAACGTGAAGTGGCTGTTGGAAGCCAGCTGGACGGCCTGACTGGTTTGAACGGGACTCCAGTTCCAGGCAGTGCTGTTATAGACATTGGCACTCAAGTTCAACAGCGGTTTGTGACCGACGAGTGCCAGGCATGCCTGGGCAATGGAGGAGTTGGCCGGAACAAAATCACTCAGGATGACCAGGTCGTAACCGGCCAGTCTTTCAAGAATGTTTTCGGCGGTGATGTCCTGCCAAAGTTGCTGGTGCAGCACGTCGACATCCAGGTCGGCGTTCTTCAACAGGGCAGGCAACAACTTGGTATCCAGCGAATCGGAGGTGGTTGCGCGGTCCAGGATGTGGATACGGTCGGTGGCATTGTTGATGTAGGCGATCTTCAAAGCACCTTCGTTCACCTTATAATAGTCATCGTAGCCTTTGATCTTCAAAGCGGAAATCATCAGTTCGCCGCCGTTGCCGTAGGTGCCGTTGTCGGGCATGATACGAATCTGGGTAGTGGCTGCATTGTCCATGCCAGTGAGCGGCACATTGACCGACGTCTTGCTGCCGTTCTGTTCGAACTTGCCGGCAAGCGTCCAGTCGGTCTGACCGGAAGCCCGGGTCACTACAACGGCCGAGGAAGCCGAAGAGAGCAGGCTGAAGTTGAACTGGAGTTCCATGTCCTGGAATCCGGTAGTCGGCACTTCAATCTGGAAATAATCCTTGTGTTGCTCGTCCTTGGTGAAATCCACCGACTGGTTGGCCTGCATGCCCTGGATACGGGCGGCATGTTCCGTACCGTCGTAACCCAGCGAGAAGCCCTTGGAGGCCGTCAGTTTGCCACGGACCACGCCCAGATCGGAAGCATAGATGTCGTATTTGGCCGATTCAAAGCCTTCTTCGGAAGTGACAAGCGAGGTCAGATCGACCGTGCCGCTGGCTTTGGGATGATACTGGAAGGTCCAGCCGGCGATGGTGCCGTCGAATTCAGGCACATCACTGTCCTCGATACCGGCGTAGATTTTGATGCGGTTGATGTTGACCTTTTCGTTGTTGTTCAAGGGGGTGGTCACCTCCAACTTGGTGCCGGTCAGATAAATGCGGATGGAATCCTTGGCATCGAAGCGGGCTCCGACCCGGCCTCTGTCACGCATACCATTGACCGAATGCCAGGCATAGCTGTTGTTGTGGTCGTTGGTGATTTTCAGACCGCGCATACCTGTGCCCCAATACTCGATATAGATGGAGTCGCAGGCAGGGAGCGTCAGCACCAGCGTGTCGGTCTTGCCGATCAGGATGGCGTTGAGCGGGTCGGTCGTTGATGAAGCGCCCAGGAAAGCAGCCAGGGAGGAGTTTCCCGAGAGGGAAGAGGCGGCCTCTCCGAATTCCCAGCCCGTAGCGCTGAAGAAATCAGGCTTGGTGAAACTGCCTCTCTCGCAGAGCTGGCCCGAATCATAGATCACATAATCCTCCGGATCCGTGATCAATGCCCATGCCGGGGTCAGGAACAAGCCGATCATCAGCACAGACATAAACAAAGCTTTGGTTTTCATACAGTTATAAATTCTAATTGGTATATAAAAATCTTACGAACATTCTTTTCTGAGGTCGAGACATACCACATTCTCCACATGTTGCGTATGCGGAAACATATCCACCGGCTGGATGGCCGTCACCTGGTATGCCACATCGAGCAGGCTCAAGTCGCGGGCCTGGGTGGCAGGATTGCAGCTCACATAGACCACCCGACGGGGGCGTGCCGACAGGATGGTACGAACCACATCTTCGTGCATGCCAGCCCGGGGCGGGTCGGTGATGAGCACGTCGGAGGTGCCATATTTGGCCAGAAAATCCTCATTGACAATGTCCTTGACATCGCCGGCAAAGAACAGGGTGTTGTCCAGACCGTTCAGGGCGGCATTGACCTTGGCGTCCTCGATAGCCTCGGGCACGTATTCCACCCCGATCACCTGCCGGGCTTGCAGGGCCAGGAAATTGGCGATGGTGCCCGTACCGGTATAAAGGTCATAGACTAATTCAGAGCCCGTCAGGGCGGCAAACTCCCTGACTACGCCATATAAACGGTAGGCCTGCGCCGAATTGGTCTGGTAGAACGACTTGGGACCAATCTTGAACTTCAGGTCTTCCATTTTCTCAAAAATGTAGTCGCGTCCACTGAAGACAAAGACCTCGCGGTCGAAGACGGTGTCGTTGCACTTGTCGTTGACGATATAGAGCAGGGAAGTGATCTCGGGAAAAGTCTCGGCAATATGCTGCATGAGCGCCTGGATGCGCGGCTGGTCAGGGTCGTGGAAGACCACGATGACCATCTTTTCGCCCGTCGAGGCCGTACGCACGATCAGATTGCGCATCAAGCCCGTTTGGCTGCGCAGATTGAAGAAAGGATACCCGTGTGCCTGACACCAGGCTTTGATATCGCGACGCAACAGGTTGGAAAAGTTCTCCTGCAGATGACAGGTGTCGATGTCAAGCACTTTGTCGAACATGCCGGGGATATGGAATCCCAGGGCGAGATTGTCCTGCGGAGAGAATTCCTGGCCGGAGGCCACTTCTTCATAAGTGCGCCAGCGTTTGTCAGAAAAGGTGAATTCCAGCTTGTTGCGGTATTCAATCTGCTTTTCAGAACCCAGGATGGGACGCGGCTCCGGCAATTCGACATGGCCGATGCGGGTGAGATTGTCCATCACCTGTTGCTGTTTGAAACGCAATTGGGCCGGGTAGGGCAGGTGCTGCCACTGACAGCCGCCGCACACGCCGAAATGGCTGCAGAAAGGCTCGACACGCTCCTCAGAGCGGCTCACAAAGCGGACAATCCGCCCGATGGCATGCTGCTTGCGTTTCTTGACTATCTGCACATCCACGACATCTCCCGGAGCGCCAAAAGGCATGAAAATGACCATATTATCCACTCGTGCCAAGGCGTTTCCCTCGGCAGCGACATCAGTGATGGTCACATTTTCAAGCAATGGAAGGTTTTTCCGTTTTCCCAAGCCTCTTGTATTTATTCGACCTCAAAAGTACATTTTTCGCACCAAACACAAAAACGAATGGCTGCAAAATAAATAAAAATCATTACTTTTGTCCTTCAGAAAAGCTCCCTCGCAGTATCGCATGATTACCTTTTATTATGTCGTCGTCCTGGCCGCCCTGGTCTTGTGCCTGACTGGTGAACAGATCAAGGTGAACCGTTGGATCTGGCTGCTTGTCATGGGGGTTGCCCTGGCTTTGATAGCCGGTCTGAAAGGCCGCAATGTCAGTGTCGACGACCATGTGTTCCTGGATTTCTACAAGAACGCCATGCCGCTCTATATGCTGGTACTGCAGCCCAAAGCCTTTTTCCTGGCCGACAGTGTGGAGCCCTCCTTCCTGCTCATATCTTCGCTGCTCAAATTCATCTTCCCTTTCGATACGGGGTATGCGATATTGATCTTTCTTTTTGCCCTTGCGGCTGTGGGCTTGAAACTGAAAGCCATCCACGACTATTCCGAGTTTGCCTTCTTCTCCCTGTTCATCTATGTATGCGACTATTTCCTGCTGCATGAGATCGTACAGGTGCGCGCCGGTCTGGCCGCCGGTATCGCCATGATGAGTTTCCGCTATATCATCTCGCGCGATTTCGGAAAATTCGCCCTGGTCATCCTGCTGGCCACCATGTTCCATTATTCGGCCATCATCTTTTTCCCCTTCTATTTCCTCAATACAAAGAATATCAATCCATTGACATATATTGCCGTCATTGTGGTGCCATACTTGCTGATGAAGGCCGGGGTGGACCCCATCACCTTGTTGTCGAAATACGACCTGGGGGTCTATTCCGAGAAAATACGTATCTACCAGGCCGAACAGTTCTTCAAAGGATTCAAAATCAACGAGATGAATGCCACGTTGTTGTTCCAGTTGCTGTTGTCAGGCTTTCTGTTGTATTATCGCAAGGAACTGCCCGAAAAATCACCCTACGGCATACTGTTCTTGAAAATCAACATGATATCCATCGGCGTGTTCTATTTGTTCATGCCTTTGGCCGTCTTTGCCTTCCGTCTTTGGGAGATGCTCAACATCATCCTGATATTTCTGATTCCCTACCTGATATACTTCATCAAACCACGCTGGCTGCCCGAGCTCATCACCGTGCTGGTGGCGCTGGCCCTTTTCGGTAACATCTTGATGCAAGGATATCTGAGACCCTATATGCTGGTATTCTGATGGAAAGACCGATCGATTTGAAGTCATGGCTTAGCTGGCCGCAAGGTACGCTCCGCGAGCAAGTGGGGGAGATGCTCTTCCGCCTGAACTGGCTGCTGGCCCTGGTCATGGCTTTTTCGCTATGCATGCCGGATATCTGGGTCTGCAACTGTTTCTTTTTCTGGGCGCTCACCTGGTTTTTGGAAGCCCTCGTCAACGGACGCCTGCTGCATCCCCGCTTTGACAAGCGGCACATCGTGCTCTATCTGATGGTGCTGTTCTATGTAGTAATGCTTATATCCTTGCTCTATACCGACAATCTGCACTATTCCAAGCGCATGCTGGAACGTCGGGTGTCGTTCATTGTCTTGATGCTGATGGCCATCTTCCGGCTGCATCCCGACTACCGGCTCAAACCCTTGCTCACTGCCTTTGTAGCCGGTGCCGCCTGCCATCTTACGCTGATGCTGGCCTGGCCGGTGTTGCACTATCTGAGTGATTTCGGTTTCCGCAACTACCTGCATCAGTTTCCCTCGGCCTATGTCGTGAGCATGCTAGCCTACAAGCACCGGGCATTTTTCGGCATTATCCAGCTGATGGCCTGGCTCACTTTCTATGCCGCCTTCCGCAAAAAAAGACTGCCCGACAGGCTGCAGAAACGCTCCTGGTTGCTGTTCTGCAGCTACAGCCTGCTGCTCATGGCATGGTGCATCCTGTCGCAAGGGCGTCTGAATCTGATTTTGGCCATTTTATTGCTTTTCTGGATGCTGATCGACCTCAGTCGTGAATATGCCCGCAAATACCGGCTGGCCATTGTCTCGCTGCTTGGCCTGGCCCTGATAGTCGTCGGTTTGGTCTGGCACTATCATCCTGCCTTCGACCGCATCCAGCCCGATCAGTTGAAAAAACAGGACAACGAGCAGTTGCAGGAAGGGCGCATCGGCATCTGGACCGCGGCTGTGGACGTGCTCAGGGAAGACCATATCTGGCTCACGGGGGCCGGCGTGGGCGATGCCAAAGATCTTCTGATGGCCAAATACAAAGACTTGCATCTGGCCGATGACATCATCGCCAACCGCTCCCATGCCCACAACACTTTCCTGCACACCGCCCTCGAAAGCGGTTTGTCTGCAGTTTTGATCTGGACAGCCATCCTGCTGCTGCCCCTGCTGCTTTGCACCCGTCAACAGCGCCCGCTACTGTTGGCGGCCACCCTGTGCTGGCTGCTGCTGATGATGACCGAGACGGTGACCATGCAGGCCGGAGGGTTCATCACCTTCGCCCTGATGCAGTTTGTCTGGGCAATGACCGATTACGGCCGGCAGGAGAGTGCCAGTTGTCAGGAAAACAGCCGATGGATGGAAAACAAGGTCGTCTGTCGCATTTGGGCCGTTCTGTTCAGCGTGGCCGCCTTGTCTGTGATCTTGACAGTGCTTTTTCTTTGCTGCGGACCCAGGGGACACGATCCCCGCCGGCCGCAGACCTATGCCGTGAAACCCTATACACTGGCTCGTGAACTGCCCGGTCAGGTACCGGCCGAGTTGCAAGGTTGCCAAGGCTATCAGATTACCCATATTTCGAAAGGATACGATATGCCTGACATCAACGCCGTCGACTTCAACACGGGCTTCTGCCTGCGCGACACAACCAAGCATTGTTTCAGTGCCTGGTGCTACGTGAGCCGCGATTTCAACGGGCGGGCAGTCATGCTGCGCACCTCTTCATACGCCGACATCTACAGATACACGGCGCTCTACGACCTAAACCGCCCGGATACCTGGCAAAAGCTGGAAATCCGTTTCGACGAGATAGACCCTTCCGTGCCTTTCACGCTGTTTTTCCGCCTGCCTCACGCCCATGGGGACTTGTCAAGCATGACGGGCTATGTTATCTTTGCCTTGCCTCAATTCGAAGACTGATGAATGCCGATATCGCCATACTTCTCTGTGTATACAACAGTGCCGACTATCTGCCGGATTTGCTCGATTCGCTCTATACCCAAACCTGTCAGGATTTCACCGTCTATGTCCACGACGACGGCTCGACGGACGAAACCTTGGATATTCTGGAAAAATACCGCCAGCGTTACGGCCGGCTGCAACTCGACCACGATCCGCAACCCGGCCGGCAGGCCATGGGCAGTTTCATGTGGCTGCTCGAGCAGCATCCCGGCCACCAGTACTACATGTTCTGCGACCACGACGATGTCTGGTTGCCCGAAAAGATCAGTCTGACCCTGACCAGGATGAGGGTCTGTGAAAAAAAACACCCCGGCAGTCCGGTGGCTGTCAATACCGATCTTTGTGTCGTGGACAACGAACTGCATGTCATCCATCCTTCCTTCTGGAAATACAACGGCATCGATCGCAAGTTGATACACAACTTCAACTACCTGACTGTCTGCAATGCCTTCACCGGCTGCACGATGATGATCAACAGCCAGGCCCGGGCCTTGAGCCTGCCTCTGGGCGAGAAAGCCCTGATGCACGACAAATGGATAGCCCTGAAGGTGGCCGACCATCCCGACGGTGTGCTCGGCTATGTGCCTCAACCGACCATTCTCTACCGGCAGCACGGTGACAATGAAGTAGGGGCACAATCGGTGGGGGCGGAGTACTACCTGCGCCGTTTGTATCACCTGCGCGACACCTGGCAGATGAACCGCCGTACCTTGGCCATGAGCCGTGAAATCCGGCCGTTCTCTACCGTGAAATACCTCTATTACAAACTGATGTACTTTATCCGGAAACGAAAATAACATGGCCCTCTACATTGTCATAGCCGCCGTCATGCCGGCATTTGTGCTGCTGTTCTACATCTATCGCAAGGACGGCCAGCAGCCAGAGCCTGTCGGCCAGTTACTGAAAGGTTTTTTCTTCGGTGTCCTTTCTGTGTTTGCTTCCCTGGCCATCTCCAAGCCTTTGGAAGCACTGGGCATCTATGCCTCCGAGAGCCAGACCATGCTCGGCCAGATCGGCGTGGCTTTTTTCGGTGCCGCCATCCCCGAAGAGACAGCCAAACTCTTCATGCTATGGCTGTTGCTGAGACGCAATCCTTATTTCGATGAGAAAATGGACGGTATCGTCTATGCCGTCTGCGTGGGCATGGGCTTTGCCGCCACCGAGAATATCATGTACCTCTTCCAAAACTATGAGGATTGGGTCAGCGTGGGCATCATGCGCGCCCTCATCTCGGTGCCCGGCCATTTTGCTTTTGCCGTCTTGATGGGCTACTATTATTCCCTGGTGCATTTCAGCACGCAGCAGATCAGCCTGAAGACCGATGAAAACGGAGAATTGATCTTCCGCATAGACGACACCGCCGTCGGCCGGCGCGACCGCAGCCGCCTGTTGGTCTGGGCTGCCCCGGTGCTGGCCCATGGCATTTTCGACAGCATCCTGATGGTGTCGAGCATCATGCCCGCCTTGTCTGCCTTGCTCAGCATCGCCTTCATCTTCTTCTGTTTCCGCTTGCATAAATTCAGTTTCAGCCGTATCAAAGCCCACCTGCCCCGTCAAACCAGTTAAAGTTTTATTATGAAGTCCGACAACAAAAGGCCCGTACACCGCGACCGCACCACGCAATGCCAGATAGAAGAGCCCGACACGCTGATGGCTTTTCTTGAAAAGCGCTTCAAAGATCTGTCACGCACTAGTGTCAAGAGCTTGCTCTCACATCAACAGGTGTTGGTCAACAAACAGGTTGTCAGGCAATTCGACCATCCATTGGAAAAAGGGGACACAGTGGAAGTGCATTGGGACAAAGGCCGTTCGACGCTGAAGCATCCCAAACTGAAAATCGTATTCGAGGACAAATACCTGATCGTGGTCGAAAAGGGCGCCGGGCTGCTCACCATAGCTACGCCCCGCGAGCGTCAGAAGACCGCCTATTCCATCCTGAGTGAATACGTCAAGCAGAAGTCGCCCGGAAACAAGATATTTGTCGTCCATCGGCTGGACCGCGAGACCTCCGGTCTGCTGCTCTTTGCCAAGACGCCCGAAGTGCAGTCCCTCATGCAAGACAACTGGCGCTTTGCCGTGAGCCAGCGCAAATACGTGGCCGTTCTGGAGGGCGAACTGAAGACCGGCGACGGCACGGGGCAGGGCACCGTCACTTCCTATCTGTGGGAAAGCAAGGCTTTTATCGTCTATGCCAGCCAGAACCCTGAGGACGGCGTCAAGGCAGTAACCCACTACAAAGTGCTGCAGACGGGCAGGGGCTGCAGTTTGGTGGAATTCAAGCTGGACACGGGTCGCAAGAACCAGATCCGCGTGCAGATGAACAGCATCGGCTATCCGGTGCTGGGCGACTTGAAATACGGCGGCCACAAATCACCTATGAACCGCATGGCCCTGCATGCCTGCGTCTTGTCGTTCACCCATCCCGTCACGGGCGAAGCCATGAGCTTCGAGAGCAAAATTCCCGAAGAGTTCCTCGCCGCAGTCAAAACCGGCTTTTAACGCCCTGACTTAAAAAAAAAGATTTTTGTTGTTATTGCGCGAAATGATATGTAATATTGCCGCGTTAAAGCTATTTGGGCATGAAAAAGATATTACTATCATTTTGGGGACTCCTGGCCTGTGTAGCGGTTGTGGCACAGGAGCAGGATGCAAGTCAAACAGAGCATCGTCACAGCATTGAGTTCTCTTTCGGAGGTCCAGCCATGGGGGTTTATGGATTTGGAGAAAGTGAGTATGCCCACTACTACAATAGATTTCGACTTAAAAACCTTTATGAAGACCAGAAGTATGTGTCGGGAGACATTGTACTGGGAGCTCAATACAACTATTTCCTCAAAAAATGGTTAAGCGTGGGCGTGAATGCTTCCTGGGGGTTTGTCAGCGCTGATATAAGACCGGGATATGCCTTTCGGCAGGACGAAGAGGAAGAAGGGACCGTCCTTACACAGCATATTGTATCTGTCATGCCTTCTATAAAGGCAAGGTGGTTTGAGGTCGTACATTACGGATTTGTTCCGTTGCATTTTAGTATGTATTCAATGTTATCCGCCGGAACCTATCTATCAGTAGGACAATATGAGTCGACACATTTGGAGCCTGCTTATGAGATTACGTTTCTGGGATGGGCTCTTGGAGGTAACAAAACATATGTATTCGAGGATATTGGATATGGAACTGGTTATTTTATCCGCTTGGGTCTTGGTTTTTATTTTTAATACTGTCGAGTCATGAAAAGAATCATATTTGTTATAACTCTTGTCGTTGCATCCATGACATCGTGCCAGAGATACGACGGAACGGAACATTTTTCGCCCACCTATGTAAGTACGCCACTAAAGGAATATATGCTTTGCATCTCCAATGATATCGTCACAGCTACTCTCGAAGAGTTGGAATCGGCCCTGAAAATGGACAAGGAGAGCACGATGGCAAAGTACTTCTATCAGTCAAACGGGACCTCGCTGTCGGCAGATGGCAGTATGTGGAAGGTGCTTCGTGACGGTGCACTCTCTGGGGCTACCATCACAAAGGTTTCGGGAAAGCAAGCCTGGACGATAGAATTCGATGGAAAGTTTAGTTTCAATGGAAACAGATTCGACACACACTTCAATCTGACAGCTACCGCTGTCGATCCATCGGCCGATGGTCATCGGGATTGGGATGTAGAGATTAACGGCAACAGGACGGAAGAAGATGACTACACCTGCTCCTTCAACAATGCAGAAACTCCCATCAATTACCGGGCGATAGATGACGCAGAATCCAGTTGGAACGCCTTCGGTTTTCTTATCATGGAAGTCAATAAGAACGGCAATAAAGTTGATGCTCTCATCATGCAACTCCGCGGCAACATTGGCAGCGTATCCATTGCACGCATGTAAAACAACCATTCGCACAAAAAACTGTTTGGAGCGGGAGAAAAGGGTGGAGAAGTGGTATAAAAAAAGAGGGTCGTTATATAAACGATCCTCTTTTTTCAGTGCCCAGAACAGGACTCGAACCTGCACAGCCTTGCGGCCACTAGTACCTGAAACTAGCGTGTCTACCAATTTCACCATCTAGGCATACTGTCAAATGTGAGAAAGTACCCAGGATGAGACTCGAACTCACACGGACTAATGTCCACTACCCCCTCAAAGTAGCGTGTCTACCAATTCCACCACCTGGGTATTCATTCTGACATTGAGAAGATAGCCTCTTTGCGGACGCTTCCGCGGCTTGGAGCGAAAAACGGGACTCGAACCCGCGACCCCGACCTTGGCAAGGTCGTGCTCTACCAACTGAGCTATTTTCGCGATTGCGGATGCAAAGGTACAACCAATTTTGGTATCGCCAAAGGTTTGAGTAAATTTTTTCTGAAAATTTTTCAAGCAGGGAATCACTCACCGATGGCTTCCCTGATGCTCACTGTGTAATAGCGGGAGCCGTAGCCGCACCAGTAGCCGATACCGCCGCTCAGATTGGTGGGCAGATTGTCGGTCACGTTCAGCAATTGGTTGCGCGACAAGGCAATGATGGCCTCATAGTCGCTCCAATACTGCCAAGCGGCATAGTCCATGGTGCAGAAGCGTATATCTACCGTGTCGTTTATATGAAAATAGATTCTGTATTCGCCCCAGCCCAGCCGTTTTTCCCAGAACACCTCGATGGCTGCCGTATCGGGCAGGATGGCTCCCTCATAACTGCAGATAAAGGGCGAATAATACAGCCTGTCCTCGCTCGAATGATGACGCGTGAAAACCTTGTAATAACGATCCTCGCTCCGTTCATTGTAGAACCAGGCCTTCATGGAGTAGAATGAATCCGCCCGGCTTGGTTCGACCACGAAAGAATCTACCGGCACAGGGGCCGGAATGGTGGTCTGTCCGCTGACATGATGATCTCCGTAATCGACAGTCAGTGTGTATGTCTTACCCGCTTTGCCTCTCAGATAGCTGGTGGTATAATGGTATGGAGGGAAAATGTCACGATCCACCTTGCCCGTCAGGATCACTGTGGTGTCCCCGTCACTGACGGCCACCCGGGCATAGCGGATCAAATACTGGCCCAAATCGTCCAGCGACTGGTAGGCTGTGCTGACCGGGATACTGGAAGTGACAAAGACACAGGGAAACTCACCGTCTTCTATCCAGCCTTCCACCACCAATACAGGATCGGCCCTGTTCAGTTCATCGCCTTGGCAGCCTGCCAGCAACAGCATGGTTGCCATGATTCCGAGAAATAGGAGATGTTTCATATGCAGGCTGTTTTAGAAGTTGATGAAATAGTTGATCGAAGGAATGGTTTCCACCAGGAGATGGACCGGCACATAGGCAAAAGCGCCGTCTTTGAACTTAAGCCGGTAATAAATCCGGTTCTTCCGGCTGAAAACATTATATACCGAAAAATTCAGGCCGCTTTGCCGTTTGCCGTGCCGGGAAAAGAGATAGCTCAGCGACAGGTCGGTCCGACTGTAGGCTCCCAGACGGTTGGCATTGTAGTGGCTGAAATAGGTAATGACGTTGCCGTTGATATAGTAGAAGCATTCAGGCGCTGTGAACGGCGTGCCGGAAGCATAGACCATGGTGCCGCCCACCTGCCAGTGGGGGTTGATATCGTAGCTCATCACCAGATTGAGCTCGTGCGGGCGTTCGTGACTGGCCGGAAACCAGTAATCCCTGCTTTCATCGTCAAAACGGCGGCGGGCCAGGGTATAGGCATAGCTCAACCAGGCTTTCAGGTGGCCGGTGCGCTTGTTGAGCATGACATTCAGACCGCAGTTGTAGCCGTGTCCGGACAGGAAGGCATCCTCCAGGCGATAGTCGGACGAGAGCAGGCTGAAGATGTTGTCATCGTATTCCACCTGATGAGAAAGATGTTTGTAATAGATTTCGGCACTGAGCCAATAATCATGGTGGATGAGCGGCAGAGAGTAGGACAGTGAAACCATGTGGGCCGACTGTGGCAGCAGGGCCCGGCTGGATGGATACCAGAATTCCGTGGGGAAGCCTACCGCGGAGAAACCGCTCTGGAAAAGATACTGGTGACGGTGACTATAGACCAGCTCCAACTGTTGCTCGACGTTGATGGTCTTGGCAACCGACAACGAAGGATCCAGATGGACAAAGGGCCGTTCGCCCAGCAGGGCATATTGGTTCAGACGCAGGCCTGCACGCAGAGTCCAGGTGTCCCACTGATGCTGCCAGTCGATATATTCGGACAATTCGACGGCCGTCATGAGGCGGCTGCTGTCGTCCATTGCCGATATCACCAAGGAACCGCTCAGGGAAGGACGCTGCGGATTGATACAATGATAATTGGCCTCCAGGCCGGCTTGCAAATCGCCATAGCGGATATTGTCGCGATATCCCACAGTGAACATGCTGGAAGGCAACTGGGCGAATTCGTTTTCAATGGCTACGTCCACATGGTTGTAGTAATAAGACGCAAACAAGGTCCGGTGCTCCACGGCTCCGGAACGGTTTTCCCGCTGCCAATGCAATGCGCCCATGGCATTGCCCCAATCCATCTGGTCTTGCGACAAGTATTTGTTTTCCATCGCAGCACCATGATCCTGGCCCAGGTAGAGGTCTATCCAAAAACGCTCTGTGTCGCTTGTCATCAGCATCCAGGTGGCATCGGCATCGTAGAACCGGTACTTGAGTTGTTGGCCGTCAACCTTCAGGAGAGGACCGTAGAGCAGATTCAGATAGGTGGAGCGCAAGGACAAGGTCAAGGCGGATTTCTTTCCGACAGCAGTCTGCAGGCTGCCCTGCGAGGACATCGGGCCCACCGAGGCACTCAGATGCAGCGAATCGGGAATCTCCAACGGAGAGACCATATCCAGGAAACCGCCCAGACGGTTGGACAGGGTGGCGTTATTGGGCGACTTGATCAGGCTGAGCCCAGAAAAATGAGTGGGGATGAATACCGAAAACAACCCCAGCATGTGGTTGACATTGTAGAGTGGCACCCCGTTGATGGAGACATGGTTGTGACCGTTCTCGCTGCCCTGGATATGCAGGCCGGCGTCGAATTCATTGTTGGTCTGGACGCCTGGCAGTGTCTGCATGAAACGCACCGGATCGGCGTTGCCCAGGATGCGTGGCATTTGCTGGGTCATCTCCATGTCCATGCGCAATTCGCCGCCTTGTCCCAGGCGGACCAGGGAAGTGGTGCGACGGGCATTGACCGACACCTCTTCAATGGCGCGGGAAGAGATAAAAGCAGTGTCGCTTCCGCTGCGACCGGTTTGCTGGGCAAACAAAGCCGAAACGAAAGCGACATGCAGTATTACGATTGTCAGACGCAGTTTCACGTCAACAAATCAATGATTATTTCTCAGTGGGTTCAGCCAATGCATAAAATCCATCTACCAGATTGTTGGCAGCATCCACTACGTCGGCGAAGTCAACTTCGTTGAAGAAAGCCTCGAAAGTGGTGTAGGAGGAACCATCGGCAAAATAGATGACCGGCTCGCATTCCCAGCGGCCTTTTCCCTTGTCCTCGAAGACTTCCAGTTTGACGCGGGCCTGTTCCAGGCTTCCGCCGTTGTAATAGACACCGAGGTCGAGCAGGTCGTTGGCCATGGTGATCGTGGATTTGTATTTAGCCTCATTGGTATTGTTGTCTTCGGCTTCGTCCATCAGCTGCGAGAAACGCAAGGCATCGACGCAGGTGCCCTTGATCTGTACCTGACCCATCAGGTCGATGTTGACAGCCACGTTCTTGGCCGTGGTCAGACCTTTGTTGTCGGCTCTCAGTTCGCTGCTAGACAGGGAGAAGGAAACAACCGGCTTGTTGTCGATGCTCAGCTTCATGGTCAGCTCAGCGGGCTTGCCGGGAGCATAGTTGATCTTGACAATTTCGAAGAAATACTTTTCCACTTTGAGCGAAGCCTCAAAAGAGTAGCTGTCCTTGCTCAGGTCGAAATCCTCGGCCTGCATCTCGGTCAGGTCGGGCTTCATGGTGAGGCAGAAGTGTTCGGTGTTGCCAGTCTTCAACGAAAGAACCAGGACTTGGGGCACTTCAACCACACTGACAACAGTTTCGTAGTAATCGGTATGGGTCTTACTGGCCGTGTCAAGATTGTAGGAAATATACCGGCGATCTGTGGAGAAATGGACAGGAACGCCTTCACCTTCGTGGCTCAGGGTCAGTGTGCAGTCAGCACCGTTCTGGTCCTTGAAGGCAAACTGGAGGTCGTTGTATTTCTTGTCAGACAGCACCCAGGCCGTATCGGTGGCTGTGAAGTGGCCGGTGAAGTTGGCCAGCTTGTACAACATGCGGAAATTCTCGTTGTAAGTCCATTTGGTGTAATCACCTTCCTTCTCGGAAGTAGGACTATCCTGTCCGACTCTGGTCTTCTGGGTATCCTCAATGGTCTTGAGATTTTCCGAAACCCACGTCAGTATGGGAGTGAGCATGGAAAAATCAGCGTATTCATCCCGAACGTAGAGCACTTCCGTAGCCAAATAGCGGAAATCTTCGGGATTGACGGCATTGATGGCAGCCAGAGCGGCATCTTCCACCTTGTCTTTCTGCTCAACCGAGGTCATCGGCTGTTCAGGTTCCTTTTTGTTTTTGTCATCGCAAGAGGCAATGCCAAAGGTCATGCCGGCCAACAAAAGGGCGGGCACCAGGTAATGTTTAGTCAGTTTCATAGTTTTTGTTATTAATGAAATTAATGTATCGTCTATCGATAAATTCGGGCAAACTTACTGCTTTTTTTCTTCAAGACCATACATCAGACGTTTTTTATTTGAGTTACGCTACACAATAATCATATCAAATCGTAGCTGCGGTGGATGAATTTGTCCAGGGCTTCGCCTTTCAACATCCCGCTGCTAAGCAAGGCAAGATCCACGATCTGACTGATTTTCAGCTTATTGTTTTCATCTTCTGCGGGAACGGCCAGGGCATCTTTGACCAAGCGGTTGTCGGTATTGACCACCACCGAGTAGCTGTCGGGCATTTCACCGTAGAAATTCAGGCCGGCCTGCAGGGCAGACATGTCTTTCATACGGCGCATGAATTCGTTCTGCGTGAGCATGACAGGCACGGCTTCCTCGCCCAGGCTTTCCAACTTGACGTCGAAATTGACCTTGTCGAGCGTAGGCAGGTTGTTCTTGAACAGATCTTTCAGTTTGTTCTGGTCCTCCTCGCTCAGCGTCAAAGCAGCCTTGTCGGCCTTGGCGATCAGGTTGTCGATGACATCGCTGTCCACACGCACGAAACGCGTCTTTTCCAGCTTGGATTCCAGATGCTGCATGAAGGGCACGTCCAGTTCGCCGTCCATCAGCAGCACGTCATAGCCTTTGCTGCGAGCGGCCTCGATATAACTGAACTGTTTTTCCTTGTCGGCGGCATACAGGCATACCAGCTGTCCGTCCTTGTCGGTCTGCTCGGAAGCGACCAGCGTTTTGTACTCATCCAGGGTGAAGTATTTGCCTTCGGTATTCTTGATGAGGGCAAACTTCTCGGCCTGCGACCAGAATTTTTCCTCGGTCAATACACCATATCCAATGAATATCTTCAGATCGTCCCATTTTTCTTCGAACTGCTTGCGGTCGTTGTTGAAGATCTTCAGCAGGCTTTCGCCCACCTTCTTGGTGATGTGGTTGGATATCTTCTTGACATTGACGTCGTTCTGCAGATAGGAACGCGACACGTTCAGCGGAATGTCGGGCGAATCGATCACACCGTGCAGAAGGGTCAGGAAATTGGGCACGATCCCTTCGACCGAGTCGGTCACAAAGACCTGGTTGCAATAGAGCTGGATCTTGTTCTTCTGAATCTCGATGCTGTTCTTGATCTTCGGGAAGTAGAGGATACCCGTCAGATTGAAAGGATAGTCCACATTCAGGTGGATGTGGAAAAGCGGATCCTCGCTGAAGGGATAAAGCGCCTTGTAGAACTTCAGGTAGTCTTCCTCGGTCAGGTCGGCGGGTTTGCGCGTCCAGGCCGGCTCGGTGTCGTTGATCTGGTTGTCCTCATCGGTGGTCACCTGCTTGCCGTCTTTCCATTCCTTCTTTTTGCCGAAGACGATGGGCACGGGCAGGAACTTGCAGTATTTCTCCAGCAGTGATGAAATCTTCTCTTCCTTGAGGAAATCCTTGAATTCATCGTCGATATGCAGCACGATGTCCGTGCCGCGGTCGGCCTTGTCGCTCTCCTCGATGGTGAAGGCCGGCGAGCCGTCGCAGCTCCATTTCACTGCCTGGGCGCCTTCCTGCCAGGAGCGGGTGATGATATCGACCCGGCTGGAGACCATGAAGGAGGAGTAGAAGCCCAGTCCGAAATGGCCGATGATGGCATTGGCGTCGTTCTTGTATTTTTCCAGGAACTCCTCAGCACCGGAGAAAGCGATCTGGTTGATGTATTTGTCGATTTCCTCGGCCGTCATACCGATGCCACGGTCACTGACAGTCAGCGTCTTGGCTTTCTTGTCGATGCTCACACGGACGGCCAGGTCGCCCAACTCGCCCTTGTAGTCGCCGCGGTTGGACAGCGTCTTGAGCTTCTGCGTGGCATCCACGGCGTTGGACACGATTTCACGGAGGAAAATCTCCTGGTCACTGTACAAAAACTTTTTGATGACGGGGAAAATGTTGTCGGTCGTCACCCCGATGTTACCTTCTTTGATCATATCTGTATGTTTTAAAATTGTCGTTTTATGTGCCTCCCTCACAAGCAAAAAAAATGCCAGTCGCAAAGGACTGACATTTTTTATCGGACGTTGCTGCAATATTGTCAGCAACAGCGTGGGGCAGTGCCCTTATTTGGCGGATTCCAACTGTTTGGGCGCTTCTTTCTGCAAGACGATGCCCGAACGGTCTTCCTTGAGCAGGGCATAGATTTTGTCGCCTTTGATGCTGTGCGAGAGCACCACCTCGGCCAGGCCGTCTTCCAGATATTTCTGGATGGCACGCTTCAGGGGACGGGCGCCAAACTGGATATCGTAGCCTTTTTCGGCGATGAAATCCTTGGCCTCTGGGGTTAGGTGAAGGGTATAGCCCAGACGCTGTACCCGCTCGTAGAAAGGCTTCAGTTCCAGGTCGATGATCTGCCCGATGGCTTCGCGCGACAACTGGTCGAAGAAAATCGTGTCGTCGATACGGTTCAGGAACTCGGGCGAGAAGGTCTTGCTGATGGCCTTGTTGATCACGCCTTTGGAGTATTCCCCCATGCCGGCCTCAGGCTGGCTGAAACCGATGCCCTTGCCGAATTCCTTCAACTGGCGGGTGCCCACATTGGAGGTCATGATGAGGATGGTGTTCTTGAAGTCCACCCGGCGTCCCAGACTGTCGGTCAAACGACCTTCGTCCATCACCTGCAGCAGCAGATTGAAGACATCGGGATGGGCTTTCTCGATTTCATCGAGCAGCAGCACGCAGTAGGGCTTGCGTCTGACCTTTTCGGTGAGCTGTCCGCCCTCTTCATAGCCCACGTAGCCCGGAGGCGCTCCCACCAGCCGCGAAACGGTGAATTTCTCCATGAATTCGCTCATATCGATACGCACCAGGGCGTCGCCCGTGTCAAAGAGGTTTTCGGCCAGCAATTTGGCCAGGTGGGTCTTGCCGACACCCGTCGGGCCGACAAAGAGGAAGGTGCCAATGGGCTTGTTGGGATCCTTCAGCCCGATACGGTTGCGCTGAATGGCCTTGACCACGGCATCGACAGCCGTATCCTGACCGATGATCCTGGATTTGAGCACCTCAGCCAGGTGGAGCAGTTTGTCGCTTTCTTCGCGGGCAATGCTCTGAAGCGGCACCCCCGACATCATGGAGACGACTTCGGCCACCTGCTCTTCATCGACAGGCTTGCGCTGGCCGTCGAGCGTTTTCTCCCATTCGGCCTTCAATTCCTTGAGGCGGGCCTGCAACTGACGGCTTTGGTCGCGATATTCAGCCGCCTGCTCGAACTGCTGGCGGTTAATGGCATCCGACTTGAGCCGGTCGGTGGCGTCGATTTCCAACTCCAGGTGCTCGATGTCGGGCGAAACGGCGATATTGTCGATATGCACCCGGGCGCCGGCCTCGTCCATGGCGTCGATGGCCTTGTCAGGCAGATTGCGGTCGGACACGTAACGGGCGGTCAGGTTGACGCAGGCCTTCAGGGCCTCGTCGGAATAGACCACGTTGTGATGCTCCTCATAACGGTCCTTGATGTTCTGCA
Source organism: Bacteroidales bacterium (assembly GCA_017446025.1). Lineage (GTDB taxonomy): Bacteria > Bacteroidota > Bacteroidia > Bacteroidales > UBA1402 > UBA1757. Next base: position 55,850 of record JAFSRR010000104.1, on the reverse strand, counting down.
GAATCTGCAGCGTCTCCTCGGGCGTGCTGGGCTCGACGATGATCTTCTGGAAACGGCGCTCCAGGGCACCGTCCTTTTCGATGCTCTTGCGATATTCGTCCAGGGTGGTGGCTCCGATGCACTGCACCTTGCCACGTGCCAGGGCGGGTTTGAGCATGTTGGCGGCATCCATCGAACCGGCCGCGTTGCCGGCACCCACCATGGTGTGGATTTCGTCGATAAACAGGATGATATCGGGATTTTCTTCCAACTCGTTGATAACGGCTTTGACGCGTTCCTCAAACTGGCCGCGGTATTTGGTGCCGGCCACCATGGAGGCCAGATCCAGGGCCACAATGCGCTTGTTGAACAGCAGGCGGGGCACCTTGCGCTCTGTAATACGGATGGCCAGGCCTTCGACGATGGCCGATTTGCCCACACCGGGTTCGCCGATGAGCACGGGGTTGTTCTTCTTGCGACGGCTCAGGATCTGTGCCATGCGCAGCATCTCGGCTTCCCGGCCCACGATGGGATCGAGCCGTCCTTCCTGGGCGGCACGGGTCAGATCGTTGCCGAAATTGTCCAGGGCAGGTGTGTCCTTCTTATTTTCGTTTCCGTAGGTGGCCTGATCCTCCGATTTCACTTTCCAGTTTTCGGAAGAACGTCCCTCCTCGGAGGCGTATTCATCGTCGTCGTCCTCGCTTTCGGTAAAGCCGGCTCCGGCAGAAGGGGAGGGGTGACCCGACACCAGGGCCATGACCCGGTCGAAGCGGGCGCCTTCCTGGCCCAGCACTTCGGATGCCAGATTGTCATTGTCGCGGAGAATGGCCAGCAGCAGATGATCCGTGTCGATGGCCTCGCTTTTCAGCCCGCGGGCTTCCAGAATGCCCATACGGAGTATTTTCTCGGATTTGGCACTGAGGGGAATGCTCTCGTCTTCAGGAATGGTGTTTTCCTGGCGTATCCTGTTTTCAATGACATATTTCAGCATGGCGGTGTTGATGTTCAGCTGGTCGAGATACTGCATGCCCTTGTTCTCCTTCTTGCGGATCATTCCCAACAGCAGATGCTCGGGATTGAGCGTGGGATTCCCCAGGCGATGGGCTTCTTCGATACTGTATTCCAACACCTTATGCATATCTTTCGTAATGTTTTTCATTATCATGCGCAAGTTCCTTTCTTCTTTTTTTTCGACAGCAAAAATACCTATTATTCATATATAGCGGTTCATCTTCCCTCAAAAATCCTGCCATGGGACAAATTGTCAGTTTTATTCTTCGGAGAAAGGCATAAAAAACTTCGTTTTTTTATTTGGAAAAACGGATGGAATGTCCTACATTTACATGATTTTACTAACCCCTTATAAACTTGAATTAAATGTTTGAAGATGAGAGAATTATTCCGGTAAACATCGAAGAGGAGATGAGGTCCTCCTACATAGACTATTCTATGTCGGTGATTGTATCCCGCGCCTTGCCCGATGTAAGAGACGGAATGAAGCCTGTTCATCGCCGTGTTCTGTTCGGAATGAACGAACTGGGCAACAACTCTGACAAACCCTATAAGAAATCTGCAAGAATCGTCGGTGACGTATTGGGCAAATACCATCCCCACGGCGATTCCTCCGTATATTTCGCCATGGTCCGCCTGGCTCAGGACTGGAACATGCGTTATCCTTTGGTGGACGGCCAGGGCAACTTCGGCTCGGTCGACGGTGACAGCCCGGCTGCCATGCGTTACACGGAATGCCGCCTGCGCAAGATCGCCGAGGATATGCTCCTGGATATCGACAAAGACACCATCGACTTCCAGATGAACTTCGACGACACCCTCAAGGAACCGACTGTTTTGCCGACCCGCATTCCCAACCTGCTGGTCAACGGCGCTTCCGGCATTGCCGTGGGTATGGCCACCAACATGCCCACCCACAACTTGTCGGAAGTCATCGACGGCACGGTGGCCTACATCGACAACAACGACATCACGGTCGAGGAGTTGATGCACTACATCAAGGCACCCGATTTCCCGACAGGCGGCTACATCTACGGCTATGCCGGTGTCAAGGAAGCCTTTGAGACAGGCAAGGGACGCATAGTCATCCGTTCGAAAGCCTCCATTGAATCCACCCCCACGCACGACCAGATCGTCGTCACCGAGATTCCCTACGGTGTCAACAAGGCCGAGCTCATCAAGGCCATTGCCGACCTGGTGGGTGACAAGAAGATCGAAGGTATCTCAAATATCAATGATGAAACCGACCGCAGCGGCATGCGCATTGTCATCGACGTCAAGAAAGACGCCAATGCCAACGTCGTGCTCAACAAGCTGTTCAAGCTCACCGCCTTGCAGTCTTCCTTCAGCGTGAACAACATCGCCCTGGTCAAGGGTCGTCCCAAACTGCTCAACCTCAAAGACTTGATTCACTATTTCGTGGAGCATCGCCATGAGGTGGTCACCAGGCGCACCCGATTTGAACTGGCCGAGGCCGAGAAACGCGCCCACATCCTGCAGGGCCTGATCATCGCCTGCGACAACATTGACCGGGTCATCGCCATCATCCGCTCGTCGGCCAACGCCGATGTGGCCAAGGAAGGCCTGATGGCCGAATTCAACCTCTCCGATCTCCAGGCCCGCGCCATCGTCGAGATGCGTCTGCGCCAGCTCACCGGCCTGGAAGTGGACAAGCTGCACAAGGAATATGAAGACCTGATGGCCAAGATCGACTGGTACCACCAGGTGCTCGAGAGCGTGGAGATGCGCATGGACATCATCAAGCAGGAATTGCTCGAAATCAAGGAAAAATACGGGGACGAACGCCGCACCGAAATCGTTTTCGCCTCGGAAGAGTTCAATCCCGAAGATTTCTATGCCGACGATGAAATGGTCATCACCATCTCCCACCTGGGCTACATCAAGCGCACGCCGCTGGCCGATTTCCGCGCCCAGAACAGGGGTGGGGTAGGCTCCAAGGGCAGCACCACCCGCGATGAGGATTTCGTGGAGCATATCTATCCAGCCTCCATGCACAACACCATGCTGTTCTTCACCCAGAAAGGCAAATACCACAAGCTGAAAGTCTACGAAATCCCCGAGGGCAACAAGACATCCAAGGGCAGGGCCATCCAGAATGTGCTCAACATCGAAGGCGACGACAAGGTGACGGCCTATATCCGTGTCAAGGACACTTCCGAAGAGTACCTCAAATCGCACTTCCTGGTCTTCGCCACCCGTCAGGGTGTCATCAAGAAGACCGCCCTGGAAGACTACTTCAAGAGCAAGATCAACGGTGTCAAGGCCATCATCATCCGCGAGGACGACCAGGTGATCCAGGTATCCCTGGCCGGTGAGGGCAGCGAAATCGTACTGGCCAACCGCAACGGACGTGCCATCCGCTTCAGCGAGGACAAAGTCCGCAGCATGGGCCGTGTCTCGACCGGTGTACGCGGCATGACACTCGACGAGGACGGCCAGGACGAAGTGGTCGGCATGATTGTCATCAAGCACACGGGCGACGAGACCATCATGGTGGTTTCGGAGAAGGGCTACGGCAAACGCTCGGACATCGAGGACTACCGTATCACCAACCGTGGCGGCAAGGGCGTCAAGACGCTCAATATCACCGACAAGACCGGCCAGTTGGTCAGCATCACCAATGTCAATGACGAGAACGACCTGATGATCATCAACAAGTCGGGCATCGCCATCCGCCTGCCGCTAGCCGACATCCGCGTCATGGGTCGTGCCACCCAGGGCGTACGTTTGATCAATCTCGAGAAACGCAGCGATGAAATCGCCTCGGTCTGCGTCGTCATGTCCGACAAGGAAGAGGAGAGCGGTGAAGAAGGGCAGGAGGCTCCCATCACTGAACTGTAGCGCCTGGCAACAAGTGAACGTCTATGATATCAAATAAAACTTTTAATTAATGCAACTATGAAAAGATTGGTTTTATTCACCACCGCTTTGTTACTGCTGGTCGGCTCGGGGGATGTTTTCGCCCAGAAGACCAATGTACGTAAGGCAAAAGCCAAGATGACGGCCGAAAAACCCGACTACGTCGAAGCCGAGAAATTCATCGCTCCGGCTCTGTTGGATTCCATCACCAAAACGCAGGCCGACACCTGGTTTACGGCCGGTAAGATCTACTACAAGCTCTTCGACAACGAACAGAAGAAACAGTGGACCGGCGGCCGGGCCAACGAAGAACTGATGGCCACGTCCCTGATGAAGGCCTACGACTGCCTGAAGGTGGCCGACTCCCTGGATCAGACACCTAATGCCAAGGGCAAGGTTCCCAACAAGTTACGAAAGCAGATTGTGGAAATAATGGACGTCATGCAGAACGGTTTCATCAATGCAGGTGGCTATTATTTCAAGAATCAGGACTACCAGAACGCCATCAAGGCTTTTGAGTATTATTTGGACTATCCGAACCTGAAGATGTGGGACAACGTCAAGATGGAAGCCCTCACCAAGGACACGATGATCCAGACGCTGCAGTATTACTGCGGTGCCTCGGCATCCCAGGCCAACGATTCCTACACGGCCTTGAAATACTTCAAGAAACTGCTGGGTGTTTACAAGCCGGAAGAGGAGATGTATCAGTTCGTTATCTACGAATATGGCCGCCTGAAGGACACGGTCAACCTCATTGAAATGTACAAGATCGGTGCCCAGAAATTCCCGCAGAACCAGTATTATGCCAGAAGCCTGGTCAATGAATACCTGAGCCGCAACGACCTGAAGACCGCTATGGTATGGATCGACAACGCCATGGCCAACGGCGATTCTACCTCGGCCGTATTCTGGAACCTGAAAGCGCAAATTATTGAACATGAGGGAGATGTAAAGGGTTCTCTGAAGTATTTTGAAAAGGCCGTCGAACTGGATCCCGAATTTGCCGACGCCCTGGGCAGCATCGGTCGTATCTATTACAACGAAGCTGTAGAGGAGTTGGACCGTGTCAATGCCATCCGCGACGACAGGAAATACCGCACCGAGAAGGCCAAAATGAAGGATGTCTTCATGAAGCCGCTGCCGTACCTGGAAAAAGCCCATCAGCTGAATCCGACAGAACGCGACTATGTCGTAGCATTGCGTGGTATCTATTACAACCTGGGCAAAGGCTACGAAAAGAAATACGAAGAAATGGACGCACTCATGAAGAGCATGAGGTAACACATCAACTCAGCATTATTTCGGAAAGTCCTGGGAGAGATTCCGGGACTTTCTTTTTTCAACTCCCTTTTGTTCCATAATTAGTATTATGTTGAATAGATATTTTCAAAATCCCACACCATACCACTATTCGGCATCAAATATTCGATTCTCAGCGATTATACAGGGCTATTAATTCAAATAGAGAAATCTCAGGCTGCCCGGGAAAACTTACTTAGACAGTGTGTCCGAACAAATCAAACGTGGATGCTTCATCGATCTGTACGTCGTAGAACGCTCCGATACCCAACGGACGTTCCTTGCCGACGAATACTTCCGGATCAACCTCCGGTGAATCGAACTCCGTGCGTCCTACGTAATAGTCTTCCTCTTCACGGTCGATGATGACACGCAGACGCTGCCCGACTTTGGCCTGACTCAACTCTTCGGAGATTTCCTGCTGGATGGCCATCAACTCGTCCAGACGGGCTTGTTTGACGTTCTGAGGTACATCGTCCTTGTAATGGTCACCGCTGTAGGTGCCTTCCTCGGCCGAATATGCAAATGCTCCCATCCGCTCGAAACGCATTTCCTTGACAAACGACTTAAGTTGCTCAAAATCAGCGTCAGTCTCACCCGGATGGCCTACCATCAAAGTGGTTCTCAGATGGATGCCAGGTACCTCGCGGCGTATCCTATTAATCAATTCAACTGTCTCATTTCCAGTGATATGACGTCTCATTAACTGGAGAATATGGTCGCTGCAATGCTGAAGGGCCATGTCCAGATACAGGCAGACATTGGCTCTCTCCCGGATCACCGGCAAAATGTCGTACGGAAACAAATATGGATAGGCATAATGCAGTCTGATCCACTCAACTCCTTTTATATCAGATATTTCCTCTATCAATTGTGCCAGTTTGAACTCGTGGTACAGGTCTTTGCCATAATACGAAAGATCCTGGGCCAGAATCTGGAATTCCTTGACACCGGCAGCGACCAATTCAACGATTTCCTGCTTGATATCCTCTATCGGACGCGATTGGTACGGCCCGGTAATCAAAGGAATGGCACAAAAAGAACAATGCCGGTTGCAGCCTTCGGCTATCTTGATGTAGGCATAATGCGAGGGCGTGGTCAGCACACGGCAGTGATGCTCGGCTTCCAGGTATTCACGGCCCAGGTCGCGCAGGATGTCCTGCCAGTTGAATTTGCCGTAGAAAGCGTCCACTTCGGGAATCTCCAGCTTGAGTTCCTCCAAATAACGCTGTGAAAGGCAGCCCATCACATACAGGCGGGCGATCTGGCCCTTGCGGCGGGCCTCACAATACTGCAAGATGGTCTCAATCGACTCCTGCTTGGCATCCTGGATAAAGCCGCAGGTATTGATCACTACGACATCACCCCGGCGGGGACGCTCGTCGTGGCGTATTTCATAGCCTATCCGGCGGAATTGGTGCAACAGTTGCTCAGAATCGACCAGATTCTTCGAGCAGCCCAATGAAATGACGGTGACTCCCTTTGAGGACTTCATGACAACTGGTCGCCAAACAGGGAATCGACAAATTCCCGGCGGTTGAATATCTGCAGGTCGTCCATGCCCTCGCCCAGACCGATGTATTTGACCGGAATCTTGAACTGGTCGGAAATACCCAGCACGACACCACCTTTGGCGGTGCCATCCAATTTGGTGATGGCCAGCGTATTGACTTCGGTGGCCAAGGTAAACTGGCGGGCCTGTTCGAAGGCATTCTGCCCGGTCGAGCCATCCAGCACGAGCAATATCTCGTGCGGTGCCTCGGGATAGACCTTCTTCATGACGTTCTTGATCTTGGTCAGCTCGTTCATCAGCCCCACCTTGTTGTGCAGCCGGCCGGCCGTATCGATGAGCACCACATCGGCATCGTTGGCCTGGGCCGACTTGAGCGTGTCGAAGACAACGGAAGCCGGATCGGCGCCCATGCGCTGCTTGACGACGGTGGCACCGGTGCGCTGCCCCCAGATGTCGAGTTGTTCGACGGCGGCGGCACGGAAAGTGTCGGCAGCCCCCAGATAGACCTTTTTGCCCTTGCGCGTAAACTGCCAGGCGATCTTGCCGATGGTCGTGGTCTTACCCACCCCGTTCACGCCGACCACCATGATCACGTAGGGATGCTTGCCGGCAGGCACTTCGAAATCCATGCTGGCTTCCAGGTCATTCTCCGTAAGCAGATCGACAATCTCCGCTTTCAACGTGGCGTAGAGTTCGTCGGTATTGAGGTATTTGTCGCGCTTGATACGCGCCTCGATACGCTCGATGATGCGTATGGTGGTGTCCACCCCGACATCCGAGGAAATCAGGATTTCCTCCAGTTGGTCCAACACCTCGTCGTCCACTTTGGACTTGCCGGCGATGGCCCGGCCTATCTTCGACAGGACACTGTCCTTGGTGCGTGCCAAGCCCTGATCCAGGGTGGCCTTCTTTTCTTTGGAGAACAAACCGAAAATACCCATGTGACCTTGTTTATTAAGCGAAAAAAGGTTGTCTCTGAATCAGAAACAACCTTGAATATTTATCGACAAAACTCTGAATAACAAGTTATTTCTTCTTGGCGTATTCAGCAGCCTTGTCAGCAGCTACCATTTCTTCATTGAAAACGTAAGCTCCGGTCTTCGGAGACTTGATCATCTTGATAACCTTCACCGTGGAACGGCCTTCACCGGTACGCAAGGTTGAAATTGCTTTCTTTGCCATCTCTTATATTATTTAATTTCTTTGTGTACTGTGACTCTCTTCAGGATAGGATTGTATTTCTTCAGCTCCAATCTCCCGGTCGTGTTCTTACGATTCTTGGTGGTGATGTATCGGGAAGTACCCGGCATACCGCTGTCCTTATGTTCAGTGCATTCCAGGATGACCTGGACTCTGTTACCTTTTGCTTTCTTTGCCATGGCTATACTCTCCTCTTAGTCGATGATTAAAATATCTTCCATACGCAGATGACCGGCAGCGACGGCATCGTTCATGGCGGCGTTCAAACCTTTGCGGTTGATATCGCGCAGACCGGCTGCAGAAACGGTCAGTGCAATCCAGCAACCCTGTTCTACCCAATAGAACTTCTTCTGGAAAAGATTGACATTGAATTTACGTTTGGTACGTCTCTTGGAATGCGAGACGTTGTTGCCAATCATAGCTCTCTTTCCTGTGATCTGACAAATTTTCGACATTGCAATTAATATTACTGGTTTATATTTTTCTTGCTTTCAATGTTTTGCTCGGCCTCGACGGCGGTCGCGCACAATATTTTTTTAGCGGGTGCAAAAATCGTACTTTTTCGTCAATTGTGCAATTATTACATCCATTATTTTTCAAAAAAAACGAGAGCGATTTGTATTGCGCTCAATATAAAGCACTTACTAAACCGACACTCTGGAAAAAGGCGCTGCATCGATGGGACAGAAATCTCCATCCAAGTACTTAAAATATCCGCATATGGCCACCATGGCCGCATTGTCGGTCGTATAGGAGATCCTGGGAATATGGATACGCCACTGGTAACGGCGGGCATAGTCCTGGAAGGCTGCCCGCAGCGCTGAATTGGCAGACACTCCGCCGGCCACGGCCACCTCTTTTATCTTGAGAGCCTTGGTGGCCTTGTAGAGCTTGTCCATCAGGATGTCCACCACCGCTTTCTGCAGGGAGGCACACAGATCCGGTTTGCGCTCTTCGGCGAAGTTGGGATTTTTGGCCATTTCATCGCGCAAATGATACAGGAACGATGTCTTCAGGCCACTGAAGCTGTAGTTGAAATCAGGCACTTGAGGATGACTATAGTGAAATGCCTCAGGATCACCGCTTTGGGCTAGTTTGTCAATGACCGGGCCGCCCGGGTATGGCAGCCCCAGCATCTTGGCGCATTTGTCGAAAGCCTCGCCGGCTGCATCGTCAATGGTCTGGCCGATGATTTCCATGTCTTTGTACGATTTCACCAGCACAATCTGGGAGTTGCCGCCCGAAACCAGCAGACAAAGGAATGGAAAAGCCGGCGGGGTGTGCTCCTCCCCTTTTTGCTGGATGAAATGGGCCAGAATATGCGCTTGGAGATGGTTCACATCGATCATCGGCAGGTTCAGGGCGCGGGCAAAACCTTTGGCAAATGAAGTGCCGACCAACAACGAACCCATCAGGCCCGGTCCCCGGGTATAGGCCAGGGCCGAAAGCTGGGATTTGTCGATACCGGCCTGCTTGAGTGCCAGGTCCACCACCGGTACGATGTTGTGCTGATGGGCACGGGAGGCCAATTCGGGCACCACGCCGCCGTAAATCTCGTGGACTTTCTGGCTGGCAATGACATTTGACAGCAGGCAATCTCCCTGAATTACAGCCGCTGAAGTGTCGTCACAAGAAGATTCTATCCCTAAAATGTAAATAGGTCTCATTTTATTCGTACATTTGTCGGTTTTTCCGCCTGCTCAAACAGGCGCACAAAAGTACAATTAATTTGAGAAAGAAAAGCTGGCTTTGGACGTTTATTGTGGTGGCACTGTTGGGTGTCATCCTCTTGGTGTTGTCCAACAGCCGCTTCCAGCGCTGGGCCTTGCAGAAAGGGCTGAACGGCGCTGTCGGGCAACAAGGGCTCCTTGTCAAGCTCGATTCCCTGTCTTTCAGCCTGGAGCGTTCCTGCCTGAATCTCTACCAGGTGGTTCTGACCGATTCGACTGGCAACACGCTCTTGTCGATTGACCGTGCCGACATTGATGTCCAGCCCCGTAAACTTCTCTCCAAGCGACTGGGATTCAATGCTATCCGATTGATAGGCGCCAACATCCACCTGTGGAGGGAAACGCCCTCCTCGCCGCTCAATATCAAACAGCTGCCCCTGTTCCAGTCCCAACCCGACGATGGAAAAGCCACGAAAAACGGCCAGTCTCTCCCCTACCTGAATCTGGAATCCGTGATGCTGAAAGACTGCCGCATCCAATACGATGTCCTGTCGGAGCCCTACTCTTCAGGGTTTGACCCATATCATGTTGAAGTAAAAGACATTAGTCTCAAAGGCAACGCCCTTTCGGAAGATGGACGGATCAAGATGAACGTCGAGCAACTCAGTTGCGCCACCCCCCAGGGGTTCCAAATCCAGGATCTCGACCTGGCTGCCGGTTACGACCAGCGCTACCTGCTCATCGAACGTTTTGCCCTGGCCCTGCCCCATTCCAGCGTCACCGTCACCCCCACGCTGCTGCTTTGTCCCGGCTTCCGGCCCGATTCCATCGCAATAGCCGAAGAGATGGACCTGACAGCCCGTCTCTCGCTATGGGATTTTCCGCAGACTGCCCGTCAGTACCACCTGGAGAATGACAACCACCAGGCAACACTGCAATTGCAACTGGCCGGCGATATGAGCTTGCTGGACATTCGTCACCTGTATTTCAGCCTCGACGATCTGGCCGGACTGGATGGACAAGCCAGCCTCCAACATGCGCTCAAACCGTCCCGCCGCATCAATTCCCATTGGGACGAGATTTGGATACGTCCCGAAATAGCTGCGTTGTACGGGCAAATCGCCTCATCTCCCTCCATGCAGTTGCCCGATTTTGTCTATCGTTTGGGACGCACTTCCTACACAGGAGAGTTGTCGATGGATTCGAGTATGATCAGGGCCAAAGGACAATTGGCCAGTGCCCCGGGCACCATGCAACTGCAGGCCAGTGTGATCGACTATGCCTCGAGCGAACAACACCTGGCCGGGAGCATCAGTACAGACAACTTTGATTTGCAAGAGCTTTTCCAACTCGAAAAGGCACTTGGTCCGACCGATATGGACATGAAGGTGAAGGCGGTCCGGCGTGAAGGCCAGTCGCTCATGGCCGATGTCCAGGCCGATATCCACCGCCTGCCCTTCAACGGCTATGTCTATCGGGATGCCGACTTGAAGGCCCGTATCGACGAACAGGGTCACTACCATGCCCTTCTAGATATGGACGATCCCAACTGTCAACTCAATCTGACGGCCTTCATGCAACAAAAGGACGTCAATCGACTACAGGCCGATATGGAGGTCCGGCACGTCGATCTGCAGCAGTTGAACTTCCTGCCTGAGACAGAAGGTACATCGGCTTTATCCTTCAGCTTGAGTACCGATTTGGAAGGCAACGACCTGGACAATCTGCTTGGGCAGCTTCGAGTGGATTCCATCGACTTTTACAACAACCTGACACCCTGCCATGCCGACACCCTGGTATTGAGTCTGGAAAAAGGCCGGACCGCTATCGCCTCAGATGTCATCCGAGGCGAACTCATCGGCAAATACCGCTTCTCCGAGCTCTACAACGATATCCACGACGGTGTGCTGGCCCGCTACCTGCCCACGCTGTTCCCGGCCGAAGGCCGATCGGTAGCCGACAACAGTTATCATTTCCAATTGGAAGTGGGCCAAACGAAAAGCTGGTCCACTGCCCTCAGCCTTCCCTTTACCGTGCCCGAATCGGTTAGCGCGGAAGGCTATTACGATCACCCGGACGACCACTTCTATCTCAGGGCCCATTCCCGGGAAATCTTCTATCAGGAAATGCGGCTGAGCCAGCCCGAGATCATGGCCGACAACCAGGGTGACAAACGTCTGTATCTGTCGGCGGCTTCGGCAGTGGACAACGGCAGCAATCTCTACAATGTAGCCTTGAACGCCGATGCCGTGGCCGACTCCATCAGGCTGGATTTCTTCGGTGAAGACCTGAAAACCGCGGCCAAGAACCGGTTGAATCTCCACAGTTCGCATCTGTTCCGCAAGGACGGGACCAACAGTCCCCTGACTGTCAGGAGCCATCTCAACACACTTGAGATACAGATGGCCGATTCCCTGTGGCAGACCCAGCCCTGCCGCTTCTATTGGGATGGCAGCGATCTTCAGATCAGCCAGTTCAAGCTGACCCACGACGACCAGCTGCTCTATCTCGACGGCACCGTGTCGAAAAACGACACGGACACGCTCTCCGTGGTGATGAACCGGGTCAGCATCGACGACCTGTTCCGCCTGAAAACCACCCGTAGCGTTGTCAAGAAGAAAAAACAACTGCTCATCGGCGGTACGGCTACGGGAAGCGCCAAGATCGTCTCCCTGATGTCAGAGCCGCAGGTAAACGGCGACATTGCCGTAGAGAAGTTTTCGCTCAACCGTTCCCCGCTGGGCGATCTGCAGGCCAAAGCCCGATGGAATGAGGAGAAAACAGGCATCGAACTGGATGCCTCCGTCTCAGAGAACGGCCAGTGGCTGGGCGATGTCAACGGTGGTTTCTACCTGCAGCACGATTCCCTGTATCTGGGCATCGACGCCCATGGCATTCCCCTGGATTTTGTCAGCATGTTCTCCCAGCCCATGGTCAGCCTGGGCGGCCGGGCGCATGGTTTCATCCAGGTGATGGGACAAGTGAAAGAGGGTGCAAAAATTGCCGTGGTCGGCAACGGTCTCATCGAACAGGGAGAATTGCGCATAGACATGCTCAAGACCCGCTACACTTTCTCCGACACCGTTTACTTGACACCCACCTCGATACGGATGAACCGTGTCGAACTCACCGACAACGAAAACAACAAAGCCTATTTCACCGGTGAAATCACCCACTCCGGTTTCAAAAACCTGTATTTCGATTTCGGACTTTCGTTCAACCGGCTCAAGTTGATGGACATTCCTGCCTCGGCCGGTGAGAACCTGTACGGCGATGTCTATGCCACTGGCACAGCCACCATGTCGGGTCCCGACAAAGACCTGCAGATCGAAGTCAAGGCCCGAACGGCCGAAAGGACGCTTGTTGCCGCCTCGCTGGCCTCTTCCGCCACCGACAACGATTACGCCTTCATCCGTTTTGTCGATAAAGACGAGGAAAAGGTGGTCATCGAGGACAAAATCAGACTGAGATCCGCCACTCAGATCCAGCCGGCCATGGTCAACGGACACGTGAGCGTCGTCCTGGAGCTGGAGGTGACACCTGCTGCCGAACTGATACTGATCACATCGGCCGGCGGCGACGAGATGAGGGCCCGCGGTGAGGGACGACTCCGTCTACTCTACAGCACCAAGGAAGATGTGCAGATCTTCGGCCAATACGTGCTTGAAAGCGGCAAATACAAATTCAGCATCCAGAACCTCATTTCCCGCGAATTCAACATTGCCCAGGGCAGCGTGGTCAATTTCAACGGCGACCTGATGTCGGCCGAAATGGACATCAATGCCGGCTATACCGTCTTCAATGTGTCGTTGTCCGATTTGCTCGAAGAAGGCGACTTGGCCTCGCTCAACCTGAACCGTACCAGCATTCCGGTGACCTGCACCATGAACATCTCCGGAAAACTTGAGCAACCCACCATCCAATTGGGACTGGCCTTTCCCTCGGCCGACGAGGAAGTGCGCCGCCGCATCATGAATGTCATCAACACCGATGAAATACTCAACCGCCAGATTGTCTATCTGCTGCTGCTTGGACGCTTCGGCACCATTGAGAACACCTACGCGGTGTCCACCACCAACAACGACAATATGACGGCCGTGGTGGCCGCCACGCTCAATACCCTCTCCCGCCAGATCAACCGGCTTATCGTCCAGTCGCTGGGCGACGAGAACCTGTCGCTCGACCTGAAATACCACTACGATGACATGACCACAGGCATCGGCGAATGGCAGGTGGCCATGAGCGGTCAGATGCTCGACAACCGCCTGATCATCAATGGAAACATTGGTTCACGGGAAGATTTGGTCAATTCCAACACCCAATTTGTCGGTGACTTCGACATGGAATACAAATTCTCACAGTCGGGACGCTGGCGGCTGAAGATGTTCAACCGGTCGAACGACAGCCGCTATTTCAAGTCGGCCATGACGACCCAGGGAGTCGGCGTGGTTTACAAGGAGACGTTCAATACCCTCTCCGAACTACGTCAGGCCTTTGTCGACCGTATCGTCCGACAGATTGTCAAGAGCAAGGGCGAATCCGACCTGCGCAACAACCGGAAAAATCAATAAGCTTTGGCGATGATCACGCGCTGGGCCGAAGGCTTGCCCGTCACCATGCAACGGCCGGGAGTCTTGTCGCCCTGCAGGGGCACGCAGCGGATGGTGGCCTTGGTCTCTTCCTTGATGCGTTCCTCGGTCTCGGTCGTACCGTCCCAGTGGCAAAGGAAGAATCCGCCGTCTTCGATTCTGGCCTTGAATTCATCGTAGGAATCCACCTCATAGATATGGGCGTCGCGATAGGCCTGGGCCTTCTTGAAAATGTTGGCCTGGATTTCGTCGAGCAAGGTCTTGACATAATCGCCGATGCCCTGCTGCTCGCGGGTTTCTTTGGTCAAAGTGTCGCGACGGGCCACCTCGACGGTGCCGTTTTCCAGATCGCGCATGCCCAGGGCCAGACGCACGGGCACACCCTTCATCTCGTATTCGGCAAACTTCCAGCCGGGTTTCTTGGTATCGTTGTTGTCGAAAACAACACGGATACCCTTGTCGCGCAACTCTGCCACCAGACGATCGGCCTTTTCGGCCAACTGGGAGCGCTGTTCCTCGTTCTTGTAGATGGGGACGATCACCACCTGGTAAGGTGCCAGCATCGGCGGCAGCACCAGGCCGTTGTCGTCGGAATGGGTCATGATCAAGGCGCCCATCAGACGGGTCGAAACACCCCACGATGTGGCCCAGACATATTCAGGTTGGTTGTCCTTGTTGACGAAGGTCACATCGAAGGCCTTGGCAAAATTCTGGCCCAGGAAATGGGAGGTGCCGGCCTGCAGGGCCTTGCCGTCCTGCATCATGGCTTCGATGGTATAGGTGTCCAAAGCGCCGGCAAAACGTTCGTTGGCCGACTTGACACCGCGAATCACCGGCACCGCCATATACTTTTCGGCGAAATCACCATAGACGCCCAACATGCGGCGTGCTTCCGCCTCGGCTTCCTCACGGGTGGCATGGGCTGTATGGCCTTCCTGCCAAAGGAACTCGGCCGTTCTCAGGAACAGGCGGGTACGCATCTCCCAACGCACGACATTGGCCCACTGGTTGCACAGGATGGGCAGGTCGCGGTAGGAATGGATCCAATTCTTATAGGTGCTCCAAATGATGGTTTCCGACGTAGGACGCACGATGAGCTCTTCTTCCAGTTTGGAGGCGGGATCGACGATCAACTGGCCGTCGTCCGACATTTTCAGACGGGAATGGGTCACCACGGCGCATTCTTTGGCAAAACCCTCGACGTGCTCAGCCTCGCGTCCCAGGTAGGATTTCGGGATAAACAGCGGGAAATAGGCATTCTGGTGGCCGGTTTCCTTGAACATCAGATCCAGCTGGGCCTGCATTTTCTCCCAGATGGAATAGCCGTAAGGCTTGATGACCATGCAGCCGCGAACGGCCGAATTCTCGGCAAGATCTGCCTTGATCACCAGATCGTTGTACCACTGTGAATAGTTCTCGCTTCGAGGAGTCAGTTCTTTTGCCATAACAGTATTGCTTTTTTGCGGGCACAAAGGTAATTAAAAACTCAGGAATGCTTGCTCGTAAAACGCAAAAAAGCTACTTTCGCACATTATTCGATGAAATCAAGGAAACGACCGTTTATGCCCCGCTACATCGACTCGGACACCCTCACCTACCGCCTGCTGCGAATGTGGATCCGCAGCGGTTTCTCCTTGTTCTTCCGGCGGATTGAATACCGTGGCCAGGAAAACATCCCCATCGGTGAGCCGGTCATCTTTGCCCCCAATCACCAGGCCGCCATGGTCGACGCCCTGGCTGTGTTGTGCTGGCAGCGTCGTCCGGTGGTCTTCATGGCCCGGGCCAACATGTTCAAAAACCCGACGGTGGCCCGCCTGCTGCGCATCATCAAGATGATGCCCATTTACCGCATACGCGACGGCTACAGCAACCTGAGCCGCAACGAACAGCAGATGGATCAGGCCGGCGGCGTACTGCTGCGCCGGCACCTGCTCTGCCTCATGCCCGAAGGCACCCAATGGGGCCTGCGCCGGCTGCGGCCGCTGGTCAAAGGCATGTTCCGCATCGCCTTTCCCGTCCAGCAGCAACTCCAGGAGACGACAAGCATCCGCATCGTACCGGTCGGCATCGACTACACCGAATATGAACACCCGGGAGCCGACATCGTTGTGACATACGGCAAGCCCCTGTCGGTGAGCGATTATCTGGCCAAGTGGCAGGAAGATCCCCAACGAGGCATGCAGGCATTGCGCGATGACTTGAGCGAGGCCATCATCCAACTCATAGAGCATATTCCGGGCGATGGACACTACGATGAAATCTACCAACTCTCCTATCTTCTCCAGCCACTTTGGCTGCAGGCCAAGGCCCTGCCCGACACGCCCGGCCACTGTGTCGAAGCCCGACGTGAAATCGCCCGGGCGCTGAATCGCCTGGAAGAGGAAGATCCGGAAAAGTTGCAACAGATAATCGAGGCTTCCGTCCCTTGGCGCGAGATGCCCGGCCTGCCCCAGGACAAACTTGAACTGATCACGCGCAAACACCACTGTCCCTGGCTGTTACCATTGTGGCAAATCATCCTTGCCGTTGTCGCCCTGCCCGGTCATCTTTTGAATTGGCCGCTGCGAGCCCTGGTCCATCGACTGTGCCGCCAAGACGGCGATCCGCAGATGTTCAGCACCTACCGCATTGCCCTGGGTACTTTCGGCCTGCCTTTCTGCTACCTGTTCTATGCGGTGGCAGCCACGCTTGTCCTGGGGCTTTCCTGGCCCTGGCTGCTGCTATTGACGCTGCTCTGCCTGTTGGCGGGCATGCTTACCGAAAAAATCCGGCCCTACCTGCGCAAACTGCTCTACTGGAGCCCCTGGCTCTACGGCCGCCTACGAAAGGACCTTGCCAGCATCCGCGCAAGCGTCGAGCACCTGGACAAGGCCTGCTTCTCCACACTATTGAATTTGCTATAAAGCGATTACTCTGTCAGCAGGGAGACAAAGCTTTGCGGCAGGGCGATGTTGGGCTGGCCCAGGGCTTCACGCAGGAGCGGAGCGATTTCCGACTCGCTGAAACCTGCGATGCCGCAGCCGATCTTGGTCACCAGGAAACAAAACTCGGGATGCTGCCGGGCAAAAGCGATGAACTCATCGACATAAGGCCGGATGGTCTCCACCCCGCCATGCATGGTCGGGATACCATAGCTTTGGCCCTGCAAGCCGACTCCTTGTCCCCAGACGGCACCGAATTTCTGATAGGCCGTCCAGGCTGCACCACCGCCATGCGATCCGGCCAGGTTGCTGCCGAAAACGAAGATTTCACCGGGCGCCAGGCGGGTGATTTTCTCGGGAGTGATCAACTGCTTCATGATTATGATTTTTTATGGCTGCTAAGTTAATGTATCGCCACTTTACGGGCAAAATTATTTGCGAATACAGCACCCATTCAGTACATTTGTTCACAGCAAACGATGATTGAAACAGGTGGACAAAATCATTGACAATCTGAATGATATGCAAAGGCAGGCCGTCATGTACACCGACGGTCCCTCGCTCATCATTGCCGGTGCCGGCTCGGGCAAGACCCGGGTGCTCACCAGCAAGGTGGCCTGGCTGCTCCGTCAAGGACTGGCCCCCTGGAACATCATGGCCCTGACCTTCACCAACAAGGCTGCCCGCGAGATGAAGGAACGCGTGGCCGCCATGGTCGATGCCCAGTCGGCCGGCCGCCTGTGGATGGGTACCTTCCACTCCATATTCCTGCGTATCCTGCGCATGGAATCGGCCGCCATCGGCTTTCCAGCCGATTTCAGCGTCTATGACACGACCGACACCAAAAACCTGCTCAAGACCATCGTCAAGGAAATGCAGCTCGATGAGAAGGTCTATAAGCCCAACAGCTTGTATTCGCATATCTCCAATGCCAAGAATTCCCTGATTTCACCGCAGGACTATGCCGAAAACGCAGACATCCAGCAGCGCGACCAGCAGGCCCGCATGCCCCGGCTCACCCAGATCTACGCGCAGTATGTGGGTCGCTGCCGCAAGGCCGGCGCCATGGATTTCGACGATATACTATATCATACCTACGAGCTGTTCCGCCATCATCCCGACATCCTGGCCCAGTGGCAGGAGCGCTTCCAGTTCATCCTGGTCGATGAGTATCAAGACACCAACTATGCCCAATACCTGATTGTCAAGATGCTGGCCGAGCATCACCACCGGGTCTGCGTGGTGGGCGACGACTCCCAGAGCATCTATTCGTTCCGGGGTGCCAACATTGACAACATCCTGCATTTCCAGGGTTCCTATCCCGAGTGCAAACTCTTCAAGCTGGAACGCAACTACCGCTCCACCCAAACCATCGTCAATGCAGCCAACAGCTTGATAGCCAAGAATCAAAACCGCATCCGCAAGCAGGTCTTCTCCGAGCGCGAAAAGGGCTCGCTCATCAAGATTGTCAGTGCTTTTTCCGATGTCGAGGAAGCCTACATGACCGCCTCCCACATCCTGGAACTGAGGCTGCGCGAACACGATCCCTGGAATGAATTTGCCGTGCTCTACCGCACCAACGCCCAGTCACGTGTGCTGGAAGAGGCCATGCGCAAGCGCAATATCCCCTACCGCGTCTATGGCGGCATGTCTTTCTACCAGCGCAAGGAAATCAAGGACATCATCGCCTACCTGCGCCTGCTGGTCAATCCAAGCGACGAGGAAGCCTTCAAGCGGGTCATCAACTACCCGGCCCGGGGTATCGGCGACACCACCCTGCAAAAACTCCAGATGGTAGCCGCCCTGCAACAGATCAGCCTGTGGGAAGTGCTGGAAGACCCGATGAAATACCAGCTCCCTGTCAACGGCGGTACGTTGGCCAAACTTGGCGCCTTCAAGCAGTTTATCGACCATCTCAAGGAAAAGATGCAGCAATGCGATGTCTATGAACTCACCCAGACCCTGTTGCTAGAAAGCGGCATCCAGCAGGAAGCTGCCAAGGATGTGACGCCCGAAGGCATCATGCACAAGGAGAACCTGGAATCGCTGCTGGGCGGTATGCACGATTTTGTGGAGAACCGCCGCGAAGAAGGCAACGAGACGGCTTCCGTCACCGATTTCCTGTCGGAAGTCTCCCTGTTGACCGACCAGGATGAGACCGACTCGGACGACAAAGTGACCCTGATGACAATCCATGCTTCCAAAGGATTGGAATTCAACAATATATTGGTGACTGGCATGGAAGAAAACATCTTCCCCTCGGCTCGGCTCAACGAATCGGAGCGGGAGCTGGAAGAAGAACGCCGCCTGCTCTATGTGGCCATCACCCGGGCCCGCAACCATTGCCTTTTGAGTTATGCCAAGAGCCGTTTTCGCAACGGATCGACCGAATATTCCCGGCCCAGCCGCTTCCTGTACGAACTGGACCGCAGTTACCTGGATGTCACCGCCCAAAGCGCCTATACGCCCAATAGCAGCCGGCCGGCCGCAACGAGCATCTTCGGGCAGCGCGAATCGTCGGACTATGGATCAAACAACGGATATTTCCGCAAAACAACGGCTCCGACTCCCGTGCGCAAGCCTTTTGAACGCTCTGCCGACTATCCTTCACGACCCGCCGCAACACCGTCACAATCTGCTTCCACCCACAAATGGCGCAAACTCACCCCTTCCGGCCCGACGGCCGACAAAGCGCCGATCTCAGCGCAGGTTTCCCAAGACCGGGGTGTGGTGAGCGTCGAGAGCTCCAAGGGCAATTTCCGGGTGGGCCAGCATGTGCAGCACGATCGTTTCGGTGTCGGCACCATCACCCGCATCGAAGGCCAGGGCGACAATTGCAAAATCGGCGTCGAATTCCAGCACACCGGCTACAAACTGTTGGTGCTGAAGTTTGCCACCATGTCCCCACTCGATTGACAACACATAGTAAACCAGACAGATATGAACACCTCTTCACTTCCATTCCCTGCCTATGTGCTCGAAGAAAAAAAGCTGCGCGACAACCTGCAGCTCATCGACTCGGTGCGCCAGGCAGCCGGTGTCAAGATACTGGTAGCCTTCAAGGCTTTTGCCATGTGGAAGGCCTTCCCCTGGTTTCAGGAATACGGATTCGACCAGACCACAGCCAGCTCGGTCAACGAAGCGCTGCTGGCGGTCCGTCGGATGGGGTGCTTGAGCCATGCCTATGCCCCTGCCTACACCGACCGGGACTTCCCGACCATGCTGGACTGCTGCGAAGCGATCACGTTCAATTCTCTCAGCCAGGCCAGACATTTTCTGCACCAGGTCCGGGCCTATGAACAGCAGCATGGCCGGCATATCAGTTGCGGCCTGCGTATCAATCCGGAATACTCGGAGGTGGAAACCGCCCTGTACAATCCCTGTGCCCCAGGCTCACGGCTGGGCATACCGGCCTCCGAACTGGAAGCACTGGACGGCATATGGCCCGAAGGCATCGAAGGCCTGCACTTCCATACACTCTGTGAATCTGATTCCTACGCCCTGGAAAAGACCCTGGAAGCTGTCGAGCGCCGTTTTGCCCCCTATCTGTCCAAAGTACGCTGGCTCAATATGGGCGGCGGCCATCTGATGACCCGGAAGGGCTATGACACGGCTCATCTGATCGCTCTGCTCAAGCGTTTCCAAGCCAAATACCCCCATCTGCAGCTCATTCTGGAACCGGGTAGCGCATTTACCTGGCAGACCGGCACGCTGACAGCCCATGTCACCGACATTGTAGAGCATCATGGCATACGGACGGCCCTGCTCGACGTCTCCTTTGCCTGCCACATGCCCGATTGTCTGGAGATGCCCTACAAACCGAAGATACGCGGGGCCGGTCATCCCGACGAATTGTGTCATCCATACGTCTACCGTATGGGAGGCAATTCCTGCCTGGCCGGCGACTGGATCGGCGACTGGAGTTTTCCCCAGCCCCTGAAAACGGGCGATGAAATCGTCTTCGAAGACATGATACACTACACGACCGTCAAGACCCACATGTTCAACGGGGTGCCCCATCCGGCCCTGGCCTGCCGCCATGCGGACAGCAGCCTGGAGATATGGCGGCAGTACGGCTACGAAGACTATGAAAGCCGCATGGATTGATTCATTTTTATTAATCTACTCAATATCAACAACTGCTATGAGGAAAACCATTGTCAAAGCACTTTGTCTGCTGAGTCTGGCTGTGGCAGGTATTTCCTGCAGCCAAGCTGTTTCCAACCAGGACGCCGCCCTGGCCAACATCATGAACCGTAAGAGTGTCCGCAGCTTTACCGGACAGAAACTGAGTGACGAACAGATCACCACCCTGCTCAAGGCTGCCATGGCGGCTCCCACTGCCATGAACTATCAGCCCTGGTGCTTTGTCGTCATCAACGACGAGTCCAAGATAGCTGCCATGTTTGGCGACGGCCGGGGTGCCGACATGTATCTCAAGGCAGGTGCCGTCATCGTTGTCTGCGGAGAAACCACCATGAAGCGCAGTCGCAACGGTGAGACTTCGGAAATGCCCAACCGCTTCTGGTTTGAAGACTGCAGTGCCGCCACCGAGAATCTGCTCCTGGCTGCCGAGGCCATGGGCCTGGGTGCCGTCTGGACCGGATGCTGGCCCATCGAAAACCGCTGTGAAAAGATTGCCAGTGAGTTGGGTTTGCCCGAAAATGTGATGCCGCTGGCTGTGGTCCCCGTTGGCTATCCTGCCGGTGACGACCAGCCCAAGGACAAGTGGAAACCCGAGAAAGTCCACTACAACCAGTGGTAAACGGTCTATTCTATGCTCTCGACACTTACGCCTTCGATGTTTGAGAGCAGGAGGTAGATTTTTTCCATATACTGGTTCTGCCTGACACGCATGACGATGTTCACCTTGCCTCCGTTCATTGAATAGGAGGCTACATCGATGTGGTTTTTCCGCAACTCTTCGATGGTTTCCAGCATGCTCTTGTGATCGACAGAGTTCAAAGTGACGGTGATTTCCTTTTCGCCCAAACGTCTGCTGATGAAATGCATGGCTTCCAGACAGACGATAGACAAGACGGAGGCTGCCGCCGCCAGGACGTACAAGCCCGAACCGCAAGCCAGCCCGATGGCAGCCGCCACCCACAGGCCGGCGGCCGTGGTGACACCTCTTATCACGTTGCGCTGGAATATGATCACACCCGCCCCGATGAAACCGATGCCCGACACCACCTGGGCGGCAACACGGGCGGCATCGTGAGTGCGGCCTTCAAAGGCGTACTGCGAGATAATCATGAACATGGCACTGCCCAAGGCCACCAGAAAATGGGTTCTCAGACCCGCTTCCTTGGCCCTTAGGCCGCGTTCCAGACCGATGGCTCCGCCCAACAGGCCGGCCACGAAGATTCTGAGAATGAAATCGAGTGTCATACTGTCTTGGATCATTGTTGAAAAGACTTTGAACAAAAGTACTTATCCTACTTGACAAAGACAAATAAAAAAGCATCCTGCCCTAAAAGCAGGATGCTTTGGCTGTGACCCCGACAGGATTCAAACCTGTAACCTTCTGATCCGTAGTCAGATGCTCTATTCAATTAAGCTACGGGGCCTCTCAAAACCGGCTGCAAAAGTAATGCATAAAAACATTCTGTGCAACTATTCCCCTATTTTTTTCCGAAAAAAGTGCCCGTCAAAATGGATCGGACTCCGAAGACTCGGCACCGGGATAATTGTCGTTGATCTTGGAAGCATAGAAACTGCCCCCTGCCCCGGCCGACTGCTTCCCATACTGGCTGTAGTCCATCTCATCGTCATCACGGAAACGTGCATATTCCTTGTCGAAACGCAGCCTGACATCGCCCGTGGAGCCGTTACGGTGCTTGGCAATGATGAGCTCTGCCTTGCCGATGTAGGAATTGCCCTCGGAATCCTCGAAAATCTTGTAGTATTCAGGCCGATGGATAAAGCAGACGATATCGGCATCCTGTTCGATGGCACCCGATTCACGCAGGTCGGACAATTGCGGCCGCTTGGCATCGCTGGCACTGCTGGGACTGGCATTGTTGCCAGCCGAACGGTTGGTCGAGGCACGGTTCACCTGCGACAGGGCCACGATGGGAATGTCCAGTTCCTTGGCCAGGGCCTTCAACGCGCGCGACACGGTGCTCACCTCCTGCTCACGGTTGCCGAAGCGGCTGCCGCTGGCGTTCATCAGCTGCAGGTAGTCTATGATCAACAACTTGACGCCCTTCTCTTTGACCAGGCGCCGGGCCTTGGTCGAGAATTCGAAGACCGACAGACTGGGCGTGTCATCGATATAAATCGGGGCATCGTAGAGCGATTTGAGCTGCTGGTCGAGCAAGGTCCATTCCTGCTGGCTCAGCTTGCCGTTGCGAATCTTTTCACCCTCGATGGAACTGATATTGATAATCAGACGGTTGACCAATTGCACATTGGACATTTCCAGCGAAAAGAAACCCACCGGAATCTCATATTCGACGGCCATGTTCTTGGCCATGGATAGTGCGAAAGCCGTCTTACCCATGGCCGGGCGGGCTGCGATGATGATCAGGTCGGAATTCTGCCAACCGGACGTGATCTCATCGAGCTTGGTAAAGCCAGAAGGCAGGCCCGACAGGCCGTCCGTACGCTGGGAAGCCGAGCGGATGCGCTTCAGGGCCTCGTCGATGATCGGATTGATCTGCACCACCTCCTTCTTGAGCGACTGCTGTGAGAGCTCGAACAAATCGGATTCAGCCTCCTGCATCAGATCCTTGACATCGACCGATTCGTCGAAGGCCTTGCCCTGGATGTTCATCGAGAAGCTGATCAACTCGCGGGCCAGGTATTTCTGGGCCACGATACGGGCGTGATACTCCAAATGGGCAGTCGATACGACATTCTCGGTGAGACGGATCAGATAGACCGGGCCGCCGACCTCTTCGAGCAGGTTCATGTGTTTGAGTTCCTCCTGCACGGTGAGGATATCGACGGGCTCCTGTCGGAGCGACAACGACTGGATGGCCTCGTAGATCTGCTGATGGGGCTTTTCATAGAAATGCTCGGGTTTGAGGATTTCACAGACTTTGGAAAATGAATCCTTTTCGAGCATCAGCGCTCCCAACACCGCTTCTTCCAACTCCCGGGCCTGGGGCTGGAGCCGGCTGATTTCGTCCATATTGACCGGGACGCGTTTGTAAACGACTTTTTTCTTTTCTTCCATGTGGCAAAATTACGGAAGTTTTATGGTTCGAAAAGCATGCGGGCCGAATAGTTATCAACAAGCTACTGACATAGTTATCAGCACCACAAAATAATGTCTGTCAGCTATAAACAATGATCAGGAAAGATATCCTGCCCAATAGTAACAACCCTTGAACTCCTCCCTGAGATGGGTTTCCTGCCTGAACAGGCCATAGACCGAACTGCCGCTGCCCGACATGGAGGCATACAGGGCACCGGCCTCATACATCTGCTGTTTGATGCGCCCGATAAGAGGATGAAGGGCAAAGACCGAAGGCTCGAAATCGTTGACAACGGTGTCTTTCCACGTTTCAACCGGCTGATTGATCAATTCCTGCAAGGACCGATGCGGCAGGCGGGGCGTCACCCCGGCATAGGCTTCGGCGGTGGAGACGGAAATGTCGGGCTTGACCAGTACCAGCCAATACCCCTGCAACGACAGCGAAATATCGGAAAAGACATCCCCCCTGCCACTGGCGAACACCGCTTCATTGCGGATGAAGAAACTGCAGTCGGCGCCCAGCCGGGCGGCATAGGCCTGCAAAGAAGCCGTGTCCAGGCCCAAAGAGCAGCTGTCATTGAGTTTCTTCAACAAAAAGGCAGCATCGGCCGAACCCCCGCCCAGACCGGCCCCGAAGGGAATCTGTTTGTGCAGGTATATCTGCATGGGCGGCAAGTCAAAATCGGCGGCCAGCAGACGGTAGGCCTTGGTCACCAGGTTGTCCTCTGTCGGACACTCCATACCGATACCGCTCAACTGCAGACTGTAAGCATCGCTCCTCACAGCCTCCAAAATGTCACAGCAACCGGCCAGCGGATAGAAGACCGTTTCTATATCGTGATAACGGTCCGGCCGGCGGCGCAGGATGTTCAGGCCTATGTTGATCTTGGCGTTGGGAAAACAGATCATATTGTCGATGCGATTGTCTTACAAAGGTAATACTATTCGTTGATTCCACCACAGGCAACCGATGTTTTTACCCCGCACAATCTTCGTGGTTATCATCGCTGCAAACCACGATGAAATAGTGATTTGCATTTGCGGGGGCTTTGTATTACCTTTGCAGTCGAATCGAACCATGCGATTACAACTAATTAAAACGCTAATAATTAATAGATTATGGCAAAAGTCAAAGGAGCCGTCGAAGTGGATGTGAACCGTTGCAAAGGCTGCGAGCTGTGTGTCTTTGCCTGTCCATCGAAAGTGTTGGCCCTCTCACAAAGCGTCAATGACAAAGGTTATGCCTATGCTTATATGAAACAGCCGGAACTGTGTATCGGCTGTGCCAGTTGTGCCTATATGTGCCCCGACGGCTGCATCAAGGTCTATAAAACAAAAGAGTAGCTATGGAAGAAGTACGTCTGTTGAAAGGCAATGAAGCCATCGCGCTGGCCGCCATCCGCTGCGGTGTCGACGGCTATTTCGGTTATCCGATCACCCCGCAGTCGGAAATCATGGAGACCTTGATGGCCGAAAAACCCTGGGAAACCACCGGTATGGTCTGCCTGCAGGCCGAAAGCGAGGTGGCCTCCATCTATATGGTCTTCGGCGGTGCCGCCTGCGGAAAAAAGGTCATGACCTCGTCCTCCAGCCCTGGTGTGAGCCTCATGCAGGAAGGCATTTCCTTCCTCTCCGGCGCCGACCTGCCGGCCCTGATTGTCAACGTGCAGCGCGGCGGTCCAGGCCTGGGCACCATCCAGCCCAGCCAGTCGGACTATTTCCAAGCCACCAAAGGCGGCGGACACGGCGACTACCACCTCATCGTGCTGGCCCCCTACTCGGTCCAGGAAATGGCCGATTTCGTCGATTTGGCCTTCACCCTGGCCTTCCGTTACCGTATGCCGGCCATGATACTCTCCGACGGTATGATCGGCCAGATGATGGAAAAAGTGGTGCTGCCGCCTTTCAAGCCACGTGCCACCGACCAGGAAATTGAAAAAAGTTGTCCCTGGGCACTCCGTGGCAAAGCGCACACCCGCGGCCAACGCATCGCCAGCTCGCTGGAACTGGATCCGGCCATCATGGAAAGGCAGAACGTAGAGCGTCAGGAGCGCTACGCCGTGGTTCAGGAGCGTGAAGTCCGCTGTGAAGAATACTGCTGCGACGACGCAGAATACCTGTTTGTCGCCTTCGGAAGCTGCGCCCGCCTCTGCCAGAAATCTGTCGAGCTGTTGCGGGCCGAAGGTATCAAAGCCGGCCTGTTGCGTCCCATCACGCTCTGGCCCTTCCCCAGCCGCATACTCGAAGGCTATGCCTCCCGGGTACGCTCGATGCTCTGTGTCGAACTGAACTCCGGCCAGATGATCGAGGATGTCCGCCTCGCTGTCAACGGCCGCGTGCCGGTGATCCACTACGGACGCATGGGCGGTGTGGTGCCGACCCCCGAAGAAATCGTCGAAGAAATGAAAAAATGCCTGTAATCATGGATAGAAACAGCCTACGTACCGCCCTGTCGGCCATCAGCCTCCTTATCGTCGTCATCGCCGTGGTCTGCTACTTCAGCAAAGACCTCAAGACGGCTTTCTGGCTCACCATTGTCGCCATCGTCTGCAAGACGGCCGAGCTGATTGTCCGCTTCACAGCTAAAAAACACGATCATGAACAATAATATCATTGCACCGGAGCATCTGGTCTACCAGAAATCCAGCCTGGTCAAAGACAATGTGATGCATTACTGCCCGGGCTGCAACCACGGCACGGTCCATCGCATGATTGCCGAAGTCATCGAGGAAATGGGCATGCAGGACAACACTCTCTGCGCCTGCCCGGTCGGCTGCGCCGTCTTCCTCTACAAATACATCGATGTCGATACCGTCGAATCGGCTCACGGACGGGCCCCGGCCATCGCCACGGCTATGAAACGCCTGCACCCCGACAAGCTGGTCTTCACCTACCAGGGCGACGGCGATTTGTCGGCCATCGGTGCCGGAGAAACCCTCCATGCCTGCAACCGGGGTGAGAACATCGCCATCATCTTCATCAACAACGCCATCTACGGCATGACCGGCGGTCAGATGTCGCCCAGTACGCTGGAAGGCATGAAGACCTCCACCTGCCCCTACGGTCGCGATGTCGCCCTGAACGGCTATCCCATGAAAATTGCCAACGTGCTGGCCGAGTTGGAGGGCACCTGCTACGTCACCCGCCAGAGCGTCCATACCGCCGCTGCCGTCCGCAAGACCAAGAAAGCTATCCGCAAGGCTTTCGAAAACTCCATGGCCGGCAAAGGCACCAGCATCGTCGAAATCGTGGCCGCCTGCAACGCCGGTTGGAAAATGAGTCCGCACGAGGCCCATCTGTGGCTCGAAGAGAATATGTTCCCCTTCTATCAACTCGGTGATATAAAAGACAGATAATCATGAAAGAAGAACTTATCATCGCCGGTTTTGGCGGACAAGGTGTCCTCTCGATGGGGAAAATGCTGGCCTACTCGGCCCTGATGGACGGCAAGGAAGTGACCTGGATGCCGGCCTACGGCCCCGAACAGCGCGGCGGTACAGCCAATGTAACGGTCATTGTCAGCGAGGAACGCATCAGTTCGCCCGTACTCAACTATTACGACACGGCCATCATACTCAACCAGCAATCGCTTGAGAAGTTCGAGCCGCTCATCAAACCTGGCGGCACACTCATCTACGACCCCAACGGCATCACCCATGCCCCCAAGCGCACAGACATCACCATCTATGCCATCGAGGCCATGAAAGCGGCCACCGAGACCGAGAACATCAAATCATTCAACATGATCGTCCTGGGCGGTTACCTCAAGGTAAAGCCCATCGTCAAAGTGGAAAGTGTGTTGAAAGCCCTGCGCAAGACCTTGCCAGAGCGGCATCAGGACCTGATCCCCGTCAACGAGGCCGGCCTGCACAAAGGCATGGAAATCATTCGCAAAGCGTAATCTCGCCACGCAGATTACGGGTCATGCCCTCCCGCACCTTGTCGGGATCGTCGTAACGGCCCATCAGATACATCAGTTTGGTGACAGCGCTCTCCACGGTGCTGTCGTAACCGCAAATGACACGGGCTTCCTGCAACTGGAAGCCTGTATCGTATCTGCCCATCTCGACCTGGCCCTGCAGGCACTGGCTGATGTTGACCACCACCTTGCCGCTGTCGGCCGCCTCGAGCAGGACTTCCTGCAACCACGTACTGCGCGGTGCATTGCCCGAGCCGAAGGTGCGCATGACGATGGCCTTCAATTGGGGATTGCTCAGAATATGCCTGATCAGAGTCTCGCTGACACCGGGGAAAAGCGAGAAAATCACCACCCGGGGATCCATCTTCAGGTGAGGCTGCATGGGACGGGCAAGGTCGGGACGCAGCATCCGGTCGCGATGGTAGACGATGTTGACACCGGCATCGGCCAGATGGGGATAGTTGAACGATTCAAAAGCATTGAACTCCTCTGCACTCTGTTTGGTGGTACGGTTGCCGCGCAGCAGCCGTCCGTTGAAATAGATGCCCACCTCGGGCACCAGGGCACGCCCCTCACTGTCCTTGGCAGCGGCTATCTCCACGCTGGTGATCAGGTTCTCCCGGCCATCAGTACGCAACTGTCCGACAGGCAGCTGGGAACCTGTAAAGATGACCGGCTTGCCCAGGTTTTCCAGCAAATAGCTCAAGGCCGAGGCCGTATAGGCCATCGTGTCGGTGCCGTGTAGCACCACAAAACCGTCGAAGCTGTCGTAATGCTCGGCGATGATCTCCACCAGACGGATCCAGTGATCGGGAGTCACATCGCTCGAATCGATGGGCGGATTGAAACAGCAGGCCGAGATTTCCGTGTCGAACTGCCTGATTTCAGGCACATGACTGATGAGATGCTCGAAATCGAAGGGCTCAAGCGCCCCGGTGATCGGATTGCGGTTCATGCCGATCGTGCCGCCCGTATAGATGATCAATACCCTGCTGTTGAATGACATGGCCAGAAAAAAAAGAAGACTGCCGTCCGCTGCCCGGAACGGCGCTGCGGACGACAGCCTGTAGTTGGAGGTTTTAGAATTTGTAGCTCAAGCCCAGACCCAGTGTTTCCTTGTACTGGACACGGGCGCCGTGTTTGTTGCCCTCGGAATCGACATATTTGATGTCGTCGTCATACTTGAGGTTGGACTGGAAGGTCAGCGTGATGAACTTCGACAGGTTGTAGCCCAGCAGCAGGTCCCAGTTGACATCGACATTGCCGAAGCTCTCGTTGTAGGCCGTGAAGAAGTCGGCATTGGACTTCAGCGTGAGCTTGTCGCCCAAAAGGCTGTAGGAGACGCTCACCTTGAAGGTAGTACCCAGTTCCCAACGCATCTTCTCACCCTTTTTCACGCCATAGGCCGTCGAGAAGGTGGTGTCGTTGACATAGGTCATCTTGCCGGCAACGGGCGAATAATAGGCACTGAGATGCTCGTTGGGCTTATAGTCGATACCCACGGAAATGTTTAGATAGGCAGGCGTCATGAAATCGGACACCAGACGCTGGGGAGTGGCACCATAGTCGTAGCCCGGCGCAAACTGCGTCTTGAAATCCAACAGGGCGGCATAGTAGAACACGCCTTTCTGGTTGATGGTACGGCCGTATTTGGAGGCCAGGTGCAGATTATCGACGTTCTTGCGCCAATCCTGGCTCTCGGTGTTGATCACACCGAAGTTGGCATCCAGGTCGTTGGTCCAGGAAGTGCCGTCCTGAGTATAATTCAGGGCACCGTTGAAATAGGCGTTGCCCGATATGGAATTCTCACCGCCGGCCGACCAGTTGGTAAAGGAGGTCTGGGAAGCGTTCACACCGACCATGCCGTTGTGCTTCCAGGGGCTTTGGGCCTCGTCCTCGGCACGGAGGCTGATAAAGGCCGTCAGAGCAGCGGCCAAAACAAATAATCTCTTCATTGTCTTTAATTTAAATGTTTTATAATGATTCACTCTTCATGACCGGCCCGCACCTCTGCGCCAAAGGCCGGATAGGCAGGACAAAAATAACGGCTTTTTTTTGAATAACAAAGAAGGCATGTCCCCTGATTTCATCGAAAGCCACAGCCGACCGACTCACGATGGGTGTTTGCGATTGCCCGGGAAATGTAGTACTTTTACCGCCCCATTGGAATGCTACGCCACAGCTATGAGAATAGACATTATCACCGTATTGCCCGAAATGCTGCAAGGCCCGCTCAACTGCTCCATCATCCAGCGAGCCCGCAACAAAGGCCTGGTCGAGATCGAGGTCCACAACCTGCGCGACTACTCCACCGACCTCAAGCACCGCCGTGTCGATGACGAGGCCTTCGGCTTTTCCAAAGGCATGGTGCTGCAGATCGAGCCCATCGACCGGGTCATCACCCATCTGAAGAGCCAGCGAAGGTACGATGAGGTCATCTACACCTCACCCGACGGGGAAATGCTCAACCAGAAGATGGCCAACCAGATGTCGCTCTACGAGAACATCATCATCCTCTGCGGCCACTACAAAGGCATCGACCACCGTATCCGCGAGCACCTCATCACCCGTGAAATCTCCATCGGTGACTATGTGTTGACAGGCGGTGAGCTGGCGGCAGCCGTCATTGCCGACAGTGTCATCCGGCTGCTGCCCGGGGCCATCCACGACGAACAGTCGGCCTTCAACGACTGTTTCCAGGACAATCTGCTGGCCGCCCCGGTCTATACCCGTCCGGCCGACTACAAAGGCTGGAAAGTGCCTGAAATCCTGCTTTCCGGCAACCAGCGCAAGGTGGATGAATGGGAACTGGAACAGGCCGAGAAACGCACCCGCGAACTCAGGCCCGACCTGCTGCAAAACCACTGAACCAACCGGCGATTCAAGATACACAAAACCCCGAAAGTCTCACAAACAAGGCTTTCGGGGTTGTTCTTATGTGGCCCGCGGTGCAAACTACAGTTCCTTGATAAGCGTTTCGCGGATGATGTTGCGCAAATTGAGCTGCTGCTGTTCGACCACATGCTGACGCGAAGGGTGGTACTGGTCGGTATAGAGGCACTTGGCCGGACGGATCTTCAGTTTGTCGAGCGAACCTCCGACATTGACACCGATCTTGAGCGGCTTGACCAGCGAGATATGGTAGTCAAAGGTCATGTCCAGGTTGTGACGGCCGGCCACGATGGCCCGGTACTTGTCCATGGACACCTGCAAGGGATAGATATCCACCTCGTTGCGGAAAACGGTCAGCTCGGCTTGGATGGTGTCTATCTTGTTTTCCGTCTTTTTGCTGAACATCAGTATCTTGGCTATTTCAGAGAACTGTTCGCCGTCGAGAAGCACCAAATCCTCGCCTGCCAGGGAAGCTGCGCCGCGCAAGGTGGATTTCTTCAAGTCGTAGCGGGCATTCATGTAAGTCTCGGCAGCCAGGTGGAACTGGGCGCCTCCCTTGAACGAACGCAACATGGGCAGCACATCGTCCACCTGGGGAATCATCTCAAGCAGTTCCTCTATCTGGATATCCACCATGTGGTAGTCCAGGCCGATATATAGATGGTTGGGCCGGGGCGAACGGTACATGGCCGTGAGCTGTAGCTTGGCAGCCTCACAGATAAAGCCCATTTCTTCGAGCACCAGCACCCCGTCGCGTACATAGAGGTTGCCGCCGATGTTCCTGGCCGTCTGGGAGCCGATCTCAGCCTCTTCGATGTTGGTGTGCAGGATCAGGTCCATGCCCTTGGGCACGATGAAAGGATGCGGCTCTTCCTGGGAAACTGAATCCAGTTCGGCCTGCTCCTCGGCTGTGATGACCAGGTCGGTGGAATCGCTGCCCAGACCGCTGGTGAGCAGCATCAGCTCGTTGACATCGGCATGATGCGAAACAAACGACAACTCACCCTTCAACAAGCCGTTGTTCTTGAGATAATCGACCAGGTTGCGCACCTCGCCCGTCAGATGGAAATCAGAATTGCCCAGTTGGACACTGCTCTGGGCAATGACCAGATGGTCGTCGTGAAAATCGAAGGCAATCTGCGGCACCTTGATCTCCTGGGCCAAAGAGGCGGTGCTGCAATAGCCGTTCTGCCAGTTGAAACTGGCCTGGGGATTCCATTGGAGCAAGATTTCATCGGCCGTTTTGTCCTGACGCAGGTCGGCAGCCACACTCAGACGGTCGGAGGATATCTTCGTGTCGGGCATTTCCACCGACAGGCCCTCGTTCTGGTATTTCAGAGCCACCTGCATTTGGCTGGGATCCTTGGCCTGCGGCTGCAGGTCGATGTCCACCTGCGGCTGGCGGAGCGAGGCCAGCAATTCGGCTGTATGGCCTTCGATGCTCCCGGCCGTCAACTGGGCCTTGACCTGGGGCACAGCCGTGCTGTCCTGCAGATTGAGCACGGCATCGAAACTGCAGATGGCCTGCCCTAGTTCTCCTCCCATGTCATCCAGGCTGCCGGCAAGCCGGTTGGCTGTCAACTGGCCATCGACACTGACTTTGTCCTGACGGTTCAACACATCGGACACATAGAGATCCAGCGCCGCCTGCTCCAAGGAGGCCTGCATGTTCTGACCCATCGATGCCGACAAGTCACCGACTTTGGAAAGACGCACATACAGCGGCTTGGTGCGATGCTGGCGCAGACCGGCCGTCAAATCGGCCGAAGGCAGCTTGACGCAGAGCGTATCGTAAGCGACATCCAGGTTGCGGAATTTAAAGTGAGTGTCAAGCGCTATTTCTTTGAGATTCATGTCTATCAGCTGAGGCTGGGTGGCTTCCAGAGCCAGGTCGCCCTCCACTTTGCCGCTGTTGATGACCAGGTTGTCGGGCAGAAAGTCCTTCCAGGCCGGCAAAAGGGCCGACAGTTTGGCTTCCAGCTTGATGCGGCGGTCGTCGCTCAAGAGGTCGGCCACTGCCCCGCTGGCTTGCAGACGGGAGTCGTTGGCACGCAGCGAGAGATCTTCCATCAACAAACCGCAGGCTTCCTGGTGGTTCATATCCAAATGAGCATTGACCAGCAGTCCCAGGTCGCTGATTTCAGGCAGATCGGCATACACGACCCTGGTATCGGCCAGCTGCAGCTTGACATCCACGCAAGGCAGGACTGTATCGATAAGGGTGCCTTCAATATGGCCGCTCAATGCCACCCGGCCGTCCAAGGCCAGATTGTCGAGCATCGACGACATGGAAGCCGGAACAAGGCTGAGATAGGTGTCCAGCGGTTCCAGGCCACGGCCCAGCTCGAAATCCAGCAGGGTCTGGACAGCTCCGTTTTCTGTCTCATAGGCAGCCTGCCCATCGAGTTGCAGAATCAAAGCCTCCAGGGCCAGGGTGGCCCGGTGAAGGTCCAACTGTATCTTTTCGGGTAGCAGATTGGCCTCAAAAGGCACATTGAGGCCCAACGATTTACGATCGAGCCAAACGGTCTCTCCCTGACGGGCATAGAGACTGGGCACCTCCAATTGCAAACGGCCGTCCATGGCCTCGTCCTGAGATTTGACACGGGCCTTGAGCGACATGTCCTTCAAGACGGCCTCCAGGGTGTCGGCCTCGCTAGTGAAGGTAAGCAGCATATTGGTAAAGGAGAGATTGTCGAGATCCAGCTTTTTGAAAGGCAACACCAGCTGGGTGGGCTCCTCTTCGGGTTTTTCGACAGTGTCGGTGGCAAAGACCTCATAGTTGCCCTGTCCCTTTTCGTTGATACGGACATGGCACACCAGGCCGTCCATGACAAGGTCGTCGAGCAGCAGTTCCTGATGCTTGACAAATGCCTTGACATCCAAGCCGGCGCGCAGGCGATGGACATACAGCAGCGTATCGGGGGTAAACTCGGCATTGCGCAGCAAAAGGTCGTCGATGGCGAGGCCGAAGTGCGGGAAGGTACGGAAAAAAGTGGGCTCAACCCGCCCGATGTTGTAATCACATTGCACAAACTCGCCCGCATACTTGTCGACCAGACGGGTGAGCTTGTCGGGCGAAAAGACATAGGCCAGGGCACAACCCACGACGACGATCACCAGGACCAACAGCGACAAAAGGCTGATACCCGCTATTTTGAAGAACTTTTTCATAGCCGATTAATGATCTGATACTCTGGTGAAAGATATTTTCTTGTAGGAATCCTTGTAGGCCATGTGCGAGTGGCTCATCTCCACTATGGTATAAGGACCCTTGGGAATCTTGGACCCGCTGATTGAAATGATGTGATACTGTGTCAATTTGCCATCTTCAAGCGTCCACTTAAAGGGCTGGGCCTCATTTTCGTGGACATCCTCCGATTCATCCCAGGTGTAACCGTCGCCATTGCTGTAATAGCGCCAGAATTCCTGAGGATTGGCATCGTTGTACCACAGACCGACCAGGTCGCTCTCATCGCATTCCACGGGGTTGTCCGTTACGCATGCGCTGAAACCCAGCATCAAAAGACAGAGAGCCAGTCCGGTGACCAGCCATTTTGCGCGTTTCATAACCAAACTATATTTCCAAGGCGCCCGTCAGTGACGAAACCGCCTCAATATGATGACGTTCACAATAATCCTCGATACCGCGTACCACCTTCACGCTGACGGCGGGATCGATAAAGTTGGCCGTACCGATCTGCACGGCGCTGGCTCCGGCCAGCAGGAACTCGATGGCATCGGTGGCCGATGAAATGCCGCCCAGTCCGATGACCGGGATTTTCACGGCCTTGGCCACCTGCCAGACCATGCGCAGGGCCACCGGTTTGACACAAGCGCCCGACAGGCCGCCCGTGACGGTCGAAAGTCTGGGACGACGCTTTTCGGCATCGATGGACATACCCAGTAGCGTATTGATGAGCGAGACCGAATCGGCCCCGGCAGCTTCGGCCGCCATAGCGATGTCGGCGATGCTGGTCACATTGGGCGACAGCTTGACCATCAGATGTTTATGATACACCTTGCGGACAGCACCCACCACGCTGGCTATTCCCTCGCAACTCACGCCGAAAGCCATACCGCCCTGCTTGACATTGGGACAGGAGACGTTCAACTCGATGGCCGGAATCTTGTCCAGGGCTTGGATCTTTTCGGCACAGGCCACGTAGTCATCGACGGTCGAACCCGAGACATTGACCAATACCCTCGTATCATACTGGCTAACTTCGGGGTAAATATGCTCGACAAAATAGTCCACGCCCTTGTTTTGCAGCCCCACGGCATTGAGCATGCCAGAAGGAGTTTCGGCCATACGGGGATAGGCATTGCCCTCGCGGGGATGCAAAGTGGTCCCCTTGACAATGATCCCACCCAAGTCGGAAAGGTCGATGAAATCGGTGTATTCACGGCCATACCCGAAAGTGCCCGAGGCGGTCAGCACCGGATTTTTCAGGCTCAAACCAGGAAGATGTATACTCAGATCTGCCATTTCAGTTGATTGATATTAAAAACCGGTCCCTCCTGACAGACACAGCGATGTCCCTCGACGGTGTCTTCCACGCAGCACAGGCAGGCACCGATGCCGCATGCCATGGTGTTTTCAAGGGAAACTTCGCACCAAAGGCCTTTTTGACGGGCATAACGGGCC
The DNA here is from genome assembly GCA_017446025.1 of Bacteroidales bacterium. GTDB lineage: Bacteria > Bacteroidota > Bacteroidia > Bacteroidales > UBA1402 > UBA1757. The sequence continues at coordinate 20,122 of JAFSRR010000104.1, read as the reverse complement.
ACCGCCACCATCATGGGCTTAGGACCGCAGCAATAGATCCGGTCGGGCGAGGGCCCCTGCAAGACAGGATGGGCTGTCACCAGCCCCTTGATACCGGCCGAGCCATCCTCGGTGGTGAGGCACAGCTCGCCATATTGTTCAAATTCATTGAGTTGTATCAGATCGTCGGCACTGCGTCCACCCAGCAAAAACATGGGATGATGACCTTGTTCATGAAGCATTTTGCCCAAATAGAGCAAAGGAGCCAGCCCGATACCACCGCCCACCAACAAACAACGCTCCTTTTTGGAAGCCTTGGGCAAGGTATAGGGATGTCCCAAGGGAAAAACGACATTGACCCGGGTCTGCAGAGGCCAGTCGGCCATGGCACGGGTTCCGGCACCGACTTTACGTACCAGCAGCCACAGCTCACGACGTTCCCGATCGATGAAATGGATAGATATCGGACGACGCAAATAGGTGGCAGGAGACTGATCCACACGCACTTGCACAAATTGCCCCGGAGCCGCTTCCGGCAAGGGTTCCACATCGCTTCGAAGCTTCAACAGCACCGCCTGGGGCCATTCCCGCTTCTCAACCAAGCGCAAGTCTATGATACGTTTCGTCATACTCAATGGGATGATACCTTATAAATATATGAGGTCAAAGGTAGTGAAAGACGAAACCAAACGCAAGTAAAAAAATCACTTGCTGAACTCCTCGAAGGTGTTGTCGGCGTAGAAAACAACGATTTTGGTGATACGGGAATGAGCCGTTTTATCGATGATTTCTTCCTGTATATCAATTGTTTTTCTCGGTTTTGACAGCTTTTTAGAGCCTTTTTCCGTAGCATATTCTTCCTCATCCGTAGCTGTGGGTACAGATACGGGATTCTCAGGAAACAAAACAGGGTAATCAGCGCCGTTTTCCGACTTCAACATCTCTCCTTTGCCCGTCATCAGCCATTCCACGTCGATTTCCGGGCAGGCAGAGATGATTCTCATCAAGGCGGAAGAGCTGGGAAGGTTGCGATCGTTGAGAATATGGGACAAAGCAGAGCCGTTTATTTGCACTTTTTTAGAGAACTGGGCCGCATTCAAGCCCTCATACTCCATGATTTGTCTGATCCTGTCTTTCATCTTACACTGTATATTATGCATTTTGATTTCCACAAATGTATATATAATTTTTCATTGGACAAATGACAAAAGAATAATATTTTTCACCATCCACAAAACCAAAATTCAAACTTGTAAAATTGCGATTTGTTTGACAAAAGCAAAAGTAAAAGAAAGCCAATGGTTTTGCATTCGTTCACGATTAAGTCCCTGTTACCAAATCGGCACGACTTCAGATATTCAAAACGCTATATTCCAATATATTAATACGACATATATAACGTATCAACTTTAAGTATTCGAACCGCCAGGAATAAAACAGCCCGAAATGCCCGATGAAAAGGGATTAATATGACACTAAATCCAATTATACCCAGTCAAATACACCACTCTTCCAAAGCAGTTGCTTCAAGTCGGTTTTGCCACTCGGCATCAACATGGCTAGAATCATCGATCAAGCCTCAAAGTTCCACATTTGTCATTTTAAAACAGGATACACATTTTTCATCATGACAAAATAGGCATCCGACATTTATACATACATCACGGCTTATCCACTGCCTTTCCATCGTATAAACTCTCCCACCCAAACGCTATGCAAAATCGTCAGCCGTATGCAAAACAGTCCCCTCTGGAAACTCTCCGAATTGTTAATTGCTTTAAGGATTATATGGTGCCTGGAAATAAACGATCCCACTCCCCCCTCTGAAGGAAAATTCATCGATTTCAACGGGGAAAATGGCTCGACATGCCCGTATTTCCCTACAGAATCACACATAGAAGCCGAATATTCGATTCTCAGCGAGTTAAAAAAGCGTTTTATCGCACACAAACAACTACTATACAAGCATTTAAATCAAATCCCTCCATGTCGGCCAAGTGCTTCAAATATTTTTTTCCGGCCACATTACATGAGTTTTTTCTATTCGTTGTATTTTTGTCCCATTCAAAAACACTCAAACCTTACTATTATGTGCGGAATTGTCGCTTATATCGGAAACCGTCAGGCCTACCCCATTTTGATCAAGGGGCTGCATCGTCTGGAATATCGAGGATATGACAGTGCCGGTGTGGCACTCATCGACCAAGAAGATATCAATATCTATAAAACCAAGGGAAAAGTGGCCGATTTGGAACATTATGCCGAGTCGAAAAACACCCAGGGCACCATCGGTATCGCCCACACCCGCTGGGCCACCCACGGCGAACCCAACGATGTGAACGCCCATCCGCACTACTCCGAGAACGACTCGCTGGCCATCATCCACAACGGCATCATCGAAAACTATGCCCTGCTCAAGCAAGCCCTTGAAAAAGAAGGCTATACTTTCAAGAGCGACACAGACACCGAAGTGCTGGTCCAGCTCATCGAATACATTAAGGAAACCAACCATTGCCAGCTGTTCGAGGCTGTCCAGTCGGCCCTCAAGCAGGTAGTCGGCGCCTATGCCATCGCCGTGATTGAAAAGGGCAACAAGGACGAAATCATCGCTGCCCGCAAGAGCAGTCCGATGGTCATCGGCATCGGTGACGACGAGTATTTCATCGCCTCCGACGTCACCCCCATCATCGAATACACCGACAAGGTGGTCTATCTCAACGACGAGGAAATCGTGCAGATACGCCGCCACGAGCCTCTGAAGATTGTCAATTTCCAGAACGAGGAAGCCAAGGTCGATGTCCAAAAGCTCAATATGAACATCACCCAGCTTGAAAAAGGCGGTTACGACCACTTCATGCTCAAGGAGATCAACGAGCAGCCGCGCACCATCGTGGATTGCATCCGCGGACGCATCAACCAGTCGGCCACCGATGTCAAGCTGTCGGGTGTCATCGACCACAAAGATAAATTCCTGAATGCCAGACGAATCATCATTATCGCCTGTGGCACTTCCTGGCATGCCGGACTCATCGGCAAGCACATGATCGAAGAATTCTGCCAGATTCCCGTCTGCGTGGAATATGCCTCCGAATTCCGCTACAGCCACCCGGTGATCAACTCCGACGATGTGGTCATCGCCATCTCCCAGTCGGGCGAAACGGCCGATACGCTGGCCGCCGTCGAGCTGGCCAAGAGCAAAGGCGCCTTTATATACGGCATCTGCAACGTCATCGGTTCTTCCATCCCGAGAGCCACACACTCAGGTACTTACATTCATGTCGGCCCGGAAATCGGCGTGGCATCGACCAAGGCTTTCACCGGTCAGGTGACCGTGCTCTGCATGCTGGCCATGGCTATTGCCAAGGAGAAAAACAGCATCGACCACCAACGCTATCTCTCGGTCCTGAAAAGCCTCTATTCGCTGCCCGACCTGCTGCAGGAAGTGCTCAAACTCGACAGCCAGATCAAGAACATGTCGCTGATCTTCACTTACGCGCACAACTTCCTCTACCTTGGTCGCGGCTACAACTATCCCCTGGCCCTGGAAGGCGCCCTGAAGCTGAAGGAAATCTCCTACATCCATGCCGAAGGCTACCCGGCCGCCGAAATGAAGCATGGCCCCATTGCTTTGATAGACAACGAGATGCCCACCGTAGTGATTGCCACCAACGACAGCGTTTACGAAAAGACCATCAGCAATATCCAGGAAATCAAGGCACGTGGCGGCAAGGTCATCGCCCTGGTCACCAAAGGCGACCAGATTGTCTCTTCCATGGCCGACTACTGCCTGGAAATCCCGCCGGTGGACGAATGCCTGGCCCCGGTGGTATCTTCCATTCCCTTGCAACTGTTTGCCTACTACATTGCCATCAACAAGGGACGCGACGTGGACCAGCCGCGTAACCTGGCCAAATCAGTCACAGTAGAATAAAAAAAAGGCTTACAGGCCATAGACATTGGCACTGATCAGCTTGGAGACAAAACCCTCGCTGCCGATCACCCAAACCAGGTCGCCCGTCTCGATGACAAAGTCGAAATTGGGATTGACGATGTGTTTATTCTTGCGTTCCACACCGATTATCAAGCACTTGTGATCACGGCCTATCTGTGATTCGGCCAGCGTTTTGTGGGCCATGGGGGAACTGTCCGACACAGGAATGCCCGAGCAGCAGAGACGCCTGTCACGGGAGGCTTCCTCCCGGTGCGAGAACTGATGCAGCGTCATCAGGGAATCGGGCACGAATTCCAGTTTCAGGTAGTCGGCGTTGAGCAGTTTGAAGGCGGCATTGCGGCCGGCCAGCGTGATGATGTCGCCCTCCTCGAAGACAAAAGTACGGTCGGGAATATTCTCCATATCCTCTCCCCGACACACACGCACTACCATCAGGTTGAATTTCGAACGGAAAGCCAGCTCCTGCAAGGATTTGCCAATCAAATAGGAATCGGGCATGACACGCATGGAAAAGGCATACAGCACCTTGTCCATCCAGTGGGCCTCGCCCATGTCGCTCACCTCGCGCACCCCCTTGTTCTCCTCTATCTTGCGCAGATTCTCTTCCATCTGGCGCTCGTTCAGGTTGATGACAAAACGCGATTCCAGGTTCCAATAGTGACGCATGAGCCAACGGGAACGCATGATGAGCCAGACCAGCACCAGGGCGATCGGCAGGACCAGCCAGACAGAGATGTTCAGGAAATAAGCCAGTACATAGGTAATCGTAATCAAGGCGACAACCAGACGCAAATAGGTCAATCCCAACAATATATAGCGGTTGTTCTTGTTCTCGGCCCAAAGGTTCATCATCATACCCGAAGTCTTGGAGCGGTTGCTGACAATGGACTTGAGAAAGGGCGACATGACCAGCAGTGTGACCAAAGCCATACCGATGCCGGCCCAGGGCTGTGCCACACCCAGTTCGGAAACAAAGGGCTGCAGGAACTGCATGGAAAGCATCATGATGCCGATGATGACGATAAGCATCAAAAGCAGGTTGGTCAGGTAGGGCTTGAGCAGATGCAGCCAATCCTGCGTGTTCTTGGAGGTGTTCTCCCCGCCCCTACGCTCGGTGAAACGGCGGTTCCAGCCCTCAGGCAGGCGCCGCTGCAGAAAGGCGGCCACCGGATCGGATGCCTTGATGATATAAGGAGTGACAAAGGTGGTGATGACCGAAACTGCCACTGCCACAGGATACAGGAAATTGTCAGTCACCTTGAGGCTCAGTCCCAGACCGGCGATGATGAAGGAGAACTCCCCTATCTGCGCCAGGCTGAAACCGCTCTTGACGGCGATATCCACACTCTGGCCCGAAACGGTCATGCCCGTGAAATTGCCCACTATCTTGAACACGATGACACACAGGGTGATCAAAAGGATGGGCCAGGCATATTCGACGATGACCGACAGATTGACCATCATGCCCACAGACACGAAGAAAACAGCCCCGAACAGGTCTTTCAAGGGTTTGATCAGCCGCTCGATACGGAAGGCCTCGACCGATTCGGCCAGGATGGATCCCATGATGAAAGCCCCCAGGGCCGAACTGAAGCCCACCTTGACGGCGATGACCACCATCCCCAGGCAAAGGCCCACGGCCACCACCAAAAGGGTCTCGTCGCTGAGCAAGGGACGCATGACCTTCAGAAATGAGGGGATCAGATAGATGCCGAACAGCAGCCACAAGGCCAGGAAAAACAGCAGTTTGAAGACCGAGGTCATCATGCCCCAGGCCGAGAATTCCCCGCTGCCCGCCAAGGTGGACAAGAGTACCATCAGTACGACAGCCACCAGGTCCTCGACCACCAGCACCCCGAACACCAGCCTGGCAAAAGGCTTTTCACGCAGGCTCAGGTCGTCGAAGGTCTTGATGATGATCGAGGTGGATGAAATCGACATCATACCACCCAGGAAGATGCTGTTCATATTGCCCCAGCCCATCAGGCGGCCCAGGCAGTACCCCACCAGCAGCAGCGTGAGGATTTCGATGGAAGCGTCGATAAACACTGTCTTGCCCACGCTCAACAGTTTCTTGAAACTGAACTCCAAGCCCAGGGCAAACAGCAGGAACAACACGCCGATATCGGCCCATATCTGGATGTTGGCCGTATCCTGCACCGACGGCAGCAGCGTGATCGCCGGTCCGGCCATCATGCCGGCCACGATATAGCCCAGCACGACAGGCTGTTTCAACTTTTTGAAACAGAGCGTGGTAAGACCGGCCACAATCAGTATCAGGGCCAGGTCGGAAATCAGATATGGCAAGTGTCCCATAGCGTTGACAAAATTATCCACTTTGCCAGCCTTTTCAAATCCGGGCAGGTCTTTTTTGTGGAAAAAGGCCGGCACGTCCGAGGGCAGAGAAAATATTTTTGGGATTGCCCCGGCTTTGTCCTATATTTGTTTGCCCAATTAGATCATCAAGAGTAAAATCAAACCATAAAACCAATAGCTATGATTTTCGACCAATTAGCCCACAGCGCAGTCTATGAGAGCCTTCATCCGCTGTTCAAGCAGGCCTTCGACTACATCAAGACTCACGACCTGAGCCAGCTCCAGCCCGGCAAGATCGAGTTGGATGGCAGCAAGCTGTATGTCAACATCCAGGAGCCCGCCGGCAAGACCCGCCAGCAGGCCCGGTTGGAGACCCACCGCAACTACATCGACATCCAGGTCTGCCTCGAAGGCAAGGAAAGCATCGGCTGGCGGGATGCCGACGACTGCCGCCAGGTCACGGAAAACTACAACCCCGACCGCGACATTGCCTTTTTCGGTGAACAGCCTACGTGCTATGTGGACATGATTCCCGGCGATTTCTGCATCCTCTACCCGGGCGACGCCCATGCTCCCTGCATCGGTGAAGGCAAGATCAAGAAAGCCATCGTCAAGGTCCTTATCTAGCGACAACCATGGCCCGCACGCTCAGGATAGTCAAGGACGATCCTTGGCTCAAGCCCTATGAACAGGCCATTGCCGGCCGCTACGCCTATGCCCTGCAGAAGGAGAAAGAACTCTGCGGCGACAAGACGCTTTCCGACATGGCCAACGGCTATCTGTATTTCGGCCTGCACCGTACCGGCCAGGGCTGGGTGTTCCGCGAGTGGGCGCCCCATGCCACGGCCATCGCCCTTGTCGGCGACTTCAACCAATGGCAGGAAAGCGATGAGTATGCGCTCCACAGCATCGGCAACGGCGTCTGGGAAGTAAAGCTCAAGCCCGGGGCCATGCAGCACGGACAGCACTACAAGATGCTGGTCAAATGGGAAGGCGGTTGCGGCGAAAGGATCCCCGCCTGGGCCACCCGCGTGGTACAGGACAATCAGACACATGTTTTCTCGGCCCAGGTCTGGGCCCCGGAACAGCCCTACCGTTTCGGCAAGAAACGCCGCCTGCGCCCCAAGGACGAACCGCTGCTCATCTATGAATGCCATATCGGCATGGCCACCGAAGAGCAAAGAGTCGGCACCTACGACGAATTCCGCCGACTGGTGTTGCCGCGCATCGCGGCCGACGGCTACAACGCCATCCAGATCATGGCCATCCAGGAACATCCCTATTACGGATCGTTCGGCTATCATGTCTCCAGTTTCTTCGCCCCCTCCTCCCGCTTCGGCACGCCCGAAGAGCTCAAGCAGCTCATCGACGAGGCCCACAGCCTGGGACTGTCGGTCATCATGGACCTGGTCCACTCCCATGCCGTCAAGAACACCGTGGAGGGGCTCGGACTGCTCGACGGCAGCCCCGATCTGTATTTCCACAGCGACACCAGCCGGCGCGAACATCCCGCCTGGGATTCGCTCTGCTTCAACTACCAGCGCAACGAGGTGCTGCACTTTTTGCTGTCCAACTGCAAATACTGGCTCGACGAGTTCCATTTCGACGGCTTCCGCTTCGACGGCGTCACGTCGATGATCTACCGCAGCCACGGCCTGGGCGAATCGTTCGGCAGCTACGACGGCTACTACAACCTCAATCAGGACGGCGATGCCATCTGCTACCTTACCCTGGCAAACAAGCTCATCCATCAGGTCAATCCCCGGGCCATCACCATCGCCGAGGAGATGAGCGGCATGCCCGGTCTGGCCCGGCCCTTCAAGGACGGCGGCATCGGCTTCGACTACCGCCTGGCCATGGGCATCCCCGACTTCTGGATCAAGCTCATCAAGGAACAACCCGACGAACAGTGGAAACCAGGCGCCATCTGGTGGGAACTGACCAACCGCCGGGCCGACGAGAAGACCATCAGCTATGCCGAGAGCCACGACCAGGCCCTGGTCGGAGACAAGACCATCATCTTCCGTCTGATAGATGCCGACATGTACTGGCACATGAACAAGGACGACCACCATGCGGCCGTCGAACGCGGCATGGCCCTGCACAAGATCATCCGCCTGCTCACGGCATCGACCGTCAACGGCGGCTACCTCAACTTCATGGGCAACGAATTCGGTCACCCGGAATGGATCGACTTCCCCCGCGAAGGCAACGGCTGGTCGTACAAATACGCCCGCCGGCAGTGGAGCCTGACCGACAACCGTGACCTGAAGTATCACGAATTGCAGGCTTTCGACCAGGCCATGATCCATCTCATCCGCCAGACAGGGCATTTCCTGCAACAGCCGCCCCTCCAGCGCTGTCTGAACGACGGCGACCAGATCCTGGCTTTCCAGCGCGGCAATCTGCTGTTCGTCTTCAACCTGCACCCCTTCCAGTCTTATTCCGACTATGGCATACTCACCGAACCGGGTTGCTACAGGACGGTGCTCGATTCGGACGATCCGGCCTTTGGCGGTTTCAACCTCATCGACGACAAGGTGCGGCACTTCACGCAGGAAGATCCGCTCTATCCCCATCTGGGATGGATCAAGCTCTACCTGCCCCCGCGCACAGCATTGGTATTGCAAAGAGAAACAGATAGATAAAACATTTCAAACCATCATTTAAAAGCATTATCCATGGGTAAAGTCCTTATGATCGGAGCCGGCGGTGTCGGCAGCGTCGTAGCCTACAAACTGGCTCAGCATCCCGAAGTTTTCGAACAGATAGTCATTGCCAGCCGCACCAAGTCAAAATGCGATGCCCTGGCCGCCTCCATCGGTGCCAAAAACATCGTCACCGACCAGGTCGATGCCGACGATGTGGAACAGTTGAAAGCATTGTTCAACAAACACCGGCCCGAGCTGGTCATCAACGTGGCACTGCCCTACCAGGACCTGAGCATCATGGAAGCCTGCCTGGCCTGCGGCTGCCACTATCTGGACACAGCCAACTATGAGCCCAAGGAAGAAGCCCATTTCGAATATTCCTGGCAATGGGCCTACCAGCAGCGCTTCAAGGATGCCGGACTGACGGCTATCCTGGGCTGCGGCTTCGACCCGGGTGTCACCAGCGTCTGGACAGCCTACGCCGCCAAGCACCATTTCGACGAAATCCAGTACCTCGACATCGTCGATTGCAATGCCGGCGACCACGGCAAGGCATTTGCCACCAACTTCAACCCCGAGATCAACATCCGCGAGGTCACCCAGAAAGGCAAATACTACGAAAACGGCCAATGGATCATGACCGAGCCCCATGCCATCCACAAGACCCTGCACTATCCGGAGGTCGGTCCCAAGGAATCCTACCTCATCTGGCACGAAGAGCTGGAATCACTGGTCAAGAATTTCCCGACCATCAAGCGGGCCCGTTTCTGGATGACTTTCGGACAGGAATACCTGACCCATCTGCGCGTCATCCAGAACATCGGCATGGCCCGCATCGATCCCGTCATGTACAATGGTGTGGAAATCATCCCCATCCAGTTCCTGAAAGCCGTGCTGCCCAATCCCGGCGACCTGGGGGCCAACTATACCGGCCAGACCTCTATCGGCTGCCGTATCCGCGGCTTGAAGGACGGCAAGGAGCGCACCTACTATGTCTATCAGAACTGCAGCCACCACGAGGCCTATCTCGAGACAGGCGCCCAGGGAGTCAGCTACACGACCGGTGTACCGGCCATGTGCGGTGCCATGATGTTCATGAAGGGACTGTGGCGCAAGCCTGGAGTGTTCAATGTAGAGGAATTCGATCCGGATCCCTTCCTCAAGGCCATGGCTGAAAACGGCCTGCCCTGGCACGAGATCTTCGACCAGGATTTGGAGATGGATTGACCCCCTGCCTCCATATACATCAAAAAGACCCGTTCAGATCATTGAGCGGGTCTTTTTATTATACTGGATTGGTTGAATACATCAGGCCATCAGAAGGCACAGGAGTTCGCGCAACAGTTCTCCGTCGGCAACGGCTGGCTGGCCGAAACCTTTGGAGCGGGCATCGTATTCACGGATCAGCGAGAGGTTGTTCAACACCTGACGGGGCGAATAATAGCGCGACGCCTCCTGGAATTCGGCCGCTGACCGGTAGTTCACGCCCAACTGCGACATGACATTGCTGGGATTCTTGTCGGCCAGATAGTGATAGACCAGCAGTTTGGAGAAGTAGTCGAACAAGATGACCGTGGTCAGTTGTATGGCATGGTCCTTTGGGTTGCGGGCATAGTACCAGGCAATCTTTTGGGCTTTGGCCATATCTTTGGTTTTCAAAGCATTCAGCAATTCGAAATTGTTGTAATCCTTGCTGATGCCGATGTTTTTCTCCACCACCTCAGCCGTTACCGTGCCACCGGCGGGCACCACCACCTCCAGTTTGCCCACTTCGCTGGCGATGCGACCCAGATCGGTACCCAGAAACTCGGAGAGCATCTGGCAGGCCTTGTCGTCGATCTTCAGGTTGCGCTGGGCGGCCAGTTGGGCGATCCAGGCAGGAATCTCGTTGTCGTAAAGCTTCTTGGATTCAAAAACGATACCCGTATGCGAAAGCACTCCGGCCAGCTTGCGGCGACCATCCAATTTCTTATCTTTATAATTGATAATCAAGATGGTAGTCGGCGTTGGATTTTGCAGATAGACGGCAAGTTCTTCCTCTAGATTCGTGATAAGCTGGGCCTCCTTGACGGCGATGACCAGGTATTTCCCCAGCATGGGATAACGACGGGCCATCGTCAGGATGGGAGCGGCATCTTTCTCGAAATCCTTGCCGTAGAACACCTGCTGGTCGAATTCCCGCGCTGTCTCGTCGAGGATATGCGTGAGCAGGTAGTCGGTCAGTTGATCGATGAAATAGGGTTCTTCGCCCATCAGGAAATACAGCGGGCTGTATTGTCCCTGGCTGATCTGTTGCCAGACCTCACTGTAGCCCAATCCTTCTTTTTTTGCCATCCTGTGTTGCTTCTGCGTCCCAATTGTCGTATTTTTGTTATTGCTTACGACGAAGACAAAGATACAAAATGTTTGCATTAAATCTGCCGACATTCGATTGTAAAATCAAGGACAGCGGCTCGGGGCAGCAGATATTCGATCCCTACCGGCGGCGCTATGTGGCCCTCACCCCCGAAGAATGGGTGCGGCAGCACTTTTGCCACTATCTGACACAGGAGAAACACTACCCTGCCTCACGCCTGGCCAACGAATACCGCATCAGGCTCAACGGACAGCAGCGACGCTGCGACACAGTGGTCTTCGATGCCGGTCTTCAGCCCCTGGTCATCTGCGAATACAAAGCTCCCACGGTCGAAATCACCGAAAAAGTCTTCCAGCAGATCCTGCGCTATGACTGGGTGCTGAAAGCCCGCCTGCTCATAGTGAGCAACGGTTTGAGACACTACTGCTGCCTGATGGACTATGAAAGGCAGCAAAGCCGTTATCTGGAACAGATCCCCGATTTTTCCGAGTTGTCATAAAACACAAGGCGTCCCTCAACATGAGGAACGCCTTTGTTATTATATAGGAAGCGATGTGCTTATTCGGCAACGTTCGAAGCTTCGCTCTTGGCCAGTTCGGGATCGACCATGATGCGGCCGCAATACTCGCAGACGATGACTTTCTTGCGCATGCGGATGTCCATCTGGCGCTGGGGCGGAATCTTGTTGTAGCAACCGCTGCAGGCATCACGATCGACAGTGACGACAGCCAGACCGTTGCGGGCGTTCTTGCGGATGCGCTTGAAGGCGGTCAGCAGACGGGCGTCAATGTTCTCTTCCAGGGCAGCGGCTCTTTCGCGCAGATGCTCTTCCTGGGTGCGAGTCTCGGAGATGATGTCTTCCAGCTCGGCTTTCTTGACATCCAGGTCCTTCTGGCGTTCTTCCATGTCAGCCTGGGCAGCAGCCAGTTCTTCGGTCTTGGTCTTCTCGGCAAACTGGGCTTCCTTGATCTTCTTCTCGGCGAATTCGATTTCAAGGCCCTGGTATTCGATTTCCTTGTTCAGAAAATCGAATTCACGGTTGTTGCGGACATTGTCCTGCTGTGATTTGTATTTCTCAATCAACGATTTGGCATTTTCGATGTCGCTCTTGCGCGTCTTGACTTCGTCGACGCTGGCCTTGATTTCGGCCTTGAAGTTTTCGATACGGGTCTGCAGACCGGCGATTTCATCTTCCAGGTCCTGTACTTCCAAGGGCAATTCACCTCTCAGGATCTTGATTTTGTCGATTTCGGAGACAATCACCTGCAGGTCGTAGAGCGATCTGAGCTTTTCCTCTATGGTCAATTCTTTGGCTTCAACTTTGGTATTTTCAGTTGCCATATCAATTAAATATTTGATTATTAATCATTTAAAATAGCGCACGGGGTTCTTCTCCGCCTGCGAAATCCGAACGGCAAAGTTAGGAAATTTTTCTGACAACAAATCATAAATAATCTCTTTTGTGTACTGTTCGGTCTCAAAGTGCCCTGCATCGACCAGCAGCAAGCGCCCGTCGGGCTCGCTGAACTCATGGTATTTCACATCGGCCGTCAGGAAGGCATCCGCTCCGGCAGCCAGCGCCTCGGGGATGAACTCCGCCCCGGCTCCCCCGCAGAGGGCCAGGCGCTTGACCGGGCGGCCTGTCAAGGCAGAATGGCGAAGACATGCACAGCTGAAGGTCTGTTTGACCAGTTGCAGAAACTCCTCTTCTGTGAGTGCCTGGTCAAATTCGGCCAGCATGCCCAGACCGGCCTCGGCTTGCGCATCCTTGGGACTGAGAAAGCCCCTTGGCTGCAGTCCCAGCTTGGCACACATCTTGGCACTCACGCCCTGGCGCACCGAATCCAGGTTGGTGTGCGCGGCATAGATGGCCAGATCGTTGCGGATGGCCGTCGCAACACACTTCTCCACTGCCGTGGCATCGGTCAGGTGCTTCAGGCCGCGGAAAATGAGCGGATGATGCGACACTATCATGCGGCAGCCCAGGGAAAGGGCCTCTTCCAATACAGCCTGGCTCACATCGAGGCAGACCAGGATGCCTCCCTCCAGTTCACAATCAGGATTGCCCAGCTGCAGCCCGGCGTTGTCGTAGCTTTCCTGCCACGAGAGCGGCGCCAGCTCTTCCAGCGCCCGACAGACATCGGCGATGCGCATGGCTATTTCTTGCTGGAAGGCAGGTTGATCTTCAGGCAGAGTTCGTCGAGCTGCTCGTCATCGATGAGCGAAGGCGCACCGCTCATGACATCGCGGCCCGAGTTGTTTTTCGGGAAGGCGATGCAGTCGCGGATGGAATCCAGGCCGGCAAACATCGAGACCATGCGGTCGAAACCGAAGGCCAGACCGCCGTGAGGCGGTGCTCCGTACTTGAAGGCGTTCATCAGGAAGCCAAACTGGTATTCGGCTTTCTCGTCGGTGAAGCCCAGGGCCTTGAACACGCGGTGCTGCAGGGCGCTGTCGTGGATACGTATCGAGCCGCCGCCCAGTTCCACGCCGTTGATGACCATGTCGTAGGCATCGGCGCAAACCCTGCCTGGGTCGGATTCAAGATATTGGATATCAGCCTGCTTGGGCGATGTAAACGGATGATGCATGGCATAGAAGCGCTGCGTCTCCTCGTCCCATTCAAACATCGGGAAGTCGATCACCCACAGCGGGGCAAACTTGTTCTTGTCGCAATAGCCCAGCCGGCGTCCCATTTCCAGACGCAGTTCGCACAGAGCCTTGCGCGTGGGCATGGTCTTGCCACAGAGGATCAGGATCAGGTCGCCAACCTTGGCCTCGCAGGCAGCGGCGATGGCCTTCAGATCGTCCTGAGTGTAGAACTTGTCGACCGACGATTTGAAGCTGCCGTCCTGCTCGCAACGGATATAGACCATACCCTTGGCGCCGATCTGCGGACGCTTCACATAATCGGTCAGTTCGTCAAGTTGCTTGCGGGAATACACGGCACAGCCGGGGGCACAGATGGCGCCCACATATTCGGCCTGGTCGAAGACGCCGAAGTTGCGGCCTTCGGTCAGATGTTTGATTTCCACGAATTTCATACCGAAGCGCAGGTCGGGTTTGTCGCTGCCGTAATACTTCATGGCATCGTCCCACGTCATGCGCAGGAAAGGCTCCTTGAAGTCGATGCCCTTGATCTCGCGAAACAGGAACTTGATGAGTCCTTCGAATATCTGCAGGATGTCCTCCTGTTCGATGAACGAAAGTTCGCAGTCGATCTGGGTAAACTCCGGCTGACGGTCGGCACGCAGGTCTTCGTCACGGAAACACTTGACAATCTGGAAATAACGGTCAAAACCAGACACCATCAACAGCTGCTTGAACTGCTGGGGCGACTGCGGCAAGGCATAAAACTCACCGGGATTCATGCGGGAAGGCACCACAAAGTCGCGGGCACCTTCGGGGGTGGACTTGATCAGGACCGGCGTCTCCACTTCCAGGAAACCCTGGGCGTCGAGATAATGGCGGATAGCCATGGCCATCCGGTGGCGCAGTTCCAGGTTGCGGCGCACCACAGGGCGGCGCAGGTCGAGATAGCGGTACACCATGCGCAGGTCGTCGCCGCCGTCGCTTTCGTCCTCGATGGTAAAAGGCGGGGTGACAGAAGTGTTGAGCACGCGGAGTTTGTCGACCAGGATTTCGATGTCGCCCGGGGGGATGTTCTTGTTCTTGTTGTATCGTTCGGCGACCAGGCCTTCGACCTTGATGACCCATTCACGCCCCATCCGGTTGGCCTCGTCGCAAAGCGCCGGACTGGTTTCCTGATTGAATACCAACTGGGTGATGCCGTATCTGTCGCGCAGATCGACAAAGGTCATGCCGCCCATTTTACGCAAGCGCTGTACCCATCCGGCCAGGGTGACACGGGTGTTCACCTGAGAGAGGGTCAGTTCGCCACAAGTATGCGTTCTGTACATAGCTTTTTCGTTTTAAAGGAGGACAAAAGTAATGATATTTTCCCGTCCGCAGAAGTATATAATCCGAATATTTATCCTTCTTGTTTTTTTCTCGATAAAAACATGTTCCGTCGCTTTCAGAATTCGCTTTTTTGTATTTCCTTTGCAACATCATCCCGAGGCTATCCATTAACCTAATATTCTCCTATGAATCAAGAACTTAAGAAAGTTTTAGTCTTAGGCTCCGGCGCCCTGAAAATCGGTCAGGCCGGTGAATTCGACTACTCCGGCTCCCAGGCCCTGAAGGCCCTGAGAGAGGAAGGCATCAGTTCGGTCCTTGTCAACCCCAACATTGCAACTATCCAAACGTCCGACGGTATCGCTGATACCGTCTATTTTTTACCCGTCAACAGCTACTTCGTCGAGAAAATCATCGAGAAGGAACGCCCCGACGGCATCCTTCTGGCGTTTGGCGGACAGACGGCCCTGAACTGCGGCACCGAACTCCATACCTCCGGCGTCCTTGAAAAATACGGTGTCAAAGTGCTGGGCACTTCCGTGGAAGCCATCATGTACACCGAGGACCGCGACCTTTTCGTCAAAAAACTCAACGAAAAGCAGCTCAAGACCCCTGTCAGCCAGGCGGTCGAAACCATGGAAGACGCATTGGCAGCTGCCCGCCGGATAGGCTTCCCGATCATGATCCGCTCGGCTTACGCCCTGGGCGGTCTGGGTAGCGGCATCTGCACCAACGAACAGGAATTCAACACCCTGGCCGAGCAGGCCTTCTCCTTCTCCAAGCAAATCCTGGTGGAGGAATCCCTCAAAGGCTGGAAAGAAATAGAGTTCGAGGTTATCCGCGACAAGAACGACCACTGCTTCACGGTGGCCAATATGGAGAATGTCGATCCGCTCGGCATCCACACGGGAGAATCCATCGTCGTCGCCCCCACCTGCTCGCTCAACCAGCAGGAAATCGACCTGCTGGTCGATCTGTCCAAGAAATGCGTCCGTCATCTGGGCATCGTCGGCGAATGCAACATCCAGTTTGCCTTCAACGCCGAAACAGATGACTACCGCATCATCGAGGTCAACGCCCGTCTGAGCCGTTCCTCGGCCCTCGCCTCCAAGGCAACGGGCTATCCCCTGGCCTTCGTGGCCGCCAAGCTGGCCCTGGGCTACTCGCTCGACCAGATCGGCGAAATGGGCACTCCCAACTCGGCCTATGTCGCCCCCTCGCTCGACTACATGATCTGCAAGATTCCCCGCTGGGACCTGACCAAGTTTGCCGGCGTCTCCCGTGAGATCGGTTCCTCGATGAAATCGGTGGGCGAGATCATGTCTATCGGCAAATCCTTTGAAGAAATCCTCCAGAAGGGCCTGCGCATGATCGGACAAGGCATGCACGGCTTTGTCGGCAACGAAGACCTGGTCTTCGACGACATCGAGCACGAACTTTCCCACCCCTCCGACCTGCGCATCTTCGCTATCGCCGAAGCCCTCAACCGAGGCTACAGCATCGAGCGCATCTATGAGCTCACCAAGATCGATCCCTGGTTCCTGGGCAAGATGAAAAACATCTGCGAATATGCCAAGAAACTCTCTGAGTATCACCGCATCGAGGAGCTGCCCGTTGAAGTGCTGACCGAGGCCAAGCGGCTGGGGTTCTCCGATTTCCAGATCGCCCGCTTCACCGAAAATCCCGAAGGCAACCTGGAAAAAGAGCTGTTGCGCGTGCGCAGCCTGCGCAAGAAAAACGGCATCCTGCCTTCGGTACGCCGCATCGAGACGGTCGCTTCGGAACACCCCGAACTGACCAACTACCTGTATATGACCTACGACGGCAAGGATCACGACATACCTTTCTACAAGAACGAGAAATCGGTGGTGGTCCTGGGAAGCGGTGCTTACCGCATCGGCAGTTCCGTCGAATTCGACTGGTGCTCGGTCAACGCCATCCAGACGGCCCGCAAACTCGGCTACAAGGCCATCATGATCAACTACAACCCCGAGACGGTATCGACCGACTACGACATGTGCGACCGGCTCTACTTCGACGAACTGAGTTTTGAGCGCGTCATGGACGTCATCGACCTGGAACAGCCCCGCGGCGTCATCGTTTCGGTGGGCGGCCAGATCCCCAACAACCTGGCCATGAAGCTCTACCGCCAGTCTGTACCCATCCTGGGCACCTCGCCCGTGTCTATCGACCGCGCCGAAAACCGCAACAAGTTCTCGGCCATGCTCGACCAGCTGCACATCGACCAGCCCGCCTGGAAGGAACTGACCAGCCTGGACGATATCAAGGAATTCATCGGCAAGGTGGGCTATCCGGTACTGGTCCGTCCCTCCTATGTGCTTTCCGGCGCCGCCATGAACGTCTGCTACGACGACGATGCTCTGGAGAGCTTCCTCAAGATGGCCGCCCAGGTATCCAAGGAATATCCCGTAGTGGTGTCCAAATTCCTGCAGAACGCCAAGGAAATCGAATTCGATGCTGTGGCTCACAACGGTGAGATCATCGAATATGCCATCTCCGAGCACATTGAGTTTGCCGGTGTCCATTCGGGCGATGCCACCATGTGCTTCCCGGCCCAGAAGATTTATTTCGCCACGGCCCGTCGCATCAAGAAGATCAGCCGCCAGATAGCCAAAGAACTGAATATCAGCGGCCCGTTCAATATTCAGTACCTGGCCAAGAACAACGAGGTGAAGGTGATCGAATGCAACCTGCGTGCTTCGAGAAGCTACCCCTTCGTGTCCAAGGTGCTGAAACGCAACTTCATCGACACGGCCACCCGCATCATGCTCGATGCCCCCTTCGACCGGCCCGACAAGAACGCCTTTGACATCGACTGGATCGGCGTCAAGGCCTCCCAGTTCTCCTTCTCGCGCCTGCACAAGGCCGACCCGGTACTCGGTGTCGACATGTCGTCGACGGGCGAGGTCGGCTGCATCGGCGACGATTTCAGCGAAGCGCTGATGAACGCCATGCTGGCCACCGGCTTCAAGGTGCCTTCCAAAGAGAAAGGCATCATGGTCTCCTCGGGTACGAGCAAGTCGAAGGTCGATCTGCTGGATGCCTGCAAGACCCTATACGACAACGGCTACAAGATCTATGCCACCGGCGGTACCCAGCAATTCCTCTCCGACCACGGCATCGAGGCCCAGGTAGTTTCATGGCCCGATGAGAGCCATATGAACGATCCTCTCCAAATCATGAACATGATAGCCAATCATGCTTTCGATCTGATTATCAACATTCCCAAGAACCTGAGCAAGCGTGAGTTGACCAACGGCTACAAAATCCGCCGCGGAGCCATCGACCACAACATCCCACTCATCACCAACGCACGTTTGGCAGCAGCCTTCATCGAAGCCTTCTGCTCGCTCAGCCAGGACGATATCCAGATCAAGAGCTGGCAGGAATATATACTATAACCCAAGCAACTACTGAATTATGGGCGGTTTTTTCGGAACCATTTCCAACACATCGTGCATCAACGACTTGTTCTACGGAGTCGATTATAACTCTCATCTTGGCACCCGCCGGGGCGGCATGGCCTCCTACGATGCCCAAAACCGGCGCTTCACCCGGGCCATCCACAGCCTGGAGAACGCCTATTTCCGTTCCAAGTTTGAAACAGACCTCAGCGGATTCTGCGGCAATTCGGGAATCGGTGTCATCAGCGACACAGACTCCCAGCCCATCATCATCAATTCCCACCTGGGGCAGTTCGCCACGGTCACAGTGGCCTGCATCAACAACCTCAAGGACCTGGAAAAGGAAATGCTCGACAAGGGCCATCACTTTGCCGAGCTCAGTTCGGGCGACACCAACCCCACCGAGCTCATCGCGCTGCTCATTGCCGAAGGCAAGGACTTTGTCGATGGCATCGAAAATGTCTACCGCAAGGTGAAAGGCTCCTGCTCGCTGCTGCTGCTCACCGAAAAAGGCATCATCGTGGCTCGCGACAAATTCGGCCGCACCCCGGTGGTATTGGGCAAGAAAGACGGTGCCTACGCCGTTTCCAGCGAGCCTTGCGCCTTCCCCAACCTCGATTTCGAGCTCTGCTACAATGTCGGTGCCGGTGAAATCGTGCTCCTGACGGCCGACAGCATGCAGCAATTGCGCCGGCCCGGTCCCCGCAAACAGGTATGCGCCTTCATGTGGGTGTATTACGGCTACCCCGTCTCCGACTACGAAGGGGTCAATGTCGATACCGCCCGCTACAAATGCGGCATGGGCATGGCCAAAGGTGACGATGTCGATGTGGATATCATCTCGGGCATTCCCGACTCCGGTATCGGTGTGGGCCTGGGCTATGCCGAGACCAAAGGACGTCCCTACCGCCGTTCCATCATCAAATACACGCCGACCTGGCCGCGCAGCTTCACCCCCAGCGACCAGCAGCGCCGCAGCCTGGTGGCCAAGATGAAACTCATGCCCAACCATTCACTGCTCAACGGCAAGAGAATCGTATTCACCGACGACTCCATCGTGCGCGGCACCCAGCTCAAGGACAATGTCTCGGTGCTCTACCGCTACGGTGCCAAGGAAGTGCACATGCGTATCGGCTGCCCGCCGCTGCTCTATTCCTGCCCCTTCCTGAAATTCACCGCTTCGAAGAGCGATCTGGAGCTGATCACCCGGCGCAAGATACAGGAGATGGAAGGCGATCCCAACGCCCATCTTGAAGATTACGCCTGCCATGGCAGCGAGCGCTACAACAAACTGGTCGAGGCCATCCGCTCACAGTTCGGCATCACGTCGCTCAAGTTCAGCACCCTGGACAATCTGGTCAAGTCGATTGGGCTGCCCAAGGAAGACCTCTGCACACACTGTTTCGACGGTTCGAGCTATTTCGAATAATAATTGTATCTTTGCGCCGCAATTGCTCGCAGAGCGTTACATTCAGGCGGGGTGTAGCACAGTTGGTTAGCGCACCTGCTTTGGGAGCAGGAGGTC